>JAFUCP010000097.1 GCA_017459565.1 Clostridia bacterium | reverse complement strand
CTGCCGGGGTGGACGCTGCGCCCGTGGACGGTCACGAGCCCTGAGGCCGCGTTGAAGTTTTCATAGCTGATGCCGCCCACCGCGCCGCCGTCCACCGTGTAGGCGAAGTCCGCGCCGAAGCCGGGCACGTCGAAAAGGTCCGCGCCGCGGCCGATCTCCTCGTCGGGGGTAAAGCCGATGCAGATTTTGCCGTGCCGCAATTCGGGCTGCGCCATGACGCGCTCCACCAGGGTCATGATCTCCGCCACGCCGGCCTTGTCGTCCGCGCCGAGGGAGGTGTTGCCGTCGGTGACGATCAGGCGCTTGCCCCTGGCCGCGGCTACGTCCGGGAACACGGCGGGGTCCAGCACGCTGCCGTTTGCAAGCGTCACGGGGCCGCCGTCGTAGTCTTCGATAATGGCGGGCTTAACCGGCGCGCTGGGCACGCAGTCTACCACGTCCATGTGGGCAATCAGCCCGATGGCGGGGCGGTCTTCGGCGTTGGCGGGAATGGAGGCGTACACATAGCCGTGTTCATCCACCCGGGCGTCGGAGACCCCCAGCCCTTTCAGCTCCTCCGCCAGCGCCCTGGCCAGCGTCAGCTGCCTGGCCGTGCTGGGGCAGGTGTCGCTTTTCTCGTCGGAGGCGGTGTCATACTGTACATAGTTCAAAAAGCGTTCGTATGCGCGCATAATAATTCCTTTCCAAATCGGAATTTAGCCGATTTCACTGCCCGGGGCCACATCGCCGTCCACGGTCAAAAGCCGCACGCGGCCGTCGGGGTCCTCGGCGCACAGCAGCATCCCCTCGGAAACCTGGCCCGCCATCTTGCGGGGCGCGAAGTTGTTTACCAGCACCACGGTCTTGCCCACCATATCCTCGGGGGCGTAGTATTTGGCAATGCCGGAGCAGACGGTTTTGGTCTGGCCGTTTCCGATGTCCAGCGTCTCCTTGAGCAGCTTGTCGCTCTTCTCCACGCGCTCGCAGGCGACGACCTTCGCCGCGATCAGCTTGATCTTCATGAAGTCGTCGAAGCTGGCGATGCCGTCGCCGGCCTTCTTTTCGTCCTTCTGCCGGGCCTTTTCGTCTTTCTTTTCCGCCTTGACGGCGTCCTTCACATCCTTCTTTTCGGCCTTGTCCTTTTCGGCGGCCATGGCCTCCAGCTCCTTTTTGATATCCACGCGGGGGAACAGCGCCGCGCCCTTTTTGACGACGGTGCCGCTCTTGAGGTGGCCGAAGCTCTGAACGCTCTGCCAGGACATGAGGGCAGGGTCGGTGACGCCCAGCTGCTCATAGATGCGCGCGGGGGTGGAGGGCATGGTGGGCTGGATATACACGGCGACGGCGCGGATGCACTCCGCCAGCACATACATCACCGTGGCCAGCCGCGGCAGGGTTTCCTCGCTCTTGCACAGCACCCAGGGCTGGGTAATGTCAATATACTTGTTGCACTCGCCGATCAGCTTCCAGATTTCAGCCAGCGCCACGGAGAATTGCAGCTTGTCCATCTGCGCCTCCACGATGGCGGGCAGGGCTTCGAAGCGGCCGATCAGCGCCCGGTCGGGCTCCTCATAGGCGTTGGGGGCGGGCACCGCGCCGCCAAAGTACTTTTCGATCATCGCCACGGTGCGGCTGACCAGGTTGCCCAGGTCGTTAACCAGATCGGCGTTCATGCGGGTGAGGAAGGCCTCGTTGGTGTAATTGCCGTCCGCGCCGAAGGGCATCTCCCGCATGAGGTAATAGCGCAGCGCGTCCACGCCGTAGCGCTGTACGATGGGGCCGGGATAGACCACGTTGCCCTTGGACTTGCTCATCTTGTCCTCGCCGAAGAGCAGCCAGCCGTGGCCGAACACCTGCCTGGGCAGGGGCAGGCCCAGGGCATGGAGCATGATGGGCCAGTAGATGGTGTGGAAGCGCACGATCTCCTTGCCCACCAGGTGGACATTGGCGGGCCAGTATTTTTTGAACAGTGCGTCGTTTTCGGTGCCGTAGCCCAGGGCGGTGATGTAGTTGGAAAGCGCGTCGATCCACACGTAGACCACGTGGCCCGGGTCGAAGTCCACGGGCACGCCCCACTTGAAGGAGGTGCGGCTGACGCACAGATCCTGAAGGCCCGGGCGCAGGAAGTTGTTGAGCATCTCATTGGCTCTCGACGGCGGCTGGATGAAATCGGGGTGATCCTCGATGTATTGGATCATCCAGTCCTGGTACTTGCTCATGCGGAAGAAATAGCTTTCCTCCTTCATGGGCTCCACGGGCCGGCCACAGTCCGGGCACTTGCCGTCCTTGACCTGGGTGGGCGTCCAGAAGGATTCGCAGGGCGTGCAATACAGGCCCTCGTATTCGCTCTTGTAGATATCCCCCTGGTCATAGAACTGCTTGAAGATCTTCTGAACGATCCGCATGTGGCGGTCCTCGGTGGTGCGGATAAAGTCGTCGTATTGAATGTTCATCAGCTTCCACAGCTCGCGGGTCTCCCCGGCGATCTTGTCCACGAACTGCTGGGGCGTCACGCCCGCCTCGGTGGCCTTGCGCTCGATCTTCTGGCCATGCTCGTCCAGGCCGGTCAGGAAGTAGGTGTCATAGCCGGTCATCTTCTTGAAGCGGATCATGGTGTCCGCGGCCACGGTGGTATAGGTGTGGCCGATGTGCATGTTCCCGCTGGGATAGTAGATGGGCGTGGTCAGGTAATAAGTGGGCTTTGCCATGGATCATTCCCCCTCGAAATAAAAATCGCGTCCCTGGAGACAGGGGCGCGGTGTGCGCGGTACCAACCCTTTTCACGCGACGGGAAGGCCCATCGCGCCTTGGATGCCTGTAACGTGGCGGCAGGCGTGCCGACGTCGGGCGCTCAGGGCCGAAGGGCCGTTCGCGTCCGAAGCTCCGGAGCCATGTTCACGCGCCCGTCGCCGCCGGCTTGCACCCTGCCCGGCTCTCTGTGGGCCCGATTGCGCGCTACTTACTCCTTCACAGCTGTTGACACCATTATAATGCCCCCTCCTGTTAAAAGTCAAGCATATGGCGGGCAATAGGCCGGGTTTATGGCAAATCAGTCTCCCAGCGCGATATTCACGCACTGGCGGATGTCAGAAATCACATATTCGGCGCGCACGCCCTCCGGCAGCGTCCGGTGCGCGGGGTTGTACCAGCAGGCGTCGATGCCGGCGGCGTTGGCCCCGCGAATGTCGCTGTCCAAGCCGTCGCCGATCATCAGCGCATCCCGGGGGCGGACCCCCAGACCGTCCAGAGCCTTGTAAAAGATGCCGGGAGAGGGCTTGGAGACGCCAATCTCCTGGGAAATTACCATGCCGGAAATCAGCTCCTTCAGTGGCGAGAGCGCCATGCGGCCCTTCTGGGTGCGCGTGGCGCCGTTGGTGACGATCACCACGGGCAACTGTGCGGCGATGGCCTCGACCACCTCCAGAGCGTGGGGGAGGAGGATGCTCTGCCGGCTGAGCAGCTCCAAAAACCGAGACGCGGCCTGCTTTGGATCGCCCTGGGCGGGGTAGCGGTCAAAGAAGCGGACGAAGCGGGCAATTTGCAGCTGTCCGTGGGTCATCATGCCCTTTTCCAGCGCCCGCCAGCACTCCAGGTTGATGGTTTCGTACTGGTCGTAGCGATTGGGGTCGAAATAGCCGATTTCATCCATCAGCCGGTTGACGGCGTTGCGGTTGCCTGCCTGGAAGTCAAACAGCGTTTCGTCCGCGTCGAAGAGTATGGCCCGGTAGCGCATGGTCGTTCCTCCCTTCATGGGCTTCATTATACACCAATTTGGCGAGACTTTCAGCTGAAATGGCGCAAAAAGGAATAAAGCCGTTTTCAGGGTTGCTTTCCCGCGCGCGCCATGCTATGATGGATGTGCGGATCGGGGATTCGCCAATACGATTGAGGAGGACAAATGAAATGAAGAAGAGAAATGAGGCCGCGGCGGCGTAGCGATGGCTATGTGAACCGTTTGCGCACGATAGCCATCGCTTTCCCCGTGAGTAAAGGCATCAGGAGGGAAAACATGGGCTATATCAGGGCGGAAGACGTGCTTCCGGACGAGCTGCTCCGCCGCGTGCAGGAATACGCGGAGGGCCAGCTGCTTTACATTCCCAGGCAAGGCGCGCGGCGCTGCACCTGGGGCTCTGTCAGCGGGACCCGCGCCTGGCTGCAAAGCCGCAACGCGCGGATCCGGGAGGAGCGCCGGGCGGGCTGCACCACCAGTGAGCTGGCGGAACGCCACTACCTGTCGGAAAAGAGCATACAGCGTATTCTCAGGGAAGATGCGCCCTTCGAGTCGATGACGAAGAAGGAGGGCGCCCCGTGAATCGCGAGAATAAGAGACGATCCTTTGAAAAGGGTTATTACAAGAACCATCCCTGCGCGGAGGTCTTTACCTGCCGACAGTGCGGCCGGCAGGTGGTTCCGGAGGGCGCGGGCAGTCGGCACAGGAACCACTGTCCCAACTGTCTGACCAGCCTCCATGTGGACGTGGAGCCCGGCGACCGGGCCGCTGACTGCGGCGGCCGCATGGAGCCCGTGGCGGTGTGGGTCAAGCGGGGCGGCGAATGGGCGATCATCCACCGCTGTGTGCGCTGCGGCAAGCTCAGCGCCAACCGCGTGGCCGCGGACGACAACCCCATGAAGCTGATGTCCATTGCCATGGAGCCGCTGGGCCAGCCGCTCTTTCCGTTGGAGCGCATCGAGGAGATGACCCGTCTGATGGGCGGGGATGGAAGGATGAATTGAAGCGTTGCGACAAAAAACCGGCATAAGCCGGTTTTTTGTGTCACAGGATTTTTCCCAGGAATTCCTGCAATCTCGGGTTCTGCGGATGCTCAAAGACCTGCTCGGGCGTACCCTGTTCGATGATGCGCCCGCCGTCCATGAAGATTACACGGTCGCCCACCTCCCGGGCGAAGCCCATTTCGTGGGTCACAACCACCATGGTCATGCCCTCCCGGGCCAGCTGCTTCATCACGTCCAGCACCTCGCCCACCATCTCGGGGTCCAGGGCGCTGGTGGGCTCGTCGAACAGCATCACATCCGGCTCCATGCACAGCGCGCGCACGATGGCAATGCGCTGCTTCTGGCCGCCTGAGAGCTGGTTGGGATAGGCGTCGGCCCGGTCGGCCAGACCCACGCGCTCCAGCAGCTGCTTGGCCATGCCCTCCGCGGCTTCCCGGCTCTTCTTGTGCAGGGTTACCGGCGCACAGGTCATGTTCTTCAGCACCGTCATGTTGGGGAACAGGTTGAAGTGCTGAAAGACCATGCCCATCTTCTGGCGGTGCAGGTTGATGTTCACCTTGGGGTCGGTGATATCCACACCCTCGAAGGTGATGGTTCCCGCCGTGGGCATCTCCAGCAGGTTCAGGCAGCGCAGGAAGGTGGATTTGCCGGAGCCGGAGGGCCCGATGATCACCACCACCTCGCCCCGGTGAATGTCCACGCTCACGCCGTTCAGGGCGTGGATATTGCCCTTGAAATGCTTTTCAAGGCCCTCCACGCGGATCAGCACATTGTCAGTGGTCATTGCTTCTCAGCCTCCTTTCCACCCGGCCCACGACCCATGTCAGCGACATGACCAGCGCCAGGTAGATCAGCGCCACGGTGATCAGCGGCATGAAGTAGGAATAGGTCTGGCCCGCGATGGTGTTGCCGCCGTAGGTCAGATCCCGCACCGCCGCATAGCCCGCGACGGAGGTCTCCTTCAAAAGCGCGATAAATTCGTTCATCAGGCTGGGCAGCACGTTTTTGATCACCTGGGGCAGCACCACATGCCGCATGGTTTGCAGGTAATTGAAGCCCAGGCTGCGGCCGGCCTCAAACTGGCCGTTGTCGATGGACATGATGCCGCCGCGGATGATCTCCGCCACGTAGGCGCCGGAGTTCAGGCCGAAGGCCAGCGAGGCCAGCGCCACGCCGTTGTCCGACCAGGAAAAGATCACCAGGCAAATGATCATCAGCTGTACCACCACGGGGGTGCCCCGCAGCACGGTGATGTACACCTTGCACAGCCCGTTGAAGAAGCCCAGCAGCTTGCGGCCGAAGCTGGGGCGGGCGGTGTCCGCCGTCTTGTCGTAGGTGGAGCGCACGCCGGCGATGATCACGCCGATGATCACGCCCAGTATCAGGGAAAACAGCGTGATCAAAAGCGTGTTGCCCAGGCCGGTGGTGATGAAGCGCCAGCGGTTGCGCTGTATGAAGTTGAGGTCGAACTGTCGCTTCAGCTCTTCAATCCATGTCTGCAATTGATTACCCCCTTGGGAAAAACTGGTTTTCTGCCCGGCGATAAAACATATTTTCAACGCGCAAACGGGGGGCGCGATGGCCCCCCTGTTTCAAGTGGAACGGCGGATGGATTATTCCGCGGGAATGAAGGTATCGATAATACTTTGCACGGTGCCGTCGGCGATCAGCTCGGCCAGAGCGGCGTTGAAGTCCTCATAGATGGGGCTGTCCTTGGCGAAAGCCATGGCGTAGTCTTCAACGGCATAGGCGGTGTCCAGAATCTTCAGACCCTCGTTCTGGGCGACGAAGTTCTTGGCGGGCTCGTTGTCGATGACAACGCAGTCCACCTTGCCGGCCAGCAGCGCCTGCACGGCGGCCGCGCCGTTGGTGTAGCGGTCCACAGTGCCCTTGCCCTCGTCCTCATAGTCCCAGGTGGTGTACAGGTCGCCGGTGGTGGCCATCTGCACGCCGATCTTCACGCTGCCGTTGGCTTCGACGATATCGTCAATGCTTTCGAAGGCGGAATCCTCGGGCACGATAATGGACTGGATGCCGGTGGCGTAGGTATCGGTGAACTGCACCATTTCCTTGCGCTCCTCGGTGACGGTCATGCCGGCGGCAGAGAAGTCATACTTGCCGGACTGGACGCCGGGAATGCACTGGGCGAACTCGATGTCCACAACCTCGATCTCATAGCCCAGCTTGGCGGCGACGGCCTTGGCGATCTCTATGTCGATGCCGGTGGGCTCGTCGCCCTCGCCGTAGAACTCATAGGGCGGGAAGGCCACGTTGGTGCAGAGGGTCAGGGTGCCGTTCTCCGCCAGAGCGGAAAGGCCGGAGAGGATGAACAGGGTTGCGATCAACAGAGCGATGAGCTTTTTCATGATATGTACCTCCAATATTGCGCCGCGGAGGGTTGCCTCCGCTGAAGTTGGCCTGATTATACAGCGTTATGCGAAAAAAGGCAATAGATATTCATGATAATTAACCTAATATGCACAAAACATGTATAAAAATACTGAAATATGAATTTTCATGCGTTTATCGCGGAGAACGGGTCCGCCCCGCTTCGCCCTCGCAGGCGGATTCATAGCGCTCCCGGCGGAAGCGGTCCTCGATATCGTCGATCACGATGCGGTAAAACTCGGTGTAATCGGCATAGTCATACACCCGGTTGACCTCTCCGCCGATGGACTTCAGCAGCGCGCACACGGGGTCGGACTTCTGCTGCCGGTCCTGATAGGCCACCAGCCGCCCCACCCGGGCGTTCTCCCGGGACTTGCGCTCCGCCGCCCACCACAGGTCGAACTCCGAAAAATCATAGCCGAAGCCCACGCTGTACACGTCGCCCAGTATGAACCAGTCGCTCCAGCTCCTGGGCGACACCAGCCTCCGGGCCTGAACCGCGTCCTGAAAGGCGTTTTTCAGCTGCCGGTTGTATTTTTGCAGCCGGGAGATGGCCTTGGCATAGCTGTAATAGCTCAAAATCATGGAATCGGGGCGTCCCAGGTCGCCGTGAATGTGCCACACGGGCAGCGGGGGAAGGCCCTTGCGCTCCATGATGTAGCAAAAGTGCAGGTTGTCCTTGCGGTAGACGGAGCCGTCCATACAGGCCAGCGTGCGCCGCCGGTCCTCCTTGCCGAAGCGGTTCTGGTTCAGCAGCACGCCCTCGGCCTCGTAGGTGTAGTTGGTGGTCAGCACGCAGTCCCAGGGCAGGCGCAGCAGCCGCCGCAGCGTGTCGGTGATGCAGGCGTCGATGGGCTCGAACTCTCCCGCCGCGCGCAGCCGCGCGCCCTCCACGTCCACGCCGCAGAGCGCCTCCACCCGCATGGCCAGCGGGATCTCCCGCAGCACCTCGTCCTCAATTTCGTCGTTCAGGGCGATGCGCTCCAGCAGCGCTTCCCAGCTCACGCCGCCCCGCAGCCGCAGCACGCCGTTGCCCAACAGCAGCACACGGGGAAACTCCCCGGCGGCGAGGTTAATCTCATAGCGGGGCAGGGTCCTGATCCTGCCGGCCCCGCGCCGCGCGTCGTATTGTCTTTCATCCATGGCAGCAGCCTCTTTGCGCATAAGCTATGTCCATAATAGCATGAGCGCCGCGATGCTTACATCGCGTGCGCGTTATAAAACGGGGGCCCATCCCGTATGGGACGGCCCCCGTGCGGCAAGCCTTTTTATTTGAAGCGAATATCGGTCAGGGAGTTGAGCTTGACATAGCCGTACAGCCCCTTGGAGCCGGTGGTCTGGATCAGCGCCCAATCGCCAGAGACCATGCACACCTTCACGGAGGTCTTGCTCTTGATCTTGCAGCTCTTGGCGGAGCTGTCGGCGCGCTGGTACACGCGGGTGCCCTTGGTCAGCGTGGCGATGAAATCATAGGAAAGGTCGTCATGCAGCAGAGCGTCGGAATCGATGTAGCAGATTTTGCCGTACACATACACGTCCGCGTACTTGTCATAGGAGCGCACCAGCAGCGCGGTGCCCGCAGGGATGGTGCCCAGGTACTCTGTCCGCTGCGCGTCCGCATAGGCCTTGACGTTCCGGGTGACGAT
>JAFUCP010000096.1 GCA_017459565.1 Clostridia bacterium | reverse complement strand
CGTCGCAGATGCCCTTTCGCAGCGCGTTGGGGATGGGCTTCCCGAAGGTTGACAGATAGAACGCCAGCAGCTCCGTCACGTCGTCGCCGCGCAGCGTTATGCCCCGGACGGTCCTGCGGACGAAGGGCTTGCCCTCCGGCGCATGGGCCAGGTAAGCTGTAAGCACGTGGGCCACTGAGCGCATGCTGAACTCCCGCCGGGCGTATACGGCCAGGCGAGACACGAAATCCGGATCCTGACGGATCACCCGCTGAATCGTCAGCTGCATCTGGGCACTGTTGTCGCCGTAGAACTTCCGCTCGTTGAAGAACGAGGTCAGCACTTGCGTCACCAGCTTTTCACGATCCGCCATGGCATAGGCCGGCATGCCCTCGCGGTTGGTGGTCAAATTGCTCGGCCTGTTGTTGAATTTGCTCATGATATACACCTCTCGTCAGCGCCGCTTTCGCTGGCATTTTCCCCATTATAAACAGAATGAGCCCCGCCTGCGGCATGGTCGAGAGAACGCGCAAGGCAAAGCTCCTATGCTCAAAACGAAGCGGATAAAAACGACAGGAGAATTCTATGACGCTCTTCCATTTGAGCTACACCGCGCCTTTCGGCGCGGGGACGGGATTCGAACCCGCAGCCTCCCGTTTGTAAGACGAAGTATCTTCTGCCTGCAATGCCGCTTCGCCGGTAAAAAAGGCGCAAGCGCCCTTTACCCGATGTGAAAAGGGACGGATAAAATCGAATGCGGTATCTTACTGGGTGGCGTCCTGACCTCTAAACGAACGCTGTAGCAGCGTGCGGGATTCGAACCCGCGATTCCACCATGAGAACGAAGTAACCGCAACCTGCAATGCCGTCCCGCGCCGGTCGCCCGGCGCAACCCTATGGTAACACATCCTTTGCGCATTGTCAACCACCCAGGGCGTGCCGCCGGCAAAAACGCTCCACCGCAGCCATCTGCACATCCGTCTCCACCGCGCAGGCGCTGTAGTTGTGCCAGAGGAACGGCATCGGCTCCGTCACGCCCAGCATATGCAGCGTGCAGGCGGCCACATATCCCGTCCGGCCATGGCCGCCCGTGCAGAACAGAGCGACGCGCTTTCCAGCGTGAATGCGCGTTAAAATCGATGCCACCAGCTCCTCCAGCACGTCATCCGGCAGGACTTCACGATCCGGGATGGGCCGGTACAGTATCTCTCCGCGAAAGCCCGTCTGCCAGACGCGCCCGGGCAGCCGATCCAGCGGCACCAGCGCGTCTGGCCGCATCGCCAGCATGGCGTCCAGGTCGTCGATTCCGCCCAGAATCTGTCCCGTAACGATCTGCTTCGGTTTCATGTCCGCTCCCCCCGTGTATCGCCGCATCAATGCGTGATCTGCCAGTCAATGTACTCAAACTCATCCAGCCCCTCCGGCGGTCCTTCGACGTACCTGACCGGCCTCGGAGCGCGCAATTCCCTTCGGCGCACAGCGAACGCCGAAAACCGTCGTTCCGCGATTGTTCGGATCTCCCGGGCCAGGGCGGCAAATTCCCCGTCCGGTTCGCTTTCCCACCCCAGCGCGTCGCCGAGGCGATTCTGAAAGGTTTCCTCGTCCCCGACGCCCTCCGAACAGGCGCTCAAAAACACGGCGACAGCCATGTCCTCCGGCCCCGCGCCGGTTCCCGCCAGCGCGTCCTCGATGAGCTCGCTGTATACATTTGCGCGCAGCGTTTCCGCGCGCGGGTCGGCGAAGCCCTCCGCCTCCGCGGCCAACGCTGGAATCCGATCCGACAGAAGCTGGCGCAGCAACAGGTCCGCCTTTCTTTTCTGGTTGGCGTCCAGCGATCGCTTTTCCGCCAGCGCGCCCAAAGCCCGATCCGATGCAGCCCGAATCGCGCCGAACCATTCCCTCACAATTCCTTCATCACGCATCCCGGCGCACCTCCCCAAGCATCATTTATCCCCTTGCTCTTTCTCGGCGAAATAAGGGCTCACGTCCATATGTCCGCAGCCATAGCACTGGTAGGCGAAGGTGAAGTAGTGATTCTCCGCGCCATCCCAGTAAGTATCCTCGATGGGCCATACATCGCCGCCGCAGTAGCAGCAGCGCCCGATCGGCTCGGTAGCGGGGTGACTGTAGCCGTAGATCGCGGCCGTTGTCTCGTCGCGCGGCTCCTCTTCCCATTCATGCTGTCGCTGTCCGTTCATGAGTCGTCATCCTCCAGCTGCTCGGCCTGGCGGTAGTACTGCCTGG
>JAFUCP010000014.1 GCA_017459565.1 Clostridia bacterium | reverse complement strand
GGGTGGTCATACCGAAGGAGATCAGGCGCACCTTGCGCATAAGAGAGGGAGACCCGCTGGAGATTTTTACCGATCACGACGGCGAGGTGGTGTTGAAGAAGTATTCTCCCATCGGTGAAATCGCTTCCATCGCCAAGGATTACACCGATTCCCTGTACCGCACGCTGGGACACGTGGCGCTGATCAGCGACAGGGACGCCATCGTATCCAGTTCGGGAGCGGCCAAGCGGGAATATGTGGAAAAGGCACTGAGTTCAGACGCGGACCAGATCCTGCAAAACAGGCAGCTCACGGTGCTGAATCTGGCGGCGGGCGCGAAGATGATCCCCGTCAGCGTGGATGACCGGCCGGAAAACTATTCGGCACAGATCATCGCGCCTATATTGGCCGACGGAGAGATTGTAGGCGGACTCATGCTGCTGAGCCGGGAATCCGGCCTGCAAATGACGGATGTGGACCAGAAGGTGGCGGAGACGACCGCGAATATCATCGGTCGGCAGATGGAGCAATAACCGTTTCTTGCCAGCTGGCCGCGGGTATGCTATAATACCCCCTGTGAATACAGGATGACAGGGGGATTGGGATGGGCGATATAACGATTGTGGGCACGGGCTGGACGGAGGATCAGCTGACGCTGAGGGCGGCGGAGGCACTCAAGGGCGGCGCCGCCGTGATTCTGCATACGGAGCGTTGTGGCTGCGCGGATTGGCTGAAAAAGCAGGGCTTAGCCTTTGAATCTCTGGACGCGCTATACGATGCCTGCGACGACTTTGACGAACATGCCGCGGCGGCGGCAGAGGCCGTGCTGCGCCGGGCGGAATCGGGCGACGTGGTCTACGGCGTTTCGGATGTGCGGGATCGCAGTGTGCAGCTGTTGGTCCGAAAGGGCCCTGCGCGTATCAGTGTCGTGGCGGGGCCTCCGGCGGAAGGAGCGCTTCTTGCCCTTGCGAGGGGAGAGACGCGCTGCGTGGAAGCTTCCGATTGGGAAGCGTTCCACGTGACCGCGAGGGAGAATTGCCTGATTCGGGAGCTGGACAGCCGGGAGCTTGCCGCCGAGGTCAAGCTGAAGCTCATGAGCGTCTATCCCGAGGAGTGCGAAATATGGCTGTTGACCGGGGACGCGCCTCCGGTTTCAATGCCCTTGTACGCATTGGACCGCGCCGGGGCCTATGACCACCGAACCTGCGCGCTCATTCCTGCGGCGCGGGAGATCACGGCGCTTGAGCGCTATGATTTCGAGCATCTTAACGAGATCATGCGCACGCTCTGCGGGCCTGGCGGCTGTCCCTGGGATCGGGCCCAGACCCACGCCTCGCTGCGCACCTGTATGCTTGAGGAGGCATACGAGGTGATCGACGCCATCGACGAGGAGGACACGGACCACCTGTATGATGAGCTGGGCGACGTGCTTTTGCAGGTGGCCATTCATGCGGAGCTGGCCCGTCGGCACGGGGAGTTTGATATTTCTGATGTCACTACGGCCATCTGTGAGAAAATGATCCACCGCCACACCCACATATTCGGAAAGGACAGCGCCCAGAGCGCTGAGCAGGTCATGGATCTGTGGAGCAGGAACAAGATGGCGGAGCGCGGGCTCAAGACCCACTCCGAGGCCCTCCGCTCCGTCACGCGCACGCTGCCTGCGACGCTCAGAGCCGTAAAGGTTCTCAAGCGCAGCGCGGATGCCGGCCTGTGCGACCATAGGGCACAGGATGTGGCGCGGCGCTTCGCCAATCGCATAAATGCGCTTGGCAATGAGGGTGGAAACGGGGAGGCCGTTCTCGGAGAGCTTTTAATGGACATAGCGGGACTTGCGCGGCTCATGGGCATTGATCCCGAAATCGCGCTCAACGGCGCGGTGAACCGCTTTATCGACAGGTTCGAAGCTCTGGAGGGCGAATTGCTCCAAAAAGATGTGAAGCTGGCGGCGCTGGGGTCTGAAAAGTTGAGAGAATATTGGGATTTAGTAAAATTGTGATGAGACGCGCAAATAAGCAGGAAAACAAAAAGGACGTATCGAATTAAATCATATATTGCGCTCAATGACAATGATTTGTTGTGCTCAATGTGCTTACAATATCTGGAGGTGTAATGATCATGAACAAGGCAACCCTGATTGCCAAGATGGCAGAAAAGTCCGAGCTGAGCAAGAAGCAGGCCGAGGCCGCACTGACCGCTTTCACCGATACCGTTACCGAGGCCCTCAAGGCCGGCGACAAGGTGCAGCTGATGGGCTTTGGCACTTTTGAAATCAAGGAGCGCGCCGCCCGTACCGGCCGCAAGCCCTCCACCGGCGAAACCATCGAGATTCCCGCTAAGAAGACCCCTTCCTTCAAAGCCGGCAAGGGCTTCAAGGATCAGTTCTGATTTATTGGAACGAAGCTGCAACAGGGCGCTCCCACGGGGCGCCCTGTTGCAGTCCATTAAAACCTTTCTCCCGAAAGCCGCTGCGATTCACTGCAATCGTGCCGGTTGGAACGAATGTGCCCTCGGAGCTATAAGGCTAAAGGATGATATCGTTATGAGCAGAAAAGCTATGGAAGCAAAAAAGCCTGTGGAGCATGTCGCGCCTACATCCATCCGCTTGGACAAGTTTTTGAAGATTTCCAGGATCATCAAGCGGCGCAGCGTGGCTAACGACGCCTGCTCCACGGGACATGTCACTGTCAACGGGAAGGAAGGCAAGCCGGGCACGGACGTTCGGGTGGGCGATGTGCTGGGCATCCGCTTTGGCGACAAGTACAGCGAATATGAGATCCTGTCCATCGCCGAACACGCTGCCAAGCAGGACGCGGCATCCATGTACCGCGCAAAGACATGAGCTGCTGGGCTGTGATTGTCGCGGCTGGCCGGGGCACGCGCTCCGGGCTTGAGCAGAACAAGGTGTTTTATCCCATTCGCGGTCGGGCGGTGCTTTCCCGCTGCCTGGACGCCCTTGAGTGCAGCGGCTGCTTTGACGGGGCGGTGCTGGTGCTGTCCGACCGCGACGAAGCTGTCTATGCCGGGCTCGTCGCGCGGGAAGGCCCCTTTCCGCTGATTCGCGGCATCGCCATCGGCGGACAAACCCGGCGTGAATCGGTATACAACGGATTGCGCGCCCTGCCTGAGGGCGTCGACATCGTGGCCATTCACGACGCAGCCAGGCCGTTTGTCACGCAAGGCATCATCAGGGCCACGATTGAATCCGCCCGCGAATACGGCAGCGGCGTCATTTGCACCCCGGTGGTGGACACCGTCAAGCAGATCGCCGGGGACGGCAGTGTCCTTTCTCTGGACCGGTCCAGCCTGCGCGCGGTGCAAACGCCCCAGACCTTTGACTTTGCGCGCATCCTCGATGCGCACAGGCGCGCGCAAGCGGAAGGGCTGTCCGTCACGGACGACGCCATGCTGTTTGAACACTACTATGGCAATGTACGCCTCGTCACAGCCGAAGGCGCTCAGGAGAATCGCAAATTGACCACGAAGGCAGATTTTGACGCCTTGAACGCCGTATGCGGAGCAGACATTCGCGTGGGCCAGGGCTATGACGCCCATCGGCTTGCGGAAAACCGCAGGCTGGTGCTGTGCGGCGTGGAAATAGAATGGGACCGGGGACTGGACGGCCACTCCGACGCGGACGTAGCGGTCCACGCGCTGATGGACGCCATCCTGGGCGCGCTGGGAATGGGCGATATCGGACGGCACTTTCCGGATAACGATCCCCGCTATGAGGGAGCGGATTCGATGAAGCTGCTGGAAACCGTGATGGCCCTCGTTGCCAAAGAAGGGTACCGCGTGGGCAACGCCGATATCACCATCGTGGCCCAAAGGCCGAAGCTGGCCGCTTATATGCCGAAGATGAGGTCGAGGATCGCGATGGGACTCAAGTTGCCGGAGGGGCGGGTCAACGTCAAGGCCACCACCACAGAGCATATGGGCTTCGAGGGAGAGGGCTTGGGCATCTCCGCCCAGGCCTCGGTGCTGCTTGTGAAATAAGAATACGGGGAGAATAACAATGATTGGGATCATTTGTGCGCTGGATATAGAGGCCGAAAAGCTGAAATCCAGCATGACGGACGCGGCAACTGAGAAGATAGGTCGCCTTGTGTTCACAGCGGGTAAGCTGATGGGAAAGAAAGTGGTCATCGGCATGGCGGGTGTCGGCAAGGTCAACGCCGCCATGTGTACGCAGGCCATGATCATGCGCTATAATCCGTGGCTGGTAGTCAACTCCGGCGTGGCGGGAAGCCTCTCTCCACGGCTGGATATCGGCGATATCGCGGTGGGCACGGGCGTCGTGGAACACGATTTTGATACCACCGCCGTGGGCGACGCTCCGGGGTATTTCAATGAAATCGACGGGGATACCTTTCCCTGCGACGCGGATATCGCTGCCGCCATACTGCGTGCGGCCAAAGGCGAGAACATCCGGGCGCTTCCCGCGAAAATCGCCTCCGGAGACCAATTCGTCAGCGACTCGGAGACCAAGGCGCGCATTGTGCGCCTGTTCGGGGCCGAGGCCTGCGAAATGGAGGGCGGCGCGATTGCCCATGTCTGCCATGGCAACGGCGTCAAGTGCGCGGTGATCCGAGCCATTTCGGACAGCACCGACGGCGAACACCACATTGAGTTTTATAAATTCCTACCCATTGCGGCTGAAAACTCCGCCCGGGTGATGCTGGCGCTGCTGCGCGAACTCTAATAAGCAGACCGCAGCCTTGCGGCTTCAAAAACAGCGCCCTTGCCGGCGCTGTTTTTGAAGCCGGACGCATTTATTTTTCAAATCCGCTTGCAATTTTGCCCGACATGCTATATAATAGTCAAAGATGGTCAATAAGAAGGTGGATATATGGCACAGCTCAGCGACAGCATCGAGCAATTCATAAAGGAATTGATGCGCGAGGACGCGCACGTCGATCTTAGGCGCAACGAACTTGCTCAGCATTTCGGCTGCGCGCCTTCACAAATCAACTATGTGCTGGCCACCCGCTTTTCGGTGGATCACGGCTACATCATCGAATCCAGGCGGGGCGGCGGGGGATATGTACGCATCGTTCGCATTGAGTCCCACGGAGAGACCAATCTATTGGACATGCTGCTCAACAGAATCGGCAATTCCGTGGACGAGGATACGTGCTTTGCGATCATATCCAACCTGCTGGAGCACAATCTTGTCACGGCGCGGGAGGCTGCCCTGATGCGCGCGGCGGTGTCCCGGAACGCGCTGGCGCTGCCCGTCAGCGCCAAGGATGTGCTGCGGGCGGCGGTGTTCAGAAATCTGCTGATCCAGGTATTCAGAAACCATGAGGAGGAAGAGCGCGATGATGTGTGAGGATTGCGGAATTCGTCCCGCGAAATTTCACCTGATGACGATTATAAACGGAGACCGCGTGGAACGCAATCTTTGCCCGACCTGCATGGCAAAGCATCAAAAGCAGCTGCCGGGCATCGACTTTTCCAATCTTGCGGGCATCCTCAACAGCATCCTTGAGGACAAGAGCGCAGAGGAAAAGGCGCGACAGGACGCCCAGTTTGAGGGCTATGTCTGTGAGCAGTGCGGCATGACCTATCTTGAATTCCAAAAGTGCGGTATGCTGGGCTGCGCCCACTGCTACGAGGCCTTCAGGGCGCCCATGACGGCGCTGCTCCAGCGGGTTCACGGCAATACCCAGCACGCCGGGCGCGTGCCGGGCGGCGTCCACAGCGGCACATCCATTCGCATGAACATAGACCGGCTGCGCCAAAAGTTAAAAAAAGCCGTCGCCGACGAGGAGTATGAGCAGGCGGCCAAACTGCGCGACGCCATACGGGCGCTGACCATTCAGCTGGAGCGCAAAGAGACGGACATAAAGGTCAAACCGCCGGAGCGGCTTGAAAACGATTCCGCAAGGGAGGCGAACGAAGATGTATGAGTATGTTCTCGCGCCCGAACAGGATGTGGTCATCTCCAGCCGCGTTCGACTGTCCAGAAACTATGAGGACCTGCCCTTTTCGCCAAAGCTGACGCCGGAGTATTCCGAGGAAGTGATCGAGCGCACCGCGGACGCCGTGTTCAAGACGGAAAACGGCGCGGCCTTTACGATGCTTCGCATGAGCGAGCTGGAGGAAGACGCGCGCTCCCGGCTGGTGGAGCATCACCTGATCAGCTACGATCTGCTCAAATATGTGAACCGCTCTGCGGCCATGGTGTCCTCGGCAGGCACGGTGACGGTGATGCTCAACGAAGAGGATCACGTCCGCTTCCAGGGTCTGCTTCCGGGATTGCAGCTGGAACGCTCCGCGGAGATGGCTTACAAGCTGGACGAAGCGATGGAGGCGCGCTATCCCTTCGCCTTTGACCATCAATGGGGCTATTTGACCGCCTGCCCTGCCAACACGGGCACCGGTATGCGCGCCAGCGTGATACTGCACCTGCCCGCCATCTCCGGCGGCGGACAGACGGGCGCCGTGATGCAGACCGTGGCAAAGCTGGGGCTGACCATCCGCGGCCTGTACGGCGAGGGCAGCGAGGCACAGGGTGACCTGTATCAGCTTTCCAACCAGGCCACGCTGGGGCGCAGCGAGGAGGATGTCATACGCGCGCTCTCTGCCGCCACAAACCAAATCGTGGAGCATGAGCGCAGTATGCGCGAAAACGCGGAAAAAAAGGATATGCTTCAATTGCAGGATAGGCTCATGCGCTCTTGGGGAGAATTGATGTATGCGCGGCTGATGACGGCCAAGGAGTTCATGCGCCGCTATTCGGACATTCGCTATGCCGCCAGCATGGGCTATCTGCACGCGCCTCTGCCGGGGCTTGACATGCTGATGATGGATGTTCAGCCGGGATCTCTGGGCGTGCGCGCAGGCAAGCTGATCAGCCCCAGGGAATCCGAAATCCTGCGGGCCCGGCTGCTGCGGGAAGAGCTACAGGCGCTGGTGGCCGAATAGGGCATCCTTCCCTTCATAGCCGGCGCTGGCTTCTGACGATGTATATTTTCCTGAAACGGAGGAAATCAATGGCATATTACGCGAAATTCACGGAACGCGGACAGCGCGCGTTGCTGGCGGCTCAAAGCGAAGCCGCCCAGCTGGGCCGCACCTATGTGGGCACGGAGCATTTGCTGCTGGGCGTGCTGACAGAGCCCGGCGGGGCGCGCTCCGTGCTGCAGGGCATTACGCTGGACAATGCCCGCGCCGAGATCGTGCAGATCCTCGGGCGCGGAGAGGATGATGTCTCCGGCAAGCAGCTGGTCTATACGCCCAGAACCAAAAAGGTGCTGGAGCAGAGCGTGCGCGAGGCCCGGGAGCTGAAGCAGAACTATGTCAGCACAGAGCATATCCTGCTGGCGCTGATGCGCGAACGGGAGGGCGTTGCCGCCCATGTGCTGATCAAGATGGGCATGGATCTTTCCAAAGCCAGGGAAGAGCTTTTGCGCATACTCACCGGCGCGGAGGATGACGCCCCCGCGGGTCACGACGCGGCAAACGTCGATACGCCCACGCTGAACCAGTTTTCACACGATTTGACAAACCTGGCCCGAAACGGCGAACTGGACCCCGTGGTGGGACGGGCAAACGAAACCGAGCGCATCGTGCAGATACTCTCCCGGCGGCGCAAGAACAACCCCGTGCTGATCGGAGAGCCGGGCGTAGGCAAATCTGCCATCGTGGAGGGGCTGGCCCAGCTGATCGTCGAGGGCAATATTCCGGAGATCCTGCGGGGCAAGCGCGTGGTTTCCCTTGACCTTGCCAGTATGCTTGCGGGCGCGAAGTACCGCGGCGAATTTGAGGAACGCCTCAAGAACGCCATGGGCGAGATCAAAAAGGCCGGGAACATCATACTGTTCATAGACGAGCTGCATACCATCTGCGGCGCGGGCGCATCCGAAGGCGCCATCGACGCGGCGAATATCCTCAAGCCGGCGCTGGCCCGCGGGGAGATGCAGTGCATCGGAGCGACCACGCTGAACGAGTACCACAAGCACATCGAAAAGGATTCCGCGCTGGAGCGGCGCTTCCAGCCCGTGAACGTCGGCGAGCCCACGCGGGAGGAATCCATCGAAATTCTCAAGGGTCTGCGGGACCGCTATGAGGCCCATCACCGTGTGCGCATCACGGACGAGGCGATTGTCGCCGCCGTCTATCTCTCTGATCGCTATATTCCGGACCGGAGTCTGCCCGACAAGGCCATCGACCTGATTGACGAGGCCGCCTCCCGGGTGCGTATCAAGGCCTTCACCGCGCCGCCGGACATGAAGCAGCAGCAGGCGCGCCTTGAAGCGCTGAACAAGGAGACGGAGGAGGCCGTCGCCCTTGAGGACTTCGAAAAGGCCGCAAACCTGCGTGACCGCAAAAAGGCGCTGCAAAATGAAATGGCCCAGCGCAGAAGCGCGTGGGAGCAGAGCCGCAATGCCAATGTCGAAAATGTCGGCGAAGAGGAGGTCGCCCAGATCGTGGGTGCCTGGACGGGTATACCCGTCTCCAGGATCACAGAGGATGAATCCAAGCGGCTTGTGAACCTGGAGGGCATACTGCATGAGCGGGTCATCGGCCAGGAGGAGGCGGTCAGCTCCGTGTCGCGGGCCATCCGCCGCGCCCGGGCGGGACTGAAGGACCCCAACCGCCCCATTGGCTCCTTCATTTTCCTGGGGCCCACCGGCGTAGGCAAGACGGAGCTGTGCAAGGCGCTGGCCGAAGCACTGTTCGGCGACGAGGACAATATGATTCGTGTCGACATGTCGGAGTACATGGAGAAGCACTCCGTTTCCCGCATGATCGGTTCGCCGCCCGGCTACGTGGGACACGAGGAGGGCGGCCAGCTGACAGAAAAGGTGCGCCGCAAGCCCTATGCCGTGATCCTTCTGGACGAGGTGGAGAAGGCGCACCCGGATGTGTTCAACATCCTGCTGCAAATCATGGAGGACGGCAGGCTCACCGATGGCCAGGGCCGTGTGGTGGACTTCAAAAATACCGTGATCGTGATGACCAGCAATGCCGGCGCGCACACGCTCAAGCGGCAGCGCAGCATGGGTTTTGGCGGCGCGGAAGACGGCGAACGCAGCTATGAGGCCATGAAGGATAACATCATGGGCGAGGTCAAGACCATCTTTCGTCCGGAATTCTTGAACCGCGTGGATGAGATCATCGTTTTCCACGCGCTGGAGCAGCGTGAGATAGACGCCATTGCCCGGCTGCTGCTGGGCCAGGTCTGCCGTCGCCTCGCGGAGCGAGGAATCGAGTTGGATGTGGATGAATCCGCGCTGAACCTCATCAGCCGCTCCGGCTACGACCTGCAATACGGCGCGCGCCCCCTTCGCCGGGCGATACAGCGCATGGTGGAGGACGCTCTCAGCGAAGAGATCCTCACAGGCAGGATTCGTTTGGGCGACAGGGTCCGCGTCATCAACGAGGCGGACAAACTGGCCTTTCTTCCCGAGGCAGCCCCGGAAAGGGAGCCGGAGCTGCTCTGCGCCGGTCAGCCGAAAAGCGACTGATCCGGGTCAAATTCAATTTCCGCGGGCGTTGGCGTGGCTTCGGCCTCGCCGACGCCCAATATTGCGTTTAAAAGCCCGCCGGGCACGTATCGGACCGGCGCGCTTTCAGGCCCTGCCAGCAGCTCGCCGCGCTCATGCAGCAGCGCGTTGCGGGGAATCAGCGCGTACTGCGCGGGCCTGGAAAGATCGCAGGTGTCGTCCGCAAAGCGCAGCTCCTGACCTGCCTCTCCCCGCAGCGCCGCCAGCTCCAGGGCTTTGCCGTCGACGGTGCGCACAATCGCGTATTCCACGCCGGCTTCCTGAGCCGTAAAGGCGAGTACCGGCATTTCACCCGGCTGAGACAGCAGCCTGAAATCCTCCACCGCGACGGGAACCGTCCAGTTTTGCGAAAAGCGGTCCGGCATAGCATCGACGTGGAACAGCTCCTGCGCGGTGTATTCCGCCGGCGTCCTGTCCGTGCTGAGAAGCACGGCTTTCTCTTCCTCCAGCGCAAGCGCGTCCAACAGCGCCGTCCTGACCCCCACGGGGCGCTCAAAATCCCCGCCGTCCAGCAGGCCGGAAACGCTTTTCAGAAACGCGGCATCAAGCCGCGCGGGGTAGCCGCTGCCGCCTTCAGAGGCGGGGAGGCTGTGGTTTGAATCCGGCTGGTCGAAACCCATCCATGCCGCCACCGCCAGCTGGGGCGTGTAAGCCACCGTCCAGATGTCCCGCGTGCCGGCACTGTCCGAAACGGTGCCGGTCTTTCCGGCCACCGGCATCCCGCAGGCAGAAAGCGCCTTTGCGCTGCCGCTGGTGGCAGCGGTCTTGAGCATGTCCGTAATCATATAAGCGGTCTCATCACTGACGGCGCGCATCTCATCGTCGCCGGCGCGGTAGACCTCCCGGCCGTCCGCGTCCAGTATTACGCGAATCGTGTGGGGCGCTACCTGTATGCCGCCGTTGGCCAGCGCGCAATAGGCTGCGCCAAGCCGGGCGGGGGAGACCCCGTAGGTGAGGCTGCCCAGCGCCAGGGACAGGTTCACGTCCTCCGCCGCCAGGGGCAGGCCGAAGCGGGCGGCGTAGGTCCTGAGCGCGGGCGTGCCGATTTCATCCGCCAGGGCTACGGTGGCAATGTTCAGCGAGCGGGAAAGCGCCTGCCTAAGCGTGACCGGTCCATAACTGTTGCCACCCGCGTTTTGCGGCGCATAGCCGCCAGCAAAGGTTCTGGGCGTGTCGTCCACGATGGAGGCGGGCACATAGCCATAGGCGTCGATGGCAGCCGCATAGGTGGAAACCGGCTTGAAAGCGGAGCCGGGCTGTCGAAGCATCTGTGTGGCGCGGTTCAGGCCGCGCATTACGTCATAGCTCCTGCCGCCTACAAGGGCGGCGCAGCCGCCGCTGTGCGTGTCAAGCGCCACCAGCGCCGCCTGTACCGGCGTGCCGTCCGCCGCGGGGGCCGGGAAGTGTGCGTCGTCCCGGAACAGCTCTTCGGCCGCCTGCTGCATAGCGGGGTCGAGGTTCGTATAGATCTGATATCCGCCGGAGATGACCTCGTCCGCGGAAACGCCCAGCGCATCCACCGCCTCATCCAAAACGGCGTCCATGTACCAGGCAAAACGCGTATCTTCGCCGTCCGACGCGGCCAGGCGCAACGCTTCCGACTGGGCTGCATCGCGCTCTTCTTCGCTGATCATGCCGTTTTCGGCCATCGTCCGCAGGATGCTGTTGCGCCGCAAGATGGATTTATCGGCGTTGATATGAGGCGCATAGCTGGAGGGAGACTTGATGATGCCCGCCAGCAGCGCGCCCTCCGCCAGCGTCAATTCCGAAGCGGACTTTTCAAAGTACACGTTTGAAGCCGCCTCGACGCCATACGCGCCGTGGCCGAAGTACACCGCGTTCAGGTAGGCCTCGAGGATCTGCCTCTTGTCCATGACGCGCTCCAGCTGAAGCGCCAGCACGATCTCCTGCGCCTTGCGGGAGATGGTTTTTGTCTGGCTCAGGTGCGTCAGCTTGATCAGCTGCTGCGTGATCGTGGAACCGCCCTGGGCATAGCTGAATGTGCGTATATCCTGCCACAGCGCTCCCAGCAGCCGCCTGAAATCGACGCCATGATGGCGGTAGAAACGCAAATCCTCCGCCGCGATAAAGGCGTTCTGAACATGCTCCGGCACTTCATCAATCGATATCCATACGCGCCTTTCGCCGCTTTGCAGCGCCCCAGCGGGCGTATCCCGCCCATCGAAAACCACGGTCGTGCCCGGCATTTCGGTGATTCGGGTGATATCCAGTTTCTTCCAGCCGGGAATGTCGAGCTTCCAGATCAGCGCCGCGAGGGCGATGCATATGATCGCGCCCAGCGCGCGCAGCAGCGTCTTTTTCATGTCATACCCTCCCGATTTTCTCCCGTTGGCCCGGATGCGTCCGCGCTCTATGCTTTCCCAATTCAGGTGAAAATAGACATGCGTTCCAAAAGATGACGCTGGACTTTTTGCGCGCCTCTATATATACTGTACGCGCAGGCAAGGATGCCTTCACATGTATGGATTTCATTGAAAAATGGAGTGAGGGGCTTGAAGAGAACAAGTGCTATTTTGACATCGCTGGCCATCGCGCTGGCCTTCGGCGGCACGCTGCTTTCATTTACCATCGAAAGCGCCGCGACGCAGCGCGCCCTGATCGCCCAAATTCTGGTCTTCGCGGCGTTGGGCGGCGTAATCGCCTCGACGGCGCTGCGCTCCCGTTCCGGGCGCGCCCATGCGGTCGGTGCGGTTCGGGGCGCCATCACAGCCGCGCAGCGGCAAAGCTGTAATTTTTCAAATGTCGCTGCCAATGAACAGGCGATAGAAAGCCTGATGGAGCTAAAGGATTACCTCAGACAGCCCTCAAAGTACGCGCGCTATGGCGCGCGAATGCCCCGGGGCGTATTGCTGTACGGCCCGCCGGGCACGGGAAAGACGCTGCTGGCGCGGGCGCTGGCCGGGGAGGCCGGGGTGCCGTTCTTCGCGCTGTCCGGCTCTGATTTTGTGGAAAAATACGTGGGCGTCGGCGCGGGTCGCGTGCGCGAGCTGTTCAAAAAGGCGCGGAAGGCAGGGCGCTGCGTCGTGTTTATCGATGAAATCGACGCCCTGGGCAGGCGGCGCGACGACGCCTCCTCCGACGAGCGCGACCAGACTCTGAACGCGCTGCTGAGCGAAATGTCCGGCTTTTACACCGCGGACGGCGTGATCGTACTCGCGGCGACCAACCGCCTCGAAGCGCTGGACCCGGCGCTGCTGCGCCCGGGCCGCTTCGACCGTCAAATCGAGGTTGGGCTGCCCGACAGGGCTCAGCGGCTGTGCATTTTAAAGCTGCACGGCGAAAACAAGCGCTTCGAGCCGGACGTGAATCTGGAGGAGCTGGCGGCGCGCACGGTCAGCTTTTCCGGCGCGTCCCTGGAGAGCCTGCTCAACGAGGCGGCTATGCTGGCGGCCATGCGCGATGACGGCGGCATCGGCAAAAGGGACTTGGAGACGGCCTTCTTCAAGACAGTGGCGGGCGCGGACAGGCGGATCACCGCCACCATGGCCGAACGCCGCAGCATTGCTGCGCATGAATCAGGTCATGCGCTGGCCAGCAGGCTGCTGTCGCCTGAAAACCGCCTGGCGCGGGTCAGCATATTGCCCGCGGGGCGCGGCGCGGCGGGCTATAATCTCTGCATCCCGGCGGAACGGGTGATGGTCACAAAGCGGGATATGGAGCGGCAAATCTGCGTGCTGCTGGCGGGGCGCGCGGCGGAGCAGCTGTGCTTTGGCGACGACGCGCTGACAGCCGGCGCGTCCAGCGACATCGCCCGGGCCACCGATCTGGCCGCCGCCATGGTCACGGAGCTGGGCATGGCCGGCGCGCCCGCGGTCTCCCTCAAGGCCCTGAGCCAGCGGTGCGGCGCGCAGCAGGGTGCGGCAAAGCAGTGCGAGGAGCTGTTGGATGGACTTTACGCCCAAACGCGATCGCTGCTTCAGGCGCATATCGGGGCACTCATGGCGCTCTCCGAGACGCTGATAAAGGCGGAGGCGCTGACGGGCGAGGAAGCGACGGCCATCCTTGACAGAGCGCTGTCGAACGAAACACAAAAATCGGCATAAACAGTCCCGCTTCGATAAAGGATACGACAGAACCGGCATGGAATTACACCCTGTAAATCAGGAGGTAATTCCATGCTTATCTATGAGAAAAAGAAAAACGCGCTGATCGTCCGCCTGACGGGCGAGCTGGACCACAGTGCCGCGGCCTGCATCCGCCGGGAGGTGGACGCGCTGATTGCCGATTCCGCGGCGCGCAGGCTGATCTTTGACCTGAACGATCTGAAATTCATGGACAGCAGCGGTATAGGGCTGGTGATTGGGCGCTATAAGCTGATGGCGCGCCGGGGTGGCAGCGTGGCGGTATTCGGCCCGGATGAGCGCATTGACAAGATATTCCAAATGGCAGGGCTTTACCAGCTGGTGGAACGGCTGGCCTGAGAAAGGGAGAAGCATCATGAACTGGATCAATGAAATGCGGCTGGATTTCCCCGCCATATCGGAAAACGAAGCCTTCGCGCGCCTTGCCGTCAGCGGCTTTATGCTGCCGTTGGACCCGACGCTGGAGGAGCTTGCCGATGTCAAGACGGCGGTTTCCGAGGCGGTGACCAATGCCATCATACACGGCTATCCCGAAGCAGCCGGCATGGTGCGGCTGCGCGCGGGCTACGACAGCGAAGGAATGGTGCAAATCGATATCATGGACCGGGGACGCGGCATCGCCGATGTGGACCGCGCCAGACAGCCATTCTTCACCACCTGCCCTGACGAGGAGCGCTCCGGCATGGGTTTTACCGTGATGGAGAGCTTCATGGACCGCGTGGTCGTACATAGCGCGCCGGGTCGGGGCACCACCGTGCGCCTCTACAAGCAAATTCAGTTGCGGGACAGCGCGCTCCCGCGGCGGGCCTGAGCGCGGCGGATTACCAAAGCACACGCCTGAAGCTGCTTCAAGCGCGCAACGGCGACGAGAAGGCCAGGGAAGAGGTGATTTGCGAAAACCTTGCCCTGGTGAAATACATCGTCAAGCGGTTCATGGGACGGGGCGTGGATTACGAGGACCTGTTCCAATACGGCTGCATGGGGCTTCTGAAGGCGGTGGACCGGTTCGACGCGGATTACAGCGTGCGGTTCTCTACCTATGCCGTGCCGGTCATCATGGGAGAGATTCGGAGGTACCTGCGCGACGACGGGCCCATTCACATCTCACGCACCATCCAGGAACGCGCCCGCCGCGTCGAGGCGTTTGAACAGATGTTTGAGATCCAACACGGCCGCAGGCCCAGTGTGGAAGAGGTGGCCGAAGGGCTGGACATGGACAGCGGGGACGTGGTGCTGGCTATGAACAGCCGCGTGCAGGTCCGTTCGCTGAACGAGCCCGTCGGACACGGCGGAGAAACCAGGCTGATGGACGTGCTGGGTACGGAAAGCATGTCGAATGTGGACAAGCGGCTGACGCTTTCCAAGCTGCTCAGGGACCTTGCGCCCGAGGAGCGTATGCTGATCCTTCGGCGCTATTTCAAGGCGCATACCCAGACGCAGATCGCCAGGGACATGGGCATATCCCAGGTGCAGGTCTCGCGCATGGAAAACAGGATTTTGAAGCGTATGCGGAAGCTGGCAGGTACAGACGGTCTATAAAAAAAGACCGAAGTCCGTGCAGACTTCGGTCTTTTTTATAGGAACTTCAAAGCACGCCCTTCAGGATATCGCAAAAATCAAAGGTGGCGAAATAGTCCCGGGGCGTCTCCGCGCGGCGGATCATGGAAAAGCTGCCGTCCGGGTGCAAAAGCAGCTCCGCGCTCTTGAGCTTGCCGTTGTAATTGTAGCCCATGGAAAAGCCGTGGGCGCCGGTATCGTGGATGATTACCAGATCGCCGTCGTCGATTTGCGGCAAGGCGCGGTCGATGGCGAACTTGTCGTTGTTTTCACAAAGGGAGCCCACCACGTCGTACACGTGGTCGCACAGCTCGTCCTCCTTGCCTGAGACGGTGATGTGATGATAGGCGTCGTATATAGCGGGGCGCATCAGGTTCACCGCGCAGGCGTCCAGGCCGATATATTCCTTGTAGATGTGCTTTTTGTGGATGGCCGTGGCTATCAGACAGCCGTGCGGGCCGGTCATGAAGCGCCCAAGCTCCGTGCCGAGGACGGTATTTTCCATCCCGGCGGCGGCCATCTTCTTTTCAAAGGTCTCGCGAATGGCCTCTCCGATCCGGGCGATATCCGGCATACGCTGCTCCGGCAGATAGGGAATACCCACGCCTCCGGAGAGATTCACCATAAAGATATCCGCACCGAGCCGGCTGTGCAGGTCTATGGCCAAATCAAACAGCAGGGCGGCGTTGGCGGGATAGTAGGTGTTGTCCGCGGCGTTGCTGGCCAGCAGCGCGTGCAGCCCGAAGCGCCTGACTCCCCGCTGCATCAGCGTCTGAACCGCGGAAAAGATCTGCTGGCGGGTCATGCCGAACTTGGAGGCGTCCGGCTGTCCCATGTATACCGACCCGATCAACAGCTCTCCTCCGGGATTGAAGCGCAGGCATATGCGCTCCGGCAAACCGCCGTGTTCGGCCAGAAAGTCGATATGGGTAATATCGTCGAGGTTGATGATGGCGTTCAGCTTGCGGGCGTATTCGTATTCCTCGGCGGGCGTCTCGTTGGAGGAGAACATGATCTCATCGCCGCTGAAGCCCAGCGCCTCCGCCAGCTTCAGCTCCGTGAGCGAGGCGCAGTCCACGCCGCAGCCCTCTTCCTTCAGGATCCGCAGTATAAACGGATTCGGGCAGGCCTTGACGGCGTAGTACTCCCTGAAGCCTTTGTTCCAGGAAAACGCGCCGTATACGTCGCGCGCCGTTTGGCGGATACCGGCTTCATTGTACAGATGAAAGGGGGTGGGGTACTTCGCGGTAATCTCCTTGAGCTTCTCATGGCTGACAAAGGGCTTTTTCTGCATAAGTATTCAACTCCATTCAGCCAGTATCATAGATGCTTTGCGCCGCCGCGTCAAGCGTTTTCCCGTTGCATTTTGTTGTAAATATCAAACAATGCGCATTTAACATTTTTCCGTTGAAGAAAAGACGGATTCGTGTTAAAGTTAGCGTGGTATATGTTTGCGCAACAGGAGGAATTGCATTGAGCCTGTCCGACCGCATTGAAAACCTGCTTATGTCCGTACAGAAGCCCGTTCGTTACATGGGCGGCGAATTCAACGCCGTCATGAAAGACGCGGACGCGGTGGATGTGCGCTATGCTTTCCTGTTTCCCGATACCTATGAGGTGGGCATGTCCCATCTGGGCATGAAGATACTCTACCACGCCATCAACAAGCGCGAGGACGCCTGGTGCGAGCGCGTGTTTTCCCCGTGGGTAGACATGGCGGAGCTGATGCGCCGCGACGGAATCCCTCTCTTTTCGCTGGAATCGCGCACACCTGTCCGGGAGTTTGACCTGCTGGGCATCACGCTGCAATACGAGATGAGCTTTACGAATATCCTCGAGGCACTGGATCTGGCCGGCATACCGCTGCGCCGGGAGGACCGCAGGGAAGGCCCCTTCGTGATCTGCGGCGGCCCCTGCGCCTTCAACCCGGAGCCGCTGGCCCCCTTCGTGGATCTGATCGCCCTGGGCGACGGCGAGGAGGAGACCCTGCAAACCATCGATGTGTACAAATGGTGGAAGGCCTCCGGGCGGCCCCGGGAGGATTACCTGAAGATGGCCGCGCAGATTCCCGGCATCTATGTGCCCTCGCTGTACGACGTTCAGTACAATCCCGACGGGACCGTCAGAGGCGTGACGCCCAAGCCGGGCAGCGGCGCGCCGGAAGTGGTCCGCAAGGCCATGGTAAACAGCCTGGACGACGCCGTCTACCCGGATAAGCTCATCGTGCCCTACGGCGAAATCATACACAACCGCATCATGCTGGAAATCTTCCGGGGCTGCACCCGGGGCTGTCGCTTTTGCCAGGCGGGCATGATTTACCGCCCCGTGCGGGAGCGGAGCATCAATAATCTCATGTCGATGGCGGAGGACCTTGTCAGCGCCACAGGCTACGATGAAATTTCACTGATGAGCCTTTCCAGCGGCGATTATTCCTGCCTGCCGGAGCTGGCCCACCAAATGGTGGAGAAGTTCGCCGCCCGCAGGGTCAAGATCTCGCTGCCGTCCCAGCGCATCGACACGGTGCTGACCGATACTCTTAAGGAAACCCAGAAGGTGCGCAAGACCGCGCTGACGCTGGCCCCCGAAGCGGGCACCCAGCGCCTGCGGGACGTGATCAACAAGGGCGTCACGGAGGAGGATTTGATGCGCTCCGTAACCGACGCCTTTGAACAGGGGTGGTCCGCCGTGAAGCTGTATTTCATGCTGGGACTGCCCACGGAGACGGACGAGGACGCGCTGGGCATCGCGGACCTCGCGGAAAAGGTGCGGCGCTGCTATTTCTCCGTCCCCAAGGAGCGCCGCGCGCCCGGACTGCGCATCACGGTCAGCGCCTCCGTTTTCGTGCCCAAGAACGACACCCCCTTCCAGTGGTCCGGCCAGCTGGACTATGAGACCGTCGTGCATCGCCAGCAGCTGCTCCGGCAGGCCCTCAGCCGGGTCAAGGGCGTGGATTTCAAGTACCATGCGCCGGATGTCAGCTTCATCGAGGCCGTGTTCGCCCGGGGCGACAGGCGGCTTGCAGAGGCGCTGGAGCGCGCGTGGCGGCTCGGCTGCCGCTTTGATGGCTGGAGCGACCAGTTCAGATACGATTTATGGCTCAGGGCGTTTGAGGAGACGGGCATCGATCCGGGGTTTTACGCCACCCGGGAGCGCGACACGGACGAGATTTTTCCCTGGGACCACCTGGACTGCGGCGTGACAAAGGCCTACCTGCTGCGGGAATGGGAGAGGGCCCGGCGCGCGGAATGTACACCGGATTGTCGCAAGGGCTGCACCGGTTGCGGCGTAAAGCGCTATCCCGGCGCGTGTGAAGGCCGTTGATTCACATATTTCAGAGGAGTTGCGTATATGAGAGCCTTGATCCGCTTCGGAAAGCAGCCCCGCCTGCGGTTCATATCCCACCTGGATTTGCAGCGCTTCTTTCAGCGCGCCGTGAACCGCACAGGCCTGCCCATCGCCTATACCCAGGGCTTCAACCCCCATCCGGTGATGTCCTTCGGCTCGGCCCTGGCGCTGGGCTGGACCAGCGAATATGAGATCATCGATATCAAGCTCAGCGCGCCCATGGGGCGAAAGCGGACGGAGGAGGCCATCCGCGCGGCGCTGCCCGCGGACCTGCCCGTGTTGGAGGTGCGCATGATCGACGACAGGCACGCCGCGCCCATGGCCCTGGTCGCCATGGCGGACTACCGCGTGCAGCTTGCGGGCGAGAGCGCCATCGTGGTCGTCGACCAGATTCCCGCCTTTTTGGCCATGGAGCATGTGCCTGCGACGAAAAAGACCAAGTCCGGCGAAAAGGAGATCGACGCAAGACCGTTGGTGATTGATTTAAAACCGACGTCGGATGGTTTTGAAGCGAGGCTCATGCTGACGGAACGAGATTCCATTAAGCCGGAGCTATTGATTGCCCTGCTGGCGGATATGGCAGGCGTCGAAGCGCCCCAGGCGCGGATCCACCGGCTCATGCTGCTCGGCAAGGGCCCGGACGGAGAACCAGCGCCGCTGATGACGCTGTAGCGGAGGACTGAAAATGCAGATGACGCAGACGCTGCTCATAGAGCGCGTGATGGACCAGACGCGGATGGCGGTCATTGAGGATGACCGGCTGTGCGAGCTGTACTGCGAGAGGCCCGGCTCCGAAAACCTGACGGGGAATATCTATCTTGGCCGCGTCGAAAACGTGCTTTCGGGCATGAACGCCGCGTTTGTGGACATTGGCGCGGACAAGAATGGTTTTCTGGCGGCGGGCGATATCCGGACGGACCTCGTGGCAGAGCGCGAGCTTTCCAAGCGGCTGGGCAAGACGCGCATTGAGGAAATGGCGCGGCGGGGGGGAGAACTGCTCGTTCAGGTCGTTAAATCGCAGCCCGGCGCAAAGGGGCCGCGGCTGTCCTGCCAAATCACGCTGCCCGGAAGGCTCATGGTGCTGCTGTCCGAGGCGGGATATGTGGGCGTGTCCCGGAAGATTGAAGATGCGACGGAGCGCGCTCGTCTGCGCGGCATTGGCCTTGCGCTGACTTCGGACGGCGGTCCGGGGCTGATCCTGCGCACCGCGGCGGCAGGCGCGTCTGAGGACGAGCTGAACGGTGAATTCGAGCGCCTCTTTGCCCAATGGCGCGATATACTTGGGCGGGCAAAGCATTGCACGGCCCCGAAGCTGCTGCACGACGACAACAGTCTGATGCTTATTGCCGTGCGCAACCGGCTGGGCGAAGCAGTGGACGCGCTCTGGGTGGATGGCGCGGAGGACTATAAGCGGCTGCGAGGCATTGTCCTGAGCCATGCGCCGCAGTGGGCGGACCGCGTGCGGCTGCACGACAGCCAGACGCCCCTTTTTGACCTGTACCGTGTGGATGCGCAGGCCGACAAAGCCCTTCAAAAGTATGTCTGGCTCAAAAGCGGCGGTTCGCTGGTCATCGAGGAGACGGAAGCGCTCACCACAGTGGATGTGAACACCGGCAAAAACGTGGGCAATGGAAGCGCCGAGGAGACGATCCTCGCCAACAACCTGGAGGCCGGTCGGGAGCTGATGCGCCAGCTTCGGCTCAGGGATATCGGCGGCATCGTGATTGTCGATTTTATCGACATGGAAAAGCCGGAGCATCGCCAGAGGCTGCTGGACGCGCTGCGCGAATGGGCGCGTCTGGACGCGAACCGCGTCAACGTTCTGGATATGACGGCACTGGGACTGGTGGAAATCACACGCAAGAAAGTGCGCCAGTCCCTTGCCGCACAGCTGCTGCACACCTGCTCCCACTGCGGCGGAAACGGGACCGTGTTTTCCCATGAGACCACGGCCCGTCGTGCCCTGCGGGATATCTGGCGGCGCAGGCGCGCCGGAGATGCGGGGGCGATTCTCTGCGAGGGGGCGCCGCAGATGTGCGATTGGATGCGCACCATCGGCGCGCCCGGCGCAGGCGAGGTGTTCGTCCGCGCCATTGAAGGTGCCGAGGCGGGGGAATACAGGCTCTCAACCGTGGCCGCCGGCGCGCCGGGCCGCGACTGCAAACCATTGAAGTGAGGATCAATCATGAAGGAAAGGCCAATCGTCTCCGAGCAGGAGATGCTCAGACAGCGCGAATACATGCAGCTGGTCAGATCGCTTGAAAAGCGCCCCAGGCGCTATCATATCGTTTCCATGGGCTGCCAGATGAACGAACGCGATTCCGAATCCATCGCTGGGATGCTGGAGGAAATGGGCATGTCTCGCGAGGACGTGCGCGAGCAGGCGGATCTCATACTCTACAACACCTGTTGCGTCCGGGAAAATGCGGAAAACAAGGCGCTTGGGAATGTCATATGGCTCAAGGAGCTTAAAAAGACCAAACCGGATCTGTTGATCTGCGTCGGCGGCTGCATGACTCAGGAAAAGGGTATGGCCGCCATGATGAAGGCGCGCTATCCGTTTATCGACTTGGTCTATGGCACCCACAACCTGTACAGGCTGCCGGAATACGTGTACCGCGTGCTGACCGGCGGGCAACCCGTCGTAGAGGTTCTGGACACCGACGGCGAGGTGGTGGAAGGGATGCCCGAGCGCCGCGGCACGTCCTTCAGCACCTTCGTCAACATCATGTACGGCTGCGACAACTTCTGCACCTATTGCATCGTGCCCTATGTTCGCGGCCGGGAGCGCTCCCGGGAGCCGGAGGCCGTACTCATGGAGTGCGCGCGCCTGCGGGACGCGGGGGCGAAGGAGATCATGCTGCTGGGGCAGAATGTGAACTCCTATCGGGGCGGCGGCGCGGCGTTTGCGGAGCTTTTGTACCGCATCGACCGCCTGGGCATCGAGCGCATACGCTTCATGACCTCCCACCCGAAGGACCTGTCCGACGAGCTGATCCATGCCTTCGGGGAGCTTGAACACCTGATGCCTCAGCTGCATCTGCCGGTGCAGGCGGGCAGCGACGAAGTGCTGAAGCGCATGAACCGAAGCTATACCAGCGAACACTACGTCGAACTGGTTCGCAAGCTGCGCGCCGTGTGCCCGGAAATCGGATTGACCAGCGATATCATCGTGGGCTTTCCGGGGGAGACGCTTGAGCAGTTTGAGGAGACGCTCAGCCTGGTCAGGCAGGTCCGCTTCGACGCCGCCTACACCTTCATCTATTCGCCCAGAAAGGGCACCCGGGCCGCCTCCATGCCGGACGATACGCCCTATGAGGTCAAGAGCGAACGCATCCAGCGCCTGATCGATGTGCAGCAGGCCATCTCCCTTGAGGTACTTGAGGCCCAGGTTGGCAGGCGGGAGCGCGTCCTGGTGGAGGCCGTTTCCACCCGCGACAGCTTATCCGTCGGCGGCAAGACGCCCCGGGGGCACATGGTGAACTTCCCCGGCGAAAGCAGCCTGATCGGACGGTTTGCCGATGTTGAAATCACCTCCGCGGGGCGCAACACGCTGCGCGGGCGACAAATCAAAACGGAGGAATAGAGGATATGGATGTCGTATTCCAAAAGACGCGCGAACTGGGACAGGCCCTGCTTGAAAGCGAAGCATATCTGAACATGAAAAAAGCAGAGGACAAGGCCATGGCCAACGAGGAGGCAGCCAGGGCCATGGGAACCTATCTGGAAAAGCGCACGCAGCTACAGGATTTGATGCAGGGCGAAAACCCGGACCCCGGCGCGCTCAAGCGCGTGGCCGACGAGATGGACGAGGCCCAGGAAAAGCTGCAATTGATCGACGATGTCGCGGAGCTGACCGCTGCCCGGAATGAATTCAACGCGCTGATCGGCCAGATCAACCAGGTGTTGCAATTCATCGTCACCGGGAACATGGAGGAAAGCTCCGGATGCACCGGCAGCTGCGACAGCTGCCCCGGCTGCCACTGAAAAAGGCGGCCCGATTTACCAAAGTGAGGTGATATCCATGCCTGTTACGCCCATGATGCAGCAATACCTGAATATCAAGGAACAATACCCCGGTACGATACTCTTTTACCGGCTGGGCGACTTCTATGAGATGTTCTTTGAGGACGCGAAGCTGGTATCGCGGGAGCTGGAATTGACGTTGACGGGCAAGGATTGCGGCCTGTCGGAGCGCGCGCCCATGTGCGGCGTGCCCTACCACGCCGTGGACACCTACCTGCAAAAGCTGATCGAAAAGGGGTACAAGGTCGCCATCTGCGAACAGATGACCGATCCGGCAACTGCCAAGGGACTGGTGGAGCGCGAGGTTATCCGCGTAGTCACACCCGGCACCGTGATCGAGAGCAATATGCTTGAGGATCGGAAGCCCAATTATATCGCGGCGGTCTGCCTGCGCAAAAACCAGGCCGGCTGCGCGTTCTGCGACGTTTCCACCGGTGAATTCCAGCTGTTCCAGCTTACGGACGCGCGGGCCAGCCTCTCCGACGAGCTGGCGCGGCTGAACCCCAGCGAGGTGATCGTCAACGATGCCGATGCCTTCGCGGCGCTGGAGCCGGAGCGCGCCCAAAGGGCGGAGACGCTGGACGAGGAGCATTTTACCTATTCCGTCGCCGCAAAGGTCATGTCGGCCCACTTTTCCCGCAGCCTGTCCGATATGGGTTTTGACGGACAGCGGCTGGCCGTCAGTGCGGCCGGGGCGCTGCTTGGATATCTGACGCATACGCAGAAAAACGCGCTGGAACACATCATCACCGCCAAGCCCTATGAGAGCGCCCGCTTTCTGACGCTGGACAAGGCGGCGCTGCGCAACCTGGAGCTGACGGAAACCGTGCGCGGCAAGACGCGGAAGGGCTCGCTGCTATGGATATTGGACAAAACCCGTACTGCCATGGGCAGCCGCCTGATGCGCGCCTGGATCGAGCGGCCCCTCAAGGATCGCGAGACCATCGAACAGCGCCTTGACGCCGTGGAGCAATTCACCCAAAAGCCCATGGAAGCGGAGGGCATCGGCGAGGCCTTCGACGGCGTATACGACGTGGAGCGGCTCCTAAGCCGGATCGCCTATGAAAACGTCAATGCCCGGGACTGTCTCTGCCTTGTGTCCACGCTGGAATGTGTGCCCCTGATCAAGGACCGGGGCAGCGCCTTTGACGCGCCGCTGCTCCGCGGGACGCTGGACGCGCTGGACCCCATGAAGGAGCTGACGGATACCCTGCGCCGGGCCATTTCGCCTGATGCGCCGCTGTCCGTGCGGGACGGCGGGATCATTCGGGAGGGCTACAACGCCGAGCTGGACGAGCTGCGCGAAATCGGCAGCCATGGCAAGGAGTATCTGACCTCCCTCGAGGCCCGGGAGCGGGAACAGACCGGCATCAAGAACCTGAAGGTGGGCTATAATCGCGTCTTCGGGTATTACATCGAAGTCACAAAGTCCTTCTATGACCAGGTGCCATACAATTACGTGCGCAAGCAGACTCTGGCAAACGCCGAACGCTTCATAACCGATGAACTCAAGGCACTGGAGAGCAAGATCCTGGGCGCGGAGGAAAACGCCATGCGGCTGGAATACAGCCTGTTTTGCGAACTGCGCCAGCTGTTAAAGGACAACCTGGCCCGGCTTGAAGGCACGGTTGAGGCGCTCAAAACACTGGATGTGCTGCTTGCCCTTTCCGATGTGGCGATGAAAAACGGCTATACGCGGCCCGCCATCAACGACGAGGGCCGCTATCACATCGAAAACGGGCGGCACCCCGTGGTGGAGGCATCCATCGGACGCGAACGCTTCGTCCCGAACGACACGACCCTGACGCAGGATGAACGCGTCATGATCATCACGGGACCGAACATGGCCGGCAAATCCACCTATATGCGGCAGGTTGCGCTGATCGTCCTCATGGCCCATATGGGCTCATTTGTCCCGGCCGACGCAGCGGATATCGCCATCACAGACAGGATATTTACCCGCATCGGCGCCTCCGATGACCTTTATGGCGGCCAATCCACCTTTATGGTGGAAATGACGGAGATGGCAACCATTCTGAAGTTCGCCACACCCCAAAGTCTCCTGCTGCTGGACGAGGTGGGGCGGGGGACCTCGACCTTCGACGGCCTTTCCATTGCGTGGGCGGCTGTGGAGTACATCGCCGGGGAAAAGTGCGGCGCGCGCACGCTGTTCGCCACGCACTATCATGAGCTTTCGGAGCTTGAAGGCCAGCTTGGCGGGGTGGTCAATTTCCGAATCACGGCCAAGGAGCAGGGGGAGGACGTCATCTTCCTGCGCAAGATCGTGCGAGGCGGCGCGGACAGGAGCTATGGCGTGTCCGTCGCGCGGCTGGCCGGGCTGCCGAAATCGCTGATCGCCCGGGCGCGCCAGATCATGGCACGGCTGGAGGTCGAGGGACAAAAGCGGGGCACCATCGGCCAGAACATACTGGACGACAGAAAAAAACCGGCGGACCGGCAGCTTGGTATGCTGGATTTCCAGCCCATGGAGCTGGTTCAGGAGATTGCCGCGCTGGATGTGGTGAGCATGACGCCCATTGACGCGCTGAACAAGCTGTTTGAAATCAACGAAAAGGCGAAACGGATATGAGGTGCTATTTGGATGATGGATCATTCCGTTGAGTGGATCGGGCTGGTTATGCGGCTGGAATCGCTGGAAAACCTGCCGCGGTTTGCGCTGCCGGCCCGGTACGGCTGGCGCTGCTTTCAGCCCGGGGACGAGCGCGTCTGGGCCGGGATAGAGATTTCGGCGGGAGAGTTTGAAACCATGGAATCCGCGCTTAACGGCTTCAGGCGCTATTACCCGACGGATGAGCTGCTGGATGAGCGGATGTTCTTCCTGACGGACGCCGGCGTGCCCTTTGCCACCGCCACCGCATGGTATGGGGAGGATGGGCCGGCCTCGGCGGAGGGCCGGCTGCACTGGGTGGGTATAGACGCGGCCCACCAGCGCCGCGGGCTTTCCTATCCCTTGGTGTCCCTGGTCATGGGCAGGATTTACACGCTTGGACATCGTTCGGCTTTTCTGACGACCCAAACCGCCAGCTGGCCCGCGATCAAGGTGTACCACCGCTTCGGCTTCAGGCCTGCGCCGCAAAAGCCGGAGGACCGGGACGGCTGGAGGATCGTCTCCGAAAAGACGGGCATCGATTTTATGCAGCAGCTGTAAGAGAACGGAGGAGAACATGCCTATTCGCGTATTGGACGCCGCGACGGTGGGGCGCATTGCCGCGGGCGAGGTGGTGGAGCGGCCCAGCTCCGTGGTGAAGGAGCTGATGGAAAATTCCATTGACGCCGGCGCAACGGCGATCACCGTGGAAATCAAGGGCGGCGGCATCGATTATCTGCGGGTAACGGACAATGGCTGCGGCATCGAGCCGAACCAGGTGCGCCTGGCCTTTGAAAACCACGCAACATCCAAGCTGCAAAGCGCCGAACAGTTGGACGACATACGCACGCTGGGCTTTCGGGGTGAGGCGCTGCCATCCATTGCCTCCGTATCCCATGTGGAAATGACCACGCGGGTCAGAAAGCAGGATTCCGGGGTCAGGCTGAACATCGACGGCGGCGCGGACTTGCGTGTAAGGGAAACGGGCTGCCCCGAGGGCACGACCCTGATCATGAAGGATCTGTTTTATAACATTCCCGTTCGGCGCGCCTTTTTGAAAAAGCCCGGCTACGAGGGCGGCCTCGTGGGAGATGCCGTGGCTCGCATGATCCTTGGCAATCCCGGCGTGGCGGTCAGGTATATCAGCAACGGTTCAAACGTCTACCACAGCTTTGGCGACGGCAGCCTGCGTCACGCGGTTTTCGCCGTTTACGGCAAGCAGACCGCGGAGCAGATGGTGGAGGTCGACGCCAGCGAGGGCGGCATCAGGATTTTCGGGCTGATCGGTGTGGGAGAGCTGGCAAAGTCCTCTCGCGCCCACCAGGCCTTCTTTATCAACGGGCGCGCCGTGCGCTGCGCCATGCTTTCCAGGGCGCTGGAGGAAATCTGCCGCAGCCGCGTAACCATTGGCATGTATCCCATGTGCGCGCTGAACCTCGTGATTCCGCCCACCGCCGTCAACGTTAATGTGCATCCCAACAAGCTCGAGGTCCGCTTCAAGGATGAAACGGCCATGCGCACCGTGGCGGAACGGCTGCTTGCCAGCGCCTTCGAGGGAGAGCGCGTATTGCAGCTGGGGCCAAACAGCCCCGTGCATCAGACGCTTGAGCGCGTTTCCACGGTCCGCCAGGTCGTTCCCGCGGAGGGCGACGGCGAAGGCAAAGACATCGCCTGCACGAAGACGGAAATGCCCTCCGAGGCAGCGCAGGACCGGACGGAGGCTGTGCCCGCCGCTCCCGCGGCTGTCGCTCCGCCGCCGGTGGAAGCTCCCTCTCCGAACCCGCCTCAGTTTTCGGCAAGGCGGGAAAAGCCCATCCAGATGGATGTGTTCCAGAATGTCGTGCGCGAGGAATTGCACAAGCTGAAAAACGCTTCGGAGGGCACGCTGTGCGAGAATAAGACGGCGTGTTTTACCACGCCTCCCACTGTGGTCCCGGAACCTCCGGCCGCGGAGCCTTCAGTTGCCGTCAGCGCCCCGCAAAGCGCCCAAGTGGATAAGGGTGATGTGCCTCAGGACACTGAAAACAAACCGACCTCGGTTTCTGATGAGCAGGACGCGCCCGTCTACCGCGTCATCGGCGTGGCGCTCAAGACCTATATTCTGATAGAAGCAGACAATTCCCTGGTGCTGATCGATCAGCACGCCGCCCATGAACGGCTTCAATACGAAAAATTCATGGCCCAGCTGGAGGCGGGCCGCGGTTCCCAGCAGCTTCTGACGCCTCTGCTGCTTCGGCTCTCCGCGCGGGAGATGGCGCTCATCCGTGACAATCTCGAGGTACTCAGCGACGCGGGCTATGAGGTGGAGCCCTTCGGGGAGACGGATATACAAGTCCGCGCCGTACCCTTCATACTGGGCCGCGCGGAGCTGAAGCCCGCCTTCATGGACACAATCAACGCGCTGAACCGGCTGAAAAACGCCACCGTGGACGCGCGCCGCGCAGAGGTGATGCAGATGGCCTGCAAGAGCGCGGTGAAGGGCGGCGACGCGCTCAGCGGGGCAGAGGTGGAGTCCCTGATCCGCCAGATGCTCGAAACCGGCGCGCCGCCCACCTGCCCGCACGGAAGGCCGGTTATGAAGCGCATCACGCAACGGGAATTGGAGAAAATGTTCAAGCGCATACAGTGAGGAGCCGCACCATGGATAAGCCAATTCTCCCAGTTATCGCCGGTCCGACGGCCTCCGGCAAGACCGCCTGCGCCGTCGAGCTGTGCCGCCTGCTGGGCGGCGAGGTGGTTTCCGCGGACTCCATGCAGATTTATGCCGGCATGGACATCCTCTCGGCAAAACCTTCCGAGCGGGAGATGGGCGGGATCGCGCACCACATGCTAAGCTGTGTGGACCCGGCGACGAAGTACTCCGCGGACGCCTATCGCGCGGAGGCGAACGTATGCATAGCCCAGATCCTGGCGCGGGGCGCGACGCCTGTGCTGTGCGGCGGGTCCGGGCTGTATATCGATGCGGTGACACGGCCCATGAGCTTCTCCTTGCGCAGCGATGAGAGGATGCACGCCCAGCTGTTGGCCCTGGCCGACGAGCCGGGTGGGCGCGAAAGGCTGCACGGGATGCTGCGAGCCGTCGATCCCCAGGCCGCCGACAGGCTCCATGTAAACGATGTGCGCCGCGTGGCCCGGGCGATAGAGATCTATCGCCTGACCGGCATGACCCAGGCGGAACACGCGCGGCGCGACAGGGCGCGACAGGGCGATTACCGGGAAATCATTTTCGCCCTCGATTGGCCCAGGGACGTTCTCTACAGCCGCATCGACGAGCGGGTGGACGAAATGCTCTCCTGGGGTTTGGTGGACGAGGTGCGCGCGCTGATGGCCGACCCCCAGAGCCATCCCACGGCCATACAGGCCATCGGCTACAAGGAAATCGCCGCCGCGCTGCGCGGGGAAATGACCATGGACAGCGCCGTTTACTGGACCAGACGCGCAACCCGGAACCTGGCCAAGCGACAGCTGACGTGGTTCAGGCGGGATGATCGGGTCATATGGCTGAAGGCCCAGGGAGAAACGGCCATATCGCTGGCCCGGCGCATGAGCGATGAAATCGAAGCGCGATTTGGCCGCGGGTGGCAAAAAGCCGCGCCGATCGTATGAATTTGCGGGCACATATAAGGAAGTGAGCGCATTGCGGCGATATACCCTGTTGATCGCCCTGGCTTTGACCGTCGCCATCGCGCTGGCGGGATGCCATCCCGTCATCGAACAGCAGGCGGAGACCATTTCCGTCTATGCCACATTTTACCCGATCTACGCGCTGACGGAGGCCGTCATGCACGACATTCCCGACGCACAACTGAGGCTGCTGGCCCAGCCGCAGGACGGCTGCCTGCGCGATTACCAGCTTTCGGACTGGGACCTGTCCCTGCTCAATGCCGGGGCGGACGCCGTCATCATGGGCGGCAGGGGGCTGGAGAGCTTTGAAAGCACGCTGTTCCAGTGGGGCGAAACCGGACCCGCCATGTCCGCGGTGCTGTACAACCTTCAGCTTTACAACCAGGACGCAGGCGCGCCGGACGGGGAATCCGAATCCCATCTGGAAGGGGCCAATCCCCATCTGTACATGTCCCTGGAGGGCGCCGCGCGCATGGTCGAAAGCATCGCCGCCGCCATGCAGACGCTGGACCCCAGGTTTTCCGATCTCTACGTGAAAAATGCACAGGACACCGTCGGAACGCTGCTGGCGCTGCTGGCGCGAAACCGGGAGACGCTGGATGCGATACGGGATCGCCGCGTGATACTGATGAACGAGGCGCTGATCTACATCGCCGAAGACTACGACCTTGAGGTTGCGGACTGGGTGGACCGCGAAAGCGGAGAGGCGTTGTACGACGACGCGCTTGATAGATGCCTGGATCGCCTGTCAGAGGCGGAAGCGCGGGTGGTTCTCATCGAAAAGCAGGCGCCGCAGGCCTTCGTGGAGGCCATCGAAGCTGCTGGCTTTTCCGTCGCGCGGATCGATGTGTTTTCAACGCACCATGAGGGCGAAGGCTTTGATGTTTATATGAAACGACAGGAAGAAAACGCGCTGGCCATATGCGATGCCTTTGCCAGCGCCCAAACCGGGGAGGACATTCATTGAAGCAGGTCATCATCTATACCGACGGCGCATGTTCTGGCAATCCCGGCCCGGGCGGCTGGGGCGCGATACTGATGTATAAGGATAAAAAGCTGGAAATTTCCGGCTATGAGGGCCATACCACCAACAACCGCATGGAGCTGATGGCGCCGATTGAGGCGCTGTCCAGGCTGAAGGAGCCCTGCCAGGTACAGGTCTATTCCGACAGCGCCTATCTGGTAAACGCCTTTCAAAAGCACTGGTTGGACAGCTGGCAGCGCAAAAACTGGATCAAGAGCGATAAAAAGCCCGTCGAAAACCAGGATCTTTGGAAAGAGCTTCTAAAGTATACATGCATACACAGCATACAGTGGATCAAGGTCAAGGGACACGCGGACAACCCTTACAACAATCGCTGCGACGCGCTGGCCACGGGCGAAATCAAGCAGCACAGCATTCGGCTATGAATTATGATTCTGACAGACCTTGGTCTGTTTTCGTGTCTTCCACGGTTTGATCCTCCCGCAGATGCACATGCTGCGCCGCCATGCGTCGCCGATCGTCCGACATGGCGGCGTAATGCCTGCGCGTCGTATTCACGTCGCTGTGGCCAAGCACGTCCGCAACCAGGTAGATATCCCCGGTTTCGTGGTAAAGGTTGGTGCCGAAGGTGCTGCGCAGCTTGTGGGGGCTCAGGTGTTTTTTCAGCGGCGCGGCCAGCGTCGCATATTTTTTGACCATCAACTGCACCGCGCGCACGGAAATGCGCTTGTTTTGCAGGGACAAAAACAGCGCGTCCTCGTGGCCGGGTACGGCTGTCAGCTCTTTGCGCAGCTTCAAATAGTCCTTCAAAACCTGCGCAACCTCTTCCGGGAAGTACAGAATGGCCTGATTGCCGCCCTTGCGGGTGACAAGAAAGCCGTTGATGGAAAAATCCAAATCGTCCAAATTGATGCCCACCAGCTCGCTTACGCGGATGCCCGTGCCCAAAAACAGCGTCAAAATGGCCAGATCCCGGGCGCGCGTATGCTCATTGTACTTCTTCTGGCGCTCTGAAAGCATTTCTCCCGATTCCACCAGGTCCAGCATATGGGCCACTTCGTCGATCTCAAGGCGAATAATCGGCTTTTGATGGCGCTTTGGCATGTCCACAAGCGCGGCGGGATCAGAGTCAATATAGCCATTTTTATACATAAATTTGTAAAAACTGCGTAAAGACGATAATTTGCGCATTTTACCTAAATCCTGATTGGAAAATTCTACATCATCCTTTATGTAAAGGCCCAGATAATCCAGGTACATGTAGATATCGCGGGAGGAGACCTTTGCAAGGTCTGAGGCTTCCAGCAGCCTGGGCGTCTTATCCGCAAACTTCGGAAGCTCTGAGGTCAAAAATGAAAAGAAGAGCTTCAGATCTGAAACATAGGCATAGCGCGTCAACGGTTGGGTTATGGAATCGATGGCGTTGATAAAATCGAAGCAGACGTCCGGCAATTCGCGCAGCGCCGCGCGGGTCAACAGCTGCAGCTCCTTGGCGCGTTCTTCGGCATAGGTGGACATATCAGGGTGTTTCTCCCTTCAAAAGTACTATATCTTTTCGCAAAAGCTGCCTTTTGCGCAGAGTTACAACGAGAACCCCATGCGGTTTACAGGTCCCCCGACGCACGCGGCGACCACTTTCGTCGATCAAAAGCCTGCCGCAATGGCGCTCACTTCCAATCCGCCTTGGTTCTGGGCTTTTTTATCCAGTCAAGCGGATCTTCGTCGTCCGTAATTTCCGCAAGGTCCTGCCGAAGCTGCTCATATTCCTCGGGCGCGCTGTCGTCCTCGACGATCTCATCGATCTCGATGGCCCGGTAATCCGCGCCGGTGTTCAGACACTTCATGCAGTTGTCGCAGATCTTGTTCGGGTCCAGGTCGCAAACGTTACATTCCCCGCAATCGTCGCAAACCTTATCCTCGTTCAACACGCAATACTTTGTCACGCCGGACTAAGCCTCCCCCACCACGCATTATTAAATACACATTAAGAATTAATCCTCATCGACCACCTGATGGCTCAGCTTGTTGACGGAACGCTTCACGGCGTCGCGGCTGTTGCCCCAGGGCTTATCCTGGTTCCGATAGTCAAACTTGTTGGTGAACCATTCAATTTCGCCCTCAAGGCGGTCGAAATTCTTGATTTCAATGTCCGTCAGCGTGTCCACAAAGCGCTTGAGCGCGTCCCCGGACAGGTGCTTCGGGGCCATCTCCAGCGCCTGGGCGTAATGATGAAGGCACATGCCCTTGGATTGCTCAAACAGCTTCGGGAATTCCGCCTCATGCTTGTACATGTACAGAATGGTATACATGTACCTTTCCATGTTGTCGCGTATGCGGTCGCAGAGCAGGCAGGTGTCCTCCACCTTTCTGAGTTCCCCCACGATTTCAGACATCCCGGCCCCTTTTTGCGATCCCAGGCGCTTGAAGATCGGCTTGACCGCCTCCGCGGCGGCGGCATCCCTGGCGCGCTGGGCGTTTTCCCTGAGGGACTTGATGGTCTCCTTCATGTAGGTATGCGTCATCAGGGCCAGCCCAAGGCGGTTTCCAGCGTCATACATCAGCTTGAAATGCCGGGCACAAAAGCCCTTCTGGTTCACCTCGACGCGCTGACTGGGCTCCATCACCGATTCGCCAAGGAAGTAATCCACATTGCCGGACTCCACCTTTGCATACAACAGGCAAAGCGGACATTCGCAGTCCTGGCGGTAACTGTCCCAGATGGGCGCGGTATCGATATGCTGCTTCATAAAACTCGCCTCCCAATCCCGTCTGTCAAACATTGTACCAGATTTTTCACAAAAGCACAAGAGAGAGTCGTCAAAACGACTCTCTCCGCCATGGATCGCCCCGTCAGGCCTTCTGCTTGAAGGCGTTGTGGCATTTGCCGCAGGTGACCGTCACCTCGCCCACCTTTCTGGGCAGGCGCAGCCGTGAGCCGCACTCCGGGCACTTGAAATACTTGTACTTGCGCATGTTTTTCACCCGGTTGATGAACTGCTTCAGGTCTGTGCGCAGGCGCTGCCAAGCGGCCACGAATTTCCTGTTTTCAGCATATCGCTTTTCCGTGTTTCTGGAAAGCACCCGGAAGATCGACAGCACATAGGCCGCAAGGCCCAGAATGTACAGCGGGAAAAAGCCCGTGACGCTTGTCAGAACGGACAGCAGAACGCCGGCGATCAGCAGCGCCAGGGACAGCTCATCCGTGCCGTGGCGCCCTGCCATGAACCTGATCAGACCTTCCTTCATTTTTTGCAGTACAGACATATCGATTAACCTCCCCGTCCATGGATCAATTGAAACCGGCGCGTGTATGTGCGTCAGCGCCAGCCGCCATAATAGCCGCCCCCACCGCAGCAATTGCACAGGAAATTACACAGCAGATTGACAAGGCAGCAGCTCAAAAGCGGATTGCCGCACAACACCGTGGGCATGGTGAAGCCCTGTCCGGCCCCGGCCTCCTGATAAAAGTGTCCGCCGCCTTCCAGACGGCTCAGCAGCGCGCGGTATTCAAAGCTGTTGGGGTCCATGCTGACGGCCTGGCGCGCGTAGTTCAGCGCGGCGACGCGGTTGCCGAGTCCCAGACTGGCTTCTCCGCACAGATAGTACCACTCGGCGCTGCGTTCCATGATGCCCTCCAGCACCCGCATGGCTTCCTGAAAGCGTCCGGCGCGGATATAGTTGCGCGCGGCCTGAAGATGCGGATTGGCTCCGTAGCTGCCGTAGCTGCCCTGCG
>JAFUCP010000095.1 GCA_017459565.1 Clostridia bacterium | reverse complement strand
CCGGACAGGCCGAAGAAGATGGCGGTGTTCTTGCCTTCCATATCGGTGTTGGCGGAGCAGTGCATCGCGGCGCTGCCCTTGAGGGGCAGGTAGTAGTTCATCATGGAGAACATGCCCTTCTTCATCTCGCCGCCGTACCAGGTGTTGATGATGACCTGCTCACGGCTGGTGACGTTGAAGGCGACCACGGTCTCGGAATTGAGGCCCAGCTCCTTGTAATTTTCGCACTTGGCCTTGGAGGCGGTGTAGACCACGAAGTCCGGCTCAAAGGAGGCCAGCTCATCCTCGGTGGGCTTGATGAACATGTTGCGCACGAAATGGGCCTGCCATGCGACCTCCATGATGAAGCGGATGGCCATGCGGGTGTCCTTGTTGGCGCCGCAGAAGGCGTCCACGACGTACAGCTTCTTGTTGCCGCACAGCTGTTTCTTGGCCAGGTCGCGCACGACGTTCCAGGTTTCCTCGGTCATGGGATGGTTGTCGTTCTTGTAGCCCTCGGTGGTCCACCAAACGGTGTCCTTGCTGTTCTCGTCCACGACGATGTACTTGTCCTTGGGGGAACGGCCGGTGTAGATGCCGGTCATCACGTTGACGGCGCCCAGCTCGGTCTCAACGCCCTTGTCAAAGCCGGTCAGAGAGGGGTCCATCTCGGCCTTGTAGAGATCTTCATAGGAAGGATTGTACACGATTTCAGTCGTGCCGGTAATGCCGTATTTGGTCAGATCGATATTAGCCATTGTGCATCAAACCTCTTTCTCCTTAAGATTTGGCTTTAGTATAGCACAACGGGGTTAAGGCGTCAATCGCGGAAGGGGAGAGTGAAACGAAATTTAAAGTAGACATAGCACAGTGCCCCGGCACGGCCCGACGGAATTGGCCGGGGCGCGGTTTGTGAAATTTTCAAAGGGTATTGACAGTCCGTTTACCGGCGTATATAATACGAAAATGAAATTGAAATTGAATTTCAAATAATGAGGTAATGCACATGAAGAAATGGCTGATGCTGGCGCTGATATGTCTGCTGGCGCTTTGCGCGTCCGCGGCGGCGGAAGAGAGACTTTCCATCGTGGCCACGGATTTTCCCTGCTATGACTTTGCCCGTCAGGTGGCGCAGGACAGGGGCGAGGTGACGCTGCTGATCCATCCGGGGGTCGAGGTCCACGCCTATGAGCCCTCTCCCGCGGATATCCTGGCCATCTCCCGGGCAGACCTTTTCGTGTACATCGGCGGCGAGGGCGACGCCTGGGCGGACAGCATCCTTGCCGGGCTGGACGGAGAAGACGCGCCCGCGGCGCTGCGCATGATGGACGCCGTGGCCCTGCTGGAGGAGGAGGGCGAGGACGAAGGCGGCCATGAGGGGCCGGAGTATGACGAGCATATATGGACATCGCCGGTCAACGCCCAAGCCATGGTGCGCGCGCTTTCAGACGCCCTTTGCGCCGTAGACGCGGCCAACGGGGAGGCCTACCGATCCAACGCAGACGCTTATATCGCCAGAATCGCAGAAATAGACGCCGCCATCGCCGAAACCGTCGAGGGCGCGGCGCGGCGCAAGCTGGTATTTGCGGACCGCTTTCCCTTCCTCTATTTTGTGCGGGCCTACGGCCTGGAATATGAGGCGGCCTTTCCGTCCTGCACCGCCGATACCGAGCCCACACCTCAGACAATCATGGGCCTGATTCGGACCATCGCGGCGGAGGACATCCCGGCGGTGTATACCATTGAGCTGAGTACGCAGGCCGTGGCCCGGACCGTGGCGGAGGAGACGGGCGTCGAAATCCTCACGCTTCATTCGCTGCAAACCGTCACGCAGGACGAATTCGACGCCGGGGAAAGCTATGTGTCCATCATGTGGAAGAACGTCGAGGCGCTCAAAGAGGGGCTGAGATGATGCGAGGAGCTTACAATACCCGCCAGAAGCGGGAGCTGCTGAGCTTTCTGAAGGAGCGCAGTATGCAGCATTTTTCGGTGGACGAGGTGGTGTTCGAGCTTCAGGACCGGGGGGAGCGGATCGGCAGATCCACGGTCTACCGCTATCTGGAGCTGCTGGCGGAGCAGGGCGTGGTGCGCAAGTACCAGGGCGTACAGGGCATCACCCAGTACCAGCACGTGGAGGACGCCTCCGGCTGTGACGATCATTTTCACATGATGTGCAGCCGCTGCGGCAACCTGTTGCACGTGGATTGCGGCCTGATGCGCGTCATGTCGGAGCATCTGATGAAGGAGCATGGCTTCAGGCTGGACCCGAGGGACACCATATTGGTGGGCGTATGTGAAAAATGCCGGGCGGAAGGCGGAGAGGCGGTGGAGCATGGCGCTGATTGCCATGAAGGATGTCACCATTGCGTTTGAGGGCGTGGTGGCCGTGGACCGCGTGAGCTTTGAGATCGACCCGGGAGACTATCTGGTGATCGTGGGGGAGAATGGCTCCGGCAAAAGCACACTGATGCGGGCCATGCTGGGCCTTGTGCGCCCGAGGAGCGGCAAAATCAGCTATGGCGACGGCCTGGTGAAAAACCGCATCGGATACCTGCCTCAGCAGACGGCGGCCCAACGGGACTTTCCCGCCTCCGTGGAGGAGGTGGTGCTGTCCGGCTGCGTTAACCGCATGGGACGGCGCTTCTTTTATAACCGGGCAGACCGACGCAAGGCCGAGGCGAATATGGCGCTGCTGGACATATCCGCGCTGCGCCGGAAATCCTATCGCAACCTCTCCGGCGGGCAGCAGCAGCGCGCGCTGCTGGCCCGGGCGCTGTGCGCCACAGACGCGCTTTTGCTGCTGGACGAGCCGGTGACGGGGCTTGATCCCGTCGCCGCGAAGGAGTTTTACGACGTGATACGCGATCTGAACCAAAGGCACGGTGTGGCCGTGGTGATGGTCTCCCATGACCTGAGCGGCGCCATGCGCGACGCCGGCAAGGTGCTGCAAATGGACCGCGGCATGGATTTCTTTGGCAGCGTCCCGGATTTCGAGGCGCGGCTTGCGGAGAGGGCGGTGGAGCGCCGTGGCTGACTGGCTTCAAAGGCATCTGGCGTCCCGGCCCGCCGCGGGGCGCAGGCGGGGCGCGGCCATAGCGCTGTGGGCGGCGCTGGCCGTCTTGATGCTGCTTGCGCTGCTGCGCCTGCGCAATATCGGCGGCGCGCTCTCCGAATTCGGGACGTATCTGGGCTATAAGTTCATCCGGCGGGCGCTGGTGGTGGGCGTGCTGGTGTCGCTGTGCGCCTCGCTGCTGGGCGTGACGCTGGTCCTGAAGCGCTATTCCATGATCGGCGACGGGCTCTCCCATGTGGGCTTCGGCGCGCTGACCGTCGCCATGTCGCTGGGATTCGTGACCGCCGAGGGCCTGCCCGCCTTTTTGCCGGAGGGCATCAGGGGCGGCATCGCGGGGCTGTGCGGGGCCATTTCGGCAGATCCGCTGCCCTTTACGCTGGTTGTGGTGGTGCTGTGCGCGTTTTTGCTGCTGCGCATCAGCGAGCGCAGCCGTATGCGCGGGGATTCGGCCATAGCGCTCATCTCCACCAGCGCGCTGGCCGTGGGCGTGATCGTGACCAGCATGACCAGCGGCATGAATGTGGATGTGTACAACTATATGTTCGGCTCCATCCTGGCCATGAGCGCCTCGGACGTGTGGCTCTCGGCGGTGCTTTCCGCGGTGGTGCTGGTGCTGTTCGTACTGTTCTATCCCAGAATCTTCGCCGTCACCTTTGACGAGCCCTTTGCCCGGGCCACGGGCGTCAGCGCCGGGCGCTACAACCTGCTGATCGCGCTGCTGACAGCGCTGACGGTGGTGGTGGGGATGCGCATGATGGGCACGCTGCTCATTTCCAGCCTCATCATCTTCCCGGCGCTGTCGAGTATGCGCCTGTTTTCCCGCTTCCTGACGGTCACGGTCAGCTCTGCGGTCATCTCCGTGGCCTGCTTTGTGGCCGGTATGGTGCTGTCCTGCGTGTATTCGCTGCCCACAGGCGCGTGCATCGTGGCGGTGAACCTGCTGGTGTTCGTCGTCTTTTCCGCCATTGGGGCGGCGAGGGCGTAGCATGGGCAAGAATTAACAGTTTCTTCCCTTGCGCATGGGCGCGGGGGAGGCTATAATATATCAGGTAAGCAGAAGCGCCGACTTCTCACCCTGCGGCTAACGCTACAGCGGTTTCTGGCAAAAGGAAGGCCTCGTGCGGGGCTTGGTTGGAGCGGCGCAATGCGTCGCTCTCTTTCTATTCCATGGCAGACGATTTAGGAGGTGTTTCGGTATTAACGATCTCATGATTAACGAGGAGATCCGCGACCGCGAGGTGCGCGTCGTGGACCAGAACGGTGAACAGCTGGGCGTTATGTCAAGCAGGGATGCGCTGGCTCTGGCAGAGGAAAGACAGCTTGACCTCGTCAAGATTGCCCCGCAGGCCCGTCCGCCGGTTTGCAAGCTCATGGACTATGGCAAGTACCGCTTCGAGCAGTCCAAGAAAGAGCGTGAGTTCCGCAAGAATCAGAAGGTCATTACCGTGAAGGAAGTTCGCCTGTCCGCCACCATCGAAGACCATGATATCGACGTCAAGTTCAAGAACGCCGTGAAGTTTTTGAAGGAAGGCAACAAGGTGAAGGTGACGATCCGCTTCCGCGGCCGTCAGATTACCCACTCCGAGATTGGCCGTCAGGTCATGAATGAGTTTGCCGAAAGGATCAAGGAGTATGGCACGGTGGACAAGGCCCCGCAGATCGAGGGCCGCAACATGTCCATGTTCATCTCTCCGAGAGCATCCGATTAATCTTTACCGATCAACGAGAGGAGGAAATTCCCATGCCCAAACAGAAAACGCATAAGGGCGCCGCAAAGCGGTTTAACCTCACCAAGAGCGGCAAGGTCAAGCGCGCGCAGGCCTTCAAGCGCCACATTCTGACCAAGAAGCCCACCAAGCGCACCCGTAACCTGCGCAAGGCCGCCTATCTGACCACCACAGAAGGCAAGACCATGAAGAAACTGATTCCGTACAAGTAAGGAGGCGAATCAAGAATGGCAAGGATTAAGCGTGCTGTCAACGCACAGAAGAAAAAGCGTAAGGTAATGAAGCTCGCCAAGGGTTACTTTGGCGCCAAGGGCAAGCAGTATCGCGCGGCCAGCGAACAGGTTCGCCGTTCTCTGCGCTATGCCTATATCGGCCGCAAGCTGAAGAAGCGCGACTTCCGCCGCCTGTGGATCGCCCGTATCAACGCGGCGGCCCGCATCAACGGCCTGAGCTATTCCAGGCTGATCAACGGCCTGAAGGTGGCCGGCATCGATATCAACCGCAAGATGCTGTCCGAGCTGGCAATTGCCGATCCCGCCGCTTTCGCGGTGCTGGCGGACAAGGCCAAGGCCGCGCTGGACAGATAATCAGCGGACGGTCAAAACAAACAGCCGCGCGCTCCCATTTGATTCGGGAGCGCGCGGCTGTTTGTCTATTGCTGGGGGGTCAATTTCCGGACAGATCCGGCGGGGATGCCGTGACTTCGGGCAGCTGCGCCACCACGTTCACGGTGAAATAAGCCTCCGCGCCGCTGCTGGCACGGACGGTGACGGTGGCTGTGCCGTAGCCGCCGGTGAGCGTCACAAGGCCCCATGGGCTGACGGTGGCCACCAGCTCGTTGTCCACGGTGTATTGCAGGCGGGTATCGTCCGCGTCCGCGGGAAGGACCTGGGCCTCCAGCTGGATGGGAACGACCGTCTGCTCCCGCAGCACATACATCTCATCCAGGTTCAGCCGGACCTCCTCCACCAGCGTCTGTACCGTCAGCATACAGCTGGCGATCTTGCCGTCCGCGGCGGCGCTGATGCGCGCCTGGCCGGAATTGACGGCGGTAACCACGCCATTTTCCACGGTGGCCACGCCGGGGTTGCTGGTGGTCCAGGTGACATAGTGGTTGGAATCCTTGTCCTCATGGCCCAGCGCATCCAGAAAGCGGGGCTGGAGCGTGAGCCTGCTTGCGCGTTCAAGGGTGGCGGCGGCGGGGGAAACCTCGAATTCCTCGGCGGCGGGCTCCACCGTGATTACGGTGCTGCCGCTCAGCCCGTCGCGGGAGAACGCGCTCAGCACCGCCGCGCCCTCGGAGAGGGCGTACACCGTGCCGTCCTCCTGGACGCGCAGCACGCCGGGGGCGCTGCTGTCCCAGCTCAACGTGTCGTCCGTGGTGTCGGAGGGGAGAAAGTAGGTGTTCAGGCGCAGCACTGAGCCCACGCCCAGCGTGACATCCCCGGGCGTGATGTGCATGGCTGTGCCGCTGACGTGAACGTTGACCGTGGCGCTGGCGGAAAGACCGTCCCGTGTGGAGGCGGTCACGCGGGTCGTGCCTCCGCCCACCGCCTGGACGCGCCCCACGGCGTCCACATGGGCGATGCTTTCATCCGCGCTGCGCCAGCGGATGAGTTCGTCGCCGTCAGCGCCGTCGATGATGGCCCGCAGGCCGCTGATCTGCCCCTTTTCCAGAGAAAGCGCTTCGGTGTTCAGCGCCAGCGACGACGCGCCGGAGCCGACGACCTCGATTTGGACGGTGGCTTTCGCGCCGTTCTGGGCGTCCAGTCGTACCTGGGCCGTGCCGGGGTTCATGGCGGTTACCAGCCCGTTGCTGTTCACGGCGGCCACGCTGGGGTCGGTGGAGGTATAGCTGACGGACTGGGGCACGTCTGAATCCAGGCGGAAGGAGAGCGCGTAGCTGTCGCCCGGATGCATTTTTACGGAGCGCGGGTGAGCGTACAGGTAATCCTCGGTGCCGAAGCGCATGGGCGCAAACAGCAGCGTCCCCGCGATCAACAGGGCAATCAGGACCGTCAGCTTGCCATAGGCGGTTTTCATATATCAAAGCCTCGCTTGAACCATATTAATACAATCTATATTATAAGGGACAGATGAGCATGGGTCAACCGAAATTTTGTTGAAGGGTTGCAAAATGCGCGCGGTTGCGATAAACTGAATATGAAAAGACCGTGACAGACGGGAAAGGAAGATTTTGACGATGAAGCTGAAGCTGACTGAGGCGCAGGAAGCGGCGCTGCGGGCATTCCTGGAGGCATCTGAGGATGCGGAACAGCTTTCCGCACGGGAATACGTGGTTGACCTGTACGATATTGAACAGCCTGTTTCGCTGGACCTGGTCTTTGTCCGGGGCGGCGTGGCCGTGGACGGCGCGGCGGAGCTGAAATACGACGAGGAGCAGGACGGATGGTACATGGGCCGGCGCCTGGAGGACCCGGACGACGTGCTGGCTGCTCTGAACAGCGCCGAGGCGCTGGGCGAATGAAGCTGCGCGTGACAAAGCGGGCGCGCCTGGTTGCGGACCGGGACGGGACAGACGCCAAACCCGCCGGCTTTGAGCCCTCCTCCGACGCGTCGCAGGACGACGCGCGGGAGCAGCTTTATTGCGCCATTGAACAGGCGCAGGCGTCCCTGCACCGGCGTGTGCCGGCCGACGCGGCGATGGCGTCGATCCGCCGCTGGTATCCCGAACCGGGCTACTTTATTGAAACCGCGCGCCAGACGCCCCGAAAGACCGGCATCTCCCGGATGGATGCCTTCTATTATTCCATGATCCCGAATCTGACGCGCACCAGTCTGTCCCAGCAGTGGGGGACGCTCCCGAACCTGGGCAAGCTGTCGCGCATGGCGGCGTATCTGAGGACACTGTATGTCGGCGTGCATGTGGAGTGCTTCTATTTGGTGCTGCTCAACAGCCGGGGCAAGCTGATCCGCACCGTGTTGCTGCAAAGGGGCACGGTGAACAGCGCGCCCTTCTATCTGCCCCAGGTGCTTTCCGAGGCGCTGGCCCATGAGGCGAAGTACATCGTGCTGGCGCACAACCATCCCGGCGGCACGCGCAGACCGTCAGAAGAGGATATGACGTGTACGCTGCGGGCGCTTCGCGCCGTCGCGCCGCTGCACATTACGCTGTTGGATCATATCATCGTCGTGCCGGACGGCGCGGTCAGCGTCCGCGAAATCGGCTCGTTCCCGGAGGTGCTTTGGATGCGCCTGTACGCGGACGACCGCATGGTTCAGGAGTGGAACGATACGGACTTGATGAGCATGTTTGAGGAACCCAAGTAGCCGCTGAACCATTCCCGCACCGATTCTGCGGTGCCTTTTCCGGCATTTGTCTGTTGCAGGTTTCTCAATTCATCTCCGGGCTTCCCCAGCCCGTTCTTGCGGAAAACAGTCCACTGGACTGTTTTCCGGGCGCTCGAACCCAGTAAACCTTAGAAATCTGCAAGGCCACCTGCCGAAAAATGCGCTCGCGGCTTCGACGCATGAATGAATCAACGTCTACCTAAATCTTAATAATTCGTGAGATGTATACAAAATTATCGAGAATTAACACGATTATAATACTTTGACGCGGAAATTTCGCCGGATGTAAACAATCAGCCGATATACTACATACAGACTGAAACCGCCCGAGAAGGAGGAAACGCCATGTATCTGGATCATCGCGTCACCGTTAGAATCGCCCGGGTTTTGAATATGATCGATCTTTCGGCCCTGCTGCTGGACAGCAGCGGCAATGTGATCCTGCCGGAGGGGGACGCCCGCACCTTTACCATGCCGGACGAGGTGCTGCAAAATCCGACGATCCCCTTCGTGTACGGGGCCATGACCCTCATCGGCACCGCGGAGGAGCAGCCGGTGTTCGTCTGCCTGCACGGCGACAGCGAGGATGTCAAGAAGTGCGCCGTGCTGTGCGCGGAGCTGATCAACATGATGATGCGCGAGGACCTGAGCCAGACCAACCGCGAACAGTCGCTGCGGCTGATGCTCCGGGGCGAGGTGGAGGGCGCGGAGTTTGAGTCCCTGGCCGCCGAACACGGCATCCCCATGCAGATGAACCGTTGCGTGCTGTATTTCTACTTCCAGGACATGGAGGTGGAGACGGCCATCGGCATGATGGGCGACGCCGTGGACGACAGCAATGATATCATCACCGAGGTGGGCCATCATTCGGTGGCTATGCTGAAGGCCATGGAACAGGACGAGGACTTCGACGAGCTGGAGGAATACGCCAACGCCTTTGAAAGCAGCTTTCTGACCGAAACGGGCACCACCGTCTATATCGGCATCTCCGATCCCCGGGAGGATCTGGTTTCCATCCCGGATGCCTTTGCGGAGGCGCGCGCGGCCATCAACGTGGGCCGCATCTACCATGCCAACAAGCGCGTGTTCGTTTATCGGAATCTGCTTCTGGAGCGCTTCCTCAGCGATGTTTCGCCGGAGCTGGGCGCCAATTACAACGCGCGCATCTTCAACCGCAAGACGGCCCGGCTGTTCAACGACGAAATGATACACACCATCGAAACCTTCTTCGACAACAGCCTGAACCTGTCTGAAACCGCGCGGAAGCTCTATATCCACAGGAACACGCTGGTCTATCGGCTGGAAAAGGTGCAGCACGCCATCGGGCTGGACCTGCGCAATTTTGACGACGCGGTCACCTTCAAGATGATGATGCTGCTGGGCAAGGGCGAGGGCAGCCGCAGGCTGCGCCTGTAATGCCCTGACGGGCGTCGTCATACATTCCCAATAGCAGACCGGATGCGCCGGCGTTATCGCCGGCGTATCGCTATGGACGGGGTCGTTTATCATTTCGCTTCGGAGGTTCTATGAATAACAAGTCGGTTCGCGTGTTCGCGCTGATCTGGGCGGCGCTGATGATCGCCGTGGTGTCCTCCACGCTGACGCTTCTGCTGTCGGGCCGGTCCCTGCAGCCGGTGGGCGAGGGCGCGCTGAAGGTGTCGCAGTCGGATTACGATGCCATCCAGCGCTACCGTCGGCTGGACGAGGTGCGCAACGAGCTGATGACGCAGTATTATCAGCAGCTGGATGAGGATGAGCTGCTCCTGGGCGCCATTCGCGGCATGACGAGCGCCGTGGGCGATCCGTATACCTTCTATTACACCCCGGAGGAGATGCGGCGCGCCAACGAAAACAGCGCCGGCGTCTACCGGGGCGTCGGACTGCTGCTGCAAAACACGCCGGACGGTATCATCGAGGTCGTGCGGGTGTTTCCCGATACGCCCGCTGAGCAGGCGGGCATCCGGGTGGGCGATTGGATCGTTGCCGTGGACGGGGAGTTTGTCAGCGGCGATGATGGCAGGACTTATAACGACGCTGTCAACCGCATCCGGGGCGAGAACGGTACCCGCGTGACAGTCACCGTGCTGCGCGACGGCCAGGAGATCGACTTCCCCATGAACCGGGGGGACGTCAACGTCAGTTATATCAACTACCGCGTCCTGCCGGACGATATCGGCTATATCAGCATCGCCCAGTTCACCGGCAACGCCGCCGCCGGGTTTGCCGAGGCGCTGGAGGCGTTTAGGGCGCAGGGCGTGAAGGGCATGGTGATCGATGTCAGGAACAACCCCGGCGGGCTGCTGGACCAGGTGGTCAGCATCGCCGACAAGCTGCTGCCCACGGGCGAGATCGTCTATATCAAGGACCGAAACGACACCCGCATGGACTTTTACTCCGATGAGGAAATGTACGACGTGCCCCTGGCCGTGCTGGTGAACGGCATGTCCGCCAGCGCCTCGGAAATTCTGGCCCTGTCCGTGCAGGCCCTGGACCGCGGCACGGTGGTAGGGCTGACCACCTATGGCAAGGGCATCGTGCAATCCCTCGTCAGCTACAGTGAGGACGGCGCGGGGATGCAGCTGACCACCTCCAGCTACTACGACGCGCTGGACCGCTGCCCCCAGGGCGTGGGCGTCACGCCGGATATCGAGGTGGCGCTGGAGGGCGCGTATATCCCCGTCGAGCCCGACCCCGAATCCGACAACCAGCTTGCCGCCGCCATCGCCGATGTGAAGCGGCAGATCGGTGGGGGAGCATAGCGCCGGCTGAGATCAAACCCCCCTGTTCGCAAGGGACGGGGGATGAAAGACATATGCGCGTTCAGGGCCGTGGGACGGCTTGCGGCTCAATGAGATCAACCATAGAAAGGGCTGCCTCAAAATGATCTTCAGGTCATTTTGAGGCAGCCCCTTTTGCCATGGAAACACAACTCAATACAGGTCGTGGAACACCCAGGAGGGCTCCAGCCGGTCGCAGTCGGGACACAGCCCGGCATATTCGTTCGCGCAGTCGTCGCAGAGCGGCGCGCCGCAATCACTGCACGACCGGAAGGCGCGCTGGTCCGCGATTCTGTGGCAGCTCCGACATTCCGCCATGGGCATGATGACCGCCTCCTTTTCCTATAGCATACCCGTTTTTTCGTTTTCCATGCCGCCTTTCGGGCCCGGACGCGCGGAAGACGGCCTATAGCAGATCCCGCACAGCTCTCAGCAGCGCCTCGATCTCCTCGAAGGTATTGGCCCAGCCCACGCTGGCGCGCACCGCGCCGCGGCGGAGTGTGCCGAGAAAGCGGTGAGCCATGGGCGCGCAGTGCAGCCCGCCGCGCACCGCGATGCCCTGCCGGGAGAGGGCGTCGGCGGCCTGGGAGGAGGAGAGATCGCCCACGTTGAAGCAGACGATCCCGGCCCGGTCCGCTTCCCGGGCGGGGCTGTACAGCGCCACGCCGGGCATGGCCGACAGCCCCTCATAGAGCGCCTGTGACAGCTCGCGTTCGTGCATCATGATCAGCGAAAGCTTTGCGCCCACGTATTCGCAGCCCGCGCCGAGGCCCGCAAGCCCCGGCAGGTTGACCGTTCCGGCCTCGTAGCGCTCCGGCAGCTCCTCCGGCTGGAGCAGGCTGTCGGAGCTGGAGCCTGTGCCGCCCTCCCGCAGCGTGTTCAGCGCCGTGTCCGGGGCGATGTAAAGCCCACCCGTACCCTGGGGCCCCAGCAGCGATTTGTGGCCGGGAAAGGCGTACAGGTTGCAACCCAGCGCCTTTACGTCAACCGGCAGCGCCCCCAGCGCCTGCGCGCCGTCTACCAGGTACCGCACGCCCGTTTCCCGGGCCATCTGCCCGATGGCGGCCGCGGGCTGGATGGCTCCGGTGACGTTGGAAGCGTGGGTGCAAATGATCAGCGCGGTCCTGGGCGTCATCGCGGCGCGGATGTCCTTTGCGTCCACAAAGCCCTCCGGCCCCGGCGCGACGAGGGTCAACGAAATGCGCCCCCGCTGCGCCAGCGTGCCCAGCGGCCGCAGCACGGAATTGTGTTCCAGCGCCGTGGCGACGACATGGTCGCCCAGGCGCAGGCTGCCCTTGATGGCCAGGTTCAGCGCGTCGGTGCAGTTGAAGCAGAAGGCGATGCGCAGGGCGTCCTGCGCGCCCATGAGCGCCGCCAGGCTCTCACGGGTGCGCAGTACACGGCGCGCGGCGGCCAGCGCCGCGGCGTGGCCGGAGCGCCCGGGATTGGCGTTGTATTCGGTCAGCGCCCGCACGGTTTCCCGCACCACGGCCTCCGGCTTCGGATGGCTCGTGGCGGCATTGTCAAGATAAATCGGCATCGACGGCCCTCCCTTCACGCGTCCGCGCTGCGTCGCGTAGTATAGAATACATGCGCCGGGGCGGTTTTATGAGCCGTGGCGTGTGAATCGATGGGAAGGGGGGGACAGGCATGGGGGATGTATACGGCGTCGCGGCGTTTCGCTCACGCCAGCAGGTGCTGCGCTTTGAGGCGGCGCTGCGGCACATGGGCGTACCCGCCCGGGTGGTCTCCACGCCCCGGGCGATTTCCATGGGCTGCGGGCTTTCCGTGCGCTTTCCTATGGAATATCTGACCCAGGTGCGCGCCGCGCTTGCGGCTGCGAATCCCGGGAACCTGATTGGACTGTATCGCGTACAATACGACGGCGCGCGGGCGCAGGTGAGGCCGGTGTAGCGCCCTTTGCGCAGGCGGCGCGATTTGAAGGGTCGCGCCGCTTATCGGTCCTTTTTGCGGCGCCGGAATTCCTTACACGATCTTGCTTGACCGGCCCGCGGGTATGAGGGTATAATCTTTTCAGATACAAAGGCGGGAGGGAAACGATATGGACGCACAGCGCGCGGCGCTTGTGATGGAAAAGCTGCGCGGGCTCTATCCCGAGGCGAAGCCGGAGCTGAACTTTCGCAATCCCTATGAGACGCTGATCGCCACGATCCTCTCTGCCCAGTGTACGGACAAGCGGGTGAACCAGGTGACGGAGCGCCTGTTTCCAATGTACCCGGATGCCTTCGCCATGGCGAAGCTGGAGCCCGAGACGCTGGAGCCCCTGATCCGCCAGTGCGGTCTGTATCACAACAAGGCCAAAAACATCGTGGCGGCCAGCCGCGCGCTGGTGGAGCGCTATGACGGTCGGGTACCCGGCACCAGGGAGGAATTGATGGCGCTGCCCGGCGTGGGCCAAAAGACGGCGGGCGTGGTGCTGTTGGCGGCCTTCGGGGACGACCAAATCCCCGTGGATACCCACGTGTTCCGGGTCTCCCGGCGCATCGGCCTTGCCGACGGCAACACCCCGGAGAAGGTGGAGGCACAGCTGCGCGCCCTGCTGGAAAGGGAGATTTGGTCCCTGGGACACCACCTGATCATATGGCACGGGCGGCGCTGCTGCCACGCCCGGAAGCCGGAATGTGAGCGCTGTCCCCTGGATGACGCTCTTTGCGAGAAGAATATTGAGGTATAATCGATGGCATTATTCGTGGATGTGGTTGGCATCACGGTGAAGGCGGGCGACGGCGGCAACGGCTGCGTGTCCTTTCACCGGGAAAAATTCGTGCAGGCCGGCGGGCCGGACGGCGGCGACGGCGGGCGCGGCGGCGACGTGATCTTTGAGGCCACGGAGCGGATGCACACGCTGATGGATTTCAGATTCAAGCGCAAGTTTACCGCCGAAAACGGTGGCGACGGCATGGCCAACCGGCGCACGGGCAAGTCCGGCGAGCCGGTGGTCATACAGGTGCCGCCGGGGACGATTGTGCGGGAGAAGGCCACGGGCAAGCTGCTGCTGGACCTCTATGAAGCCGGTGTGCGCAAGACGCTGGCCCGGGGCGGCAACGGCGGCTTTGGCAACCAGCACTTCGCCACGCCGACCCGGCAGGCCCCGCAGTTCGCCAAGCCCGGCGAAAAGCGGGATATGATCGAGCTGACGCTGGAACTCAAGTCCATTGCGGATGTGGGGCTGGTGGGCTTTCCAAACGTGGGAAAATCCACCATACTTTCCGTGGTGACGGCAGCGCGCCCGAAGATCGCCAACTATCACTTCACCACGCTCCAGCCGAACCTGGGCATTGTGAAGCACGAGGATTACAGCTTTGTGCTGGCGGACATTCCGGGCCTTGTGGAAGGCGCGGCGCAGGGCGTCGGCCTGGGGCACGCCTTTTTGCGCCATGTGGAGCGCACGCGGATGCTGCTGCATGTGCTGGATATCGCGGGCAGCGAGGGCCGGGACCCCCTGGAGGATTACGACGCCATCATGAAGGAGCTGGAGGCCTACGGAGATCTGAAGAGCCGCCCGATGATCGTGGTGGCAAACAAGATGGATCTGCCCGGGGCTGAGGAAAACCTGGCGCGGCTGCGGGAAAAGCTGGCGGGGACGGGCATCGAAATCTATCCCGTCTCAGCGGCTACGCGGCAGAATTTCAGGGCGCTGTTGTATGCCACGGTGCAGCTGCTGGAAAGCTGCCCGCCCGCGGAGCCCTTCGCGGAGGAGCCGCTGTACGACCTGGAGGCGCTGGAGGACGCCGCCGCGCCCTTCGAGGTTTCGGCGCAGGACGGCGTGTACTTTGTCTCCGGCCGTCAGATGGAGCGCCTGCTGGCGTCCGTGAACTTCGAAAACGAGGAATCCCTGAATTGGTTCCACCGCTCCCTGCGCCGGCTGGGCGTGATAGACGCGCTGCGCCGGCAGGGCGCGCAGGAGGGGGACAGCGTCCTGATCGGCGATATGGAATTTGACTTCATCGATTGACCAATACACAGGCTTGGAGGAAATGAGCATGACTACCAAACAGCGCGCGGCGCTTCGCGCCATGTGCAACACCATGGAGCCCGTGCTGCACATCGGCAAGGACGGCATCACCGACAATCTGGTCAAGCAGTGCTGGGATGCGCTGGAGGCGCGGGAGCTGATCAAGGTCACGGTCCAGCGCAACGCCCCCTTCGAAAGCACCCGGGAGGCGTGCGGCGCCCTGTGCGAGCGCGTACACGCCGAGCCGGTGCAGACCATCGGCAACCGCTTCAGCATCTACCGTCAGGCGCGGGAGAATTCGAAGATACGGCTTGAGGACCTGTAAACGGGTGACGCGGGCGCGTCGCTCCGCCATGATGCGCGGAGGGGCGCGTTTTCATATGGCAATTCCGGCAGGGAGGTGTGCGTATGCGCATTTGCGACAAGGAGGTTGAGCTGTTCGCGTCGAAGCGGCCCGGCGCGCCGCTGATTGTCGTCAACGGCGAGGACGGGGAGGGCAAAGCCCTCCGCGGGGCGGCGGCGACTGTTGCCGGCGCGGATTTTTCACTGGCGGCTATCGGCGGCATCTGCTGGGAGGAAGAGCTGACTCCCTGGCCCGCCCCCTCCGCCTTTTCAAAGCAGCCGCCCTACGCGGGCGGCGCGGACGGCTATCTGAAGCAGCTGACAGAGAGCATCCTGCCGCAAATCATCGGGCAGCTGGGCGCGCCGCCCGCGTATATCGCCCTGGCCGGTTATTCGCTGGCGGGGCTGTTTGCGCTGTACGCCATGTACCGCACGGATGCTTTCGCGCGCTTTGCCAGCGCCTCGGGCTCGCTGTGGTATCCGGGCTTTGTGGAATACGTCCTGAACCATGAGATGCCGCGCAGGCCGGAGCGCGTCTATCTGTCGGTGGGGGACCGGGAGGCCAGGACGCGCAACGCCGTCATGCGTCCGGTGGAGGAAAACACGCGAAGGCTCTACGGAGATCTTCGGGACCGGGGCATCGACGCCGCCTTTGAGCTGAATTCCGGCGGACACTTCGACGATCCCCTGGGCAGGCTGGCCAGGGCCGTGGCATGGACGCTGACGGATGGGCGGGACAGCATTGATCACACAGAAAACGGGGAAGCGACATGAATAAGCAGTACAGGCCGGAGGCCATCCGCGTGCGAGGTGCGCGGGTGCATAATCTGAAAAACATTGATGTGGACGTGCCGCTGAACAGAATCGTGGGCGTGGCGGGCGTGTCCGGCTCGGGCAAGTCCTCGCTGGCGCTGGGCGTGCTGTATGCCGAGGGCTCGCGCCGGTATCTGGATTCGCTTTCCACTTACACCCGCAGGCGCATGACCCAGGCCGCCAGGGCGGATGTGGACGAGGTGCTGTATGTGCCGGCGGCGCTGGCGCTGCACCAGCGCCCCGGCGTCCCGGGCATCCGCAGCACCTTCGGCACAGGCACGGAGCTTTTGAACAGCCTGCGCCTGATGTATTCCAGGCTTGCGCGGCATCGCTGTCCCAACGGCCACTTTTTGGAGCCCACGCTGGCGGTGGCGGCGGGGAAGGAACTCGTGTGCCCCGTGTGCGGTGCGCGCTTCTATGCCCCCGGCGCGGAGGAGCTGGCCTTCAACAGCCAGGGCGCGTGCCGGCGCTGCGGGGGAACGGGCATCATACGCACAGTGGACGAATCGACCCTGATCCCGGATGAATCGCTGAGCATCGACGAAGGCGCGGTGGCCCCCTGGAACAGCCTGATGTGGTCGCTGATGACGGATGTATGCCGGGCCATGGGCGTGCGCACAGATGTTCCCTACCGCGATCTGACGGAGGCGGAGAAGCAGATCGTGCTGCATGGCCCCGCGGAGAAGAAGCACATCTTCTACAAGGCAAAGAACACCAACGTGGCGGGGGAGATGGACTTTACCTATTTCAACGCCACGTATACCGTGGAAAACGCCCTGTCAAAGGTGACGGACGAGAAGGGCATGAAGCGGGTGGAGAAGTTTTTGAAGGAGAAACTATGTCCCGACTGCGGCGGCACGCGGCTGAGCGGGGCGGCGCGCGCGCCGAAGCTCCGGGGCATTTCGCTGGACGAAGCCTGCAAAATGACGCTTTCGGGCCTGTGCGAATGGGTGAAGGGTGTGCCGGATTCACTGCCGGAGCCCATGCGCCCCATGGCGCGCAGCATCTGCGAATCCTTTCAGACTCCGGCCAGGCGGCTGATGGAGCTGGGGCTGGGCTATCTGACCCTGGACCGCGCGGCATCCACGCTCTCCACCGGCGAACGGCAGCGTATGCAGCTGGCCAGGGCCGTGCGCAATCGCACCACCGGCGTGCTGTACGTGCTGGACGAGCCATCCATCGGCCTGCACCCCGTCAATATCCAGGGGCTCACCGGGGTGATGCGCGATCTCGTGGCAGATGGCAACTCCGTTTTGCTGGTGGACCACGACGCGCAGATCCTGAAGGAGACGGACTGGCTGATTGAGATGGGCCCGGCGGCGGGCGCGGACGGCGGCAGGGTGATTTCCGAGGGGACGGTTTTGGATGTCAGCCGCAACCCCGATTCGCGGATCGGGCCGTTTTTGTCCGGCTCAGCCATCGTAAAAAGGGCGCTGCGCTGCTCTGAAGCGGAGCTGTTCAACGAGGGCCGCATCCACCTTTCCACAGGCCCCATACACACCGTCAAGCCCCTGGAGGTGGACATTCCCAAGGGCAGGCTGACGGTGGTTACGGGCGTATCCGGCTCCGGCAAGACCACGATGGTGCTGGAGAGCCTCGTGCCCGCGCTGACAGCCGCCACGCAGGGCAGAGCCCTGCCCGGGCACGTGCGCGGCGTCGAGGCGGCAGGCATCGGCCATGTGAAGCTGATCGACGCCACGCCCATCGGCATCAACGTGCGCTCCACGGTGGCGACCTACGCGGATGTGCATGACGAGCTGCGCAAGCTCTACGCCCGGTGCCCGGAGGCGAAGCAAAATGGTTGGAAGGCGGGGGACTTTTCCTATAACACGGGCCGGCTGCGCTGCCCGGTGTGCGACGGCACGGGCGCGATCAGTCTGGACGTGCAGTTTTTGCCGGACGTGGACGTGCCCTGCCCGGAGTGCCGGGGCTCACGCTACGCCAGATGTGCCTATGAGATCCGCCACGTAAACAAAGCGGGCGCCGCGCTGTCCCTGCCGCAGCTGATGGACATGGACGTGAACCGCGCGCTGGATTTTTGCGCGGACATGAAGGCCGTCCAGCCGCGGCTAAAAGTGCTGAAGGAGCTGGGACTGGGTTATTTGACGCTGGGAGAGGAAACCCCCAGCCTGTCCGGCGGCGAGGCCCAGCGGCTCAAGCTGGCCAGCGAGATGGGACGCCCCCAAGGCGATTCCATATTCGTGTTCGACGAGCCCACCATCGGCTTGCATCCGCTGGATGTGGTCACGCTGATCGGGGTCTTTGACACCCTGATCGCGGGCGGGGCGACGGTTCTCGTCATCGAGCATGATCTGGACGTGATCCGCAACGCGGACTATGTGATCGATATGGGCCCCGGCGGAGGCGAGGAAGGCGGGGAAATCGTGGCGTCGGGCCCGCCGGAGGCCGTGGCGCGCTGTGAAGCCAGCCTCACGGGAAAATACCTGGCGGGCAGATAAATAATTCATGACAGACAGATAAATGAAAACACGGGCGGCGCGATTGCGCCGCCCCGTTGCGGTTTTCAGATTACCTTCTCCAAAGCTCGTCCCAGTATTCCTTGATGGTGCGGTCGCTGGAGAACTTGCCCGCGCCGGCAATGTTGTGCAGGCACAGCTTCGCGAAGCCGACCTTGTCCTTTGTGGCGCGCAGCGCCTTCAGCTTGGCGTCCATGTAGGACTGGTAATCCATCAGCAGGAAGTAGTGGTCCGGCTTGTGCCAGCTGGCCCCCTCCAGCAGCGCCTTTTTCAGCTCCACCAGCTCGCCCTCCTCCATGGGGGCGTCCGCGGGCTCGAAGGTGCCGTCGCTCAGCGCGTCGATCACGCGTCGGAGCCTCGGGTTGGCCTCATAGAGCTTCACAGGGTCGTATTCGGCCTTGACGGCGTTGATTTCATCCACTGTCGCGCCAAACACGAAGTTGTTTTCAATGCCGGCCTGCTCGAAGATTTCCACGTTTGCACCGTCATAGGTGCCCAGTGTGACCGCACCGTTGAGCATCAGCTTCATGTTGCCGGTGCCGCTGGCTTCGGTGCCCGCGGGGGAAATCTGTTCGCTGATATCCGCCGCCGGGATGATATGCTCCGCGTAGGAGCAGTTGTAGTTCTGCACGAACACCACCCGCAGCCTGTCGCTGGTGTCGGGATCGGCGTTGACCATGGCCGCGATGTGGTTGATGAAGCGGATGACCGCCTTTGCGCGGCGATAGCCGGGGGCCGACTTCGCGCCGAAGATGAAGGCTGTGGCGGGGAAATCGGTGAGCGTGCCGTCCTTCAGGCCGTAGTAGATATCCAGTATGGACAGCGCGTTGAGCAGCTGGCGTTTGTACTCGTGCAGCCGCTTGACCTGTACGTCGAACACGAAATGCTCGGGAATGTCCACGCCCTCGCGCTCGCGGATGATATCGGCCAGCTGGCGCTTCTTTTCGGCCTTTACGCGGATAAAGCGCTCAGCCAGCCCGTCGTCGATCAGCGGCTTGAGGCCCTCAAGCTGATACAGGTCCGTCATGAAGCCGTCGCTTCCCAGCGCGTCCTTCAAAAGGGCGGTCAGCTCCGGGTTGCAAAGACCCAGCCAGCGCCTCTGGGTGATGCCGTTGGTCTTGTTGTTGAACCGCTCGGGGTAGAGCGCGTACCACTCCTTGAACACGTCGTCCTTCAAAATCTGGCTGTGGATGGCGGCCACGCCGTTGGTGAAGCTGGAGCCGTAGACCGCTAGATTCGCCATGCGCACGCTGCCGTCGTGGATGATATCCAGCGGCGCGGCGTCCGCCACCTTCGCCTTTTTCAGCTCCCGGGCCAGCTTCGACTGGATGCGCTTGATGATCCTTACCAGCTCAGGCGACAGCTCGTTCATCAGCTTCAGATCCCAACACTCCAGCGCCTCGCGCATGACGGTGTGGTTGGTGTAGCGGAAGGTGTTCCTTGCGATATCAAAGGCTTCCCCAAAGGCCATGCCCTCGTTCATCAAAAGCCTTATCAGCTCCGGGATCGCCATGGTGGGATGGGTATCGTTGAGCTGGATGGCGTGGTACTTTGCGAAGTTCGCGTAACCGTTTTCCACAAAGTCCTCATAGTGGGCTTCGGGATAGACCGCCAGCATGTCCTGCAGCGAAGCGCTCACCAGTACATACTGCTGGCGCAGGCGCAACAGCTTGCCCGCCTTCAGCGTGTCGTTGGGGTACAGCACCTTGGTGATGTCCTCGGCGGCGTTCTTGTCCCGGCAGGCGGCGGCGTAATCCTGGGCGTTGAAGGCGTCGAAGTCGAATTCGTTCACGCTCTCGCACTGCCAAAGCCTCAGCGTGCCGATGCTCCTGCGGCCATAGCCGATCACGGGCATGTCATAGGGCACGGCGAACACCAGCAGGTTCTTCATCTCCACCAGCTGGGTCAAATCATCCCTGCGGATGCTCCAGGGATCGCCGTAGACCGTCCAGTCGTCGGGGTCCTCGCACTGCGCGCCGTTTTCGTCGAAGCTCTGCTTGAACAGGCCGTATTTGTATCTCAGACCGTAGCCGTCCAGCGGTATATCGTGGGTGGCGGCGCTGTCCAGGAAGCAGGCGGCCAGACGGCCCAACCCGCCGTTGCCCAGCGCGGCGTCCTCGATATCCTCCAGATCCGCGAGATCCACGCCCTTTTTTGCCAGCAGCGCCTTCACATCCTCCAGCACGCCCATGCTGTACAGGTTGTTGTACACGGCGCGGCCCACCAGGTACTCCGCGGAGAGATACGCCGCGCGGCGTCCGGAGACATGGGCCTCGTAATCGTCCGCCCACTGGGGCGCAATGTCCAGCATGGCGGCCTTCGCGATGGCGTCGTGCAGCTCCTCGGGCAGCGTGTCCTCGAGCGCGATGTGCCGCTCTACCAGCGCGTTTTCACCCGCGCGCGCCAGCAGCTCCTGCGCCGTCATGCTGCGCAGGGCGCCGCGGTTGCTTGCGCGGTTCAGGCGGCGGATTCGGGACGCGATGGGCGCGTAGTCCACGGGTGCCATGCGCCACAGCCAGTTGCCGCCCACGGTGCCGGGGAAGTTCATGCGGGCCTCGTTGCCCAGGCCGAGCCAGTCCTGCATGGGCACGATCACCGTGTCCGCCACAGAGCCGAAAGCGGCCCTGAGCATGAAGGGCATCACGTCGTCCTCGTCCTCGTGCATCCCCAGCTTCGCGCGGGCGCGCGCCTTGGACGCGTCATCGGCGGCGGCCCACCAACCCAGGGTGGTGTTGTTGTCGTGAGTGCCGGTGTATACGACGCAGTTGGGCGTGTGATGCTCCGGCAGGTCGGCGCTGTCGTCGCCGTCAAAGGCGAACTGCATGACCTTCATGCCCGGATAGCCGCACCAGTCCAGCAGCCTGCGCACGCGCTTGTTCTGCACGCCCAGGTCCTCGGCCACGATGCTCAGCCCGGGCAGCGCCTTTTTGATGCGGGTAAACAGCTTCCGTCCGGGGCCAAGCTCATATTTGCCGTTGCGGGCCGTGGGCTCCTCCGCGGGGATGGCGTAGTAATTCGCAAAGCCGATGAAATGATCGATGCGGAGAATATCGAACATGCCGCCCAGAGCGCGCAGACGATCGATCCACCAGCTGTAGCCTGTGTCGGCGTGCTTTTGCCAGGCGTACAGGGGATTGCCCCAGCGCTGGCCGTCCGCCTGGAAGTAATCCGGCGGCACGCCCGCGATGCGGATGGGCTTGCAGTCCTCGTCCAGTTCAAACATATCCGGGTTCAGCCATACGTCGCTGGAATCCTCCGCCACGTAGATCGGCATATCGCCCATCAGCTTCACACCCTGGGAGCGGGCATAATCGTGCAGCTGCTCCCACTGGTCAAAGAACAGGTACTGTTCAAATATATAATAGTTGACGTCCTCCGCGAGCATGTCGGCATACTTTGCCACGGCGTCCGCCCTGCGCAGGCGGATGTCCTGATCGGGCCAATCCATCCAGGATATTTCGCCGAAGTGGGCCTTGACGGCACGGAAAAGCCCGTAATCGCGCACCCAGGGGTGGGCGGCCTCAAACCCTGCGACCTCGTCCTTCAGGCTTTCGCCGCACGCGGCAAAGGCCTTGCGCAGCAGCTGTGTCTTCTGGGCCTTGACGGCCTCGAAATCAACGCTGGGAATGTGGGGCAGCGGCACATAGCTGCCCTCGGGCAGGATGCCCTTCGCCTCGAGCTGGTCGAAGTCGATCATCAGGGGGTTGCCCGCATAGGTGGACGCGCTTTGATAGGGGGATTCCGCGTAGCCTGTCGGCCCGATGGGCAGCATCTGCCAAATGGTCATGCCGGAGGCCTTTACGAAATCGATAAAGTCATAAGCCGCCTGACCCATCGTGCCGATGCCGCCGCGCGAGGGCAGGGAGGTGATATGCAGCAATACGCCGCTCTGTCTCATGTCGTATCACTCCTAAATGATTTATGGTTTCATTATAATACCTGAAATCGGTTTACACAAGTTTATTTATGATGAAAGATGGCAAAGGTATAATGTGAAGAATGTGATAAATTGATATTGCCAAATGCGCAAATAACTGGTACAATATATCCATGACAACAAAGAAGGAGGACAATCGTATGAAGAAACTGCTCTGCTCAATCGCCATCGCCCTGCTTGTGTCCCTGCTGTGTGTCTCTGCTCTGGCGGTTCCTTCCAGCGCCACCTATTCCACCACCCGCGAATTCCTCAAGGAATGTGATGAACAGGAAATCAGGTATACCTACGATGGCATCGACCAGGATAACGATGAGAAGGTGAAGGTCAGCATCAACCTGACGGATACCTCCATCACGGAAATCTTCTATTTTAGCGAGGATAACGAGGACGCCAGCATCCGCGTGTGGAACTTCATCGACTTTGCTCCGTCGGACTACAACAACGTTCTGGAGGCTGTGAACAGCCTGAACGCCCAGTACCGCTGGGTGAGGTTCTACATCGACAAGAGCGACAATTCCGTCACCTGCGCCATCGACGTGGAATACAGCGTAGCCAATACGGGCGAGGTTACCTTCAGGCTCATGCGGCACATGATGAACATCTGCGATTATGCCTATTCCGAGCTGTCCAGGTATGACATCGGCTGAGCTTGGGTTAAGCCCGTGCAAAACGGGAGACTGAAATTCCCAAATTCAGTTATGAATGTGTATATTTTTCCAAGAGGTGTTGACAAACAGCACCTCTTTTGCTATACTGGCAAAGCTGTCGCGAGAGGAACGGGTACAGAGCCGGGAGACGAGGGCAGCGGGCGAACCTTGAAAACGATACAGAGGAAGCGAGAGAAGCGACGGAGGAATTGCGAAGATCGTCCGAGAGGGCGGGAGCGAGGAGGCCGGAGCGAGCAGGTGAGAGACCTGCGAAGT
>JAFUCP010000013.1 GCA_017459565.1 Clostridia bacterium | reverse complement strand
GGCAAGCAGCTGGTCTCCCTGACCATTCCCACCCTGACCGCGGGCGTGTCCGGCACGCTGCTGCCCGGCGATGTGGTGGCGGTCATGGTGACGAGCAAGATCACTCAGTTCAACCAGCAGCTGGGCCTGTTGGTGGCAACGGAGCAATCCACCATCACCACGACCCCGGAATCGGAGGACGGCGAAGGCGAGGACAGCGACGGCGACATCAATTCGGGCATCAACCAGACGCTGATCTCCAGCATCCAAAAGGAATCGGAAACCTACATCCCGGAGGAGCTGCGCTACCTGGAGGTCTGTAAGGTCACGTCCTCGGACGGCACCGACGCGCTGGTAAACGCAGCAAAGGACCCGGACGTGCCCAACCGCCTGCCCGCCACCATCACCTTCTATGTCACGGAAGAACAGGCTTTGAAGCTGGCGGAGATCGAGCAGAACGGAGACATCCACATCGCCTTTCTCGCCCGCGGTGACGCGGCGGACGTGTTCATTCCCCGCGAGGAGCGCGTGCTGGTGGAGGAGCCGATCCCGGAGCCCACGCCCACTGCCGAACCCACGGCCTCGCCTGCCGCGACTTCCGAATCGGCACAGCCGACTCCCGAAGTGCCACAGGAGACGACGACTTCTCAGGCGACTGAGGCTCCTGCCGCGACGACTGCGCCGGAGGCTTCCGTCGAACCGGCTGAAACCGAGACTGTCGCTGTGACGGCAGAGCCCGCCGCGACGCAAGAACCTTCCGAACCCGTCGATCCCTCTGAAATCGACTACAACGATCCGGGGGTGGGCGAATGATTATTGCGATTTGGGGCTGCGGCGGAACCGGCAAGACCACCTTGGCTACCGGGCTGGGCAGCATCTATGCGGGCAAGGGCACCGTAGGCATCATTGACACCAACCTTTGCAGCCCGACCCTGCCGATACAGCTCGCGGGCACGCGGCTGGAGCAGGAACACAGCCTGGGCCGCCATCTGAACCGCCTGGGCACGAATGAGATTCGCCCCTATTTCCACCAGCATCCCCAGTGCAGCGGGATGTTCCTCGCCGGACTGACGGACAGGGATACCTTCATCGACTACGAGATCGGCTACGAGGGCATCGACCGGGCCAAGGAGTTCCTGCTGCAAAGCGAGGAGCTGCTGGGCACCGTGATCCTCGATTGCAGCGTCCAGCGCACCGACCCCTTCCTGCCGGTCATGCTCAGGGAGGCGGACTGCATCGTGCTGCCCATCGTTCCGAGCGTCGGCGCGGTGTATTGGTACAGCGCCATCCAACCCATGCTGCAAAACGCCGGGGTGCTGGAGAAAACCGTGCCCACCGCCACGATGGTGCAGCCTTTCCACCTGATCGCGGAAGTGGAGGGCCAGCTGGGAATACACTTCGCGGCGCAGTTCAGGTACAGCCGCGATCTCGGACGGCTGCACGACGAGTGCCGCTTGGCGACGGAGGAGATCTGGCGCGAGGGCATCGCGTGGACGAAGAACCTGCATCGACTCTACGACGCGGTGGAGGCGCGCCGCGACAATCTGGATACCATGACACTGGAGGCTACTGAATGAGCGAAGCGACCCTTTCCAAGATACTGTACAACAGCGCCAGCGAAGCCGCGCCCGCGGAGGACAACACCTACGAGAGCGCGCTGGCAAAGACCCAAGCCTACCTGAGCGAGCATCATGCCCAGACCCTCGCGGAGACCGTGCTTCAGGAACAAGCCCGCGATACTGTGCGCTACCTGACTGAGCAGTTCCTGACCTCGAACAAGGTCTATGTGGCGGGCATGAGTATCCGGGAGCTAACGAACCGCCTCTACCGGGACATGGCGGGCTATTCCATTCTGGAGGAACCGCTGGCCGATCCCAACGTGGAGGAAATCCTGGTCAACGCCTATAACGACGTGGAGATCATCGACGAGAAGGGCCGCCACAAGTACCATGAGAGCTTTGCCACCCCGGAGCAGGGCCGCGACATTGCCCGCCGCCTGGTGCGCATTTCTGGGCAGACCATCGACACGGCCCATCCCATCGTGGACGCCTACATCACCACCGGCGTGCGCATCACCGCCTTCTTCCCGCCGGTCATCGACGAGAAGGATGGAATCGCCTTCACTATCCGCAAGCAGCACCTGTTCAACGTCACCCGCGACCAGCTGATCCGCTGGGGAACCGCCAATGACGAGCTGCTTGACTTCATCAGTCTGTGCCTGAATCACGGCGTATCTGTCAGCGTCGCGGGCAAGACCGGCTCCGGCAAGACCACGCTGACCAGCTACCTGCTGAACAACCTGGACGAGAAGCTGCGCATCGTCACCATCGAGGAGACCCGCGAGATCCTGATCGTCAATCCGCTGGACGAGAACAATCAGAAGCTCAAGAGCGTGGTAACGCTCTGCACCCGCCCCAGCGACGACCCCCGCCTTGACGTGAATATGCAGAGCTTGGTGCGCTCCACGCTCCGAATGCGGCCCGACATCATCACGATGGCGGAGATGCGCGGCGGCGAAGCCTACGACGCGCAGGAGGCCGCCCGCACCGGGCATACCGTCACCAGCACCCTCCACGCCAACAGCGCCAAGCAGACCTATTCCCGCATACTGACTATGTGCCAGATGAATCCGGGTAATACATTGACGCCCACTCTCCTGATGGACCTGATCGTGGAGGCGTTCCCCATCACCATCTTCTGCAAGCAGCTTTCCGACAACAAGCGGTGCATCACGGAGGTCGTGGAAGCCACCTCCGCCTGCGACGGAGTCGCCAAGACCCGAACGCTGTTCCAATATGAAAAGACCAGGAACGGCGACAGCTGGAGGCGTGTCGGGGCCATTTCGCCCCGCATTGCCGAGCTGATGTTGAGCAACGGAGCCGACGAGAAGCAGGTCTCCTATTTCAGCCGTGAGCCGACCACACCCACCAAGGCCAGATCGAAAGGAGGTACTTCGACATGATCGCCTATCTGCTATGCGCCCTGTTCGTAACGACGGGGCTGTTTATCATGGCGGACGTTCACCCCCGCGACGTGACGGAAGAGCTGAAAAAGCCCTTCCAGCGCGGCGTCAGCCGGAGAAAGCGCATCCGGCACATCACCGGCAAGAAGCCCTCCTTTGCCCAGCGCATGATGGAGGAAGCCTCCGTGATGCTGGACGCCTCCGGCATGGGCGAGCAATTTGTCACCTACCGGAACATGGCGGTGCTGCTGGCGATGGCCGGCGTGATGTTTGGCATCGTCATCGACAACCTGCTGGTGAGCGCGGTGCTGGGCATCGGCCTGGCCATGACCCCGCTGACCATCATCCGACTGAGGACGGCGGACTATACCCGCATGG
>JAFUCP010000094.1 GCA_017459565.1 Clostridia bacterium | reverse complement strand
TAGTACTTGGTCAGGAAATAGGTCCTGTCCCAATCGACGATATTCATGTCGGCTTCCTTTTCCGCGCGGATATCGAATTCATCGAACACCATCACGTACTTGTTCTCAAGGTCGTAGAGCGGCCATTCCTTGGCCTGGCCGTCGGGGGACTGCTCGGCGGTGAGGGACGGGTTGCCGGTCTTGGCGAACTGCACCCACATCCTCCGCATGGTTTTGGAGAAGGTCTCGTCGAACTGCCTGCCGGTGACGAAGGTATCCTCCGGATGGTTGAACAGCTCGGAAAGCTCGATCGCGTGGCCGCTCTTCAAAAGCGGCACGGAGGATTCCACCCTGAAGTAGTAGACGTAGGTCTTGCCGCCGCCCTTGACCTGGTTCTCCGCCGTCCGGATCAGCGGCGCGTTGAACCAGAACTGATCCAGGAAGTGGCTGAGGATATCGTAGTCCTCGCCCTGGCTGTCCGCGAGGTAGCTCTCGACCAGCGCCTTTTCCTCCTCCGTCAACTGGGAGAGCTTCTCCGCCTTGCATTTCTCAGCCCAGGGCATGAAGGCCTCCGGTCCAACCCCGGCCACGAAGTAGCTGCATTCGTCCTTGGTGCAGCCCTGCATGATGTCAAAATCCTTCGCCGCGCCGCTCTCGTAGGCGTCGAACGCCTCCCTGGGCAGGAACACGCCGTCGCGTTCAGGGGTCGTGAGGGGCATCGACGCCACTGCCCCTGCCGCCTGCACGATCTTGTCGACGTCGGTGTTCATCAGGTCGGCCACGGTCTTGCAGCCCAGCACATCCATAATGGCGTCCGTGCATTCGATGGCCTGTTCCGTGGAACGGCTGAACTCGGGCGAACCACTCTGGGCGATGACGCGTTGGAAATACTCGTGCGCGCCCTCCACCAGGGGCAGCAGGGACACGGAGCCGCCGCCGGCAGACTGGCCGAATATGGTCACGCGTTCGGGGTCGCCGCCGAAGCCCGCGATGTTCTCGTGGATCCACTTCAGCGCAGCCATCTGATCCATCAGGCCCAGGTTCTGGGCGTCCGGGTACTCCGCGCCGTCGGGCAGATGCGACAGGTGGAGGAAGCCGAGGGCGTTGAGCCGGTACTCGACGGAGACGAGTATGACGTCCGGATTCTCATGCACAAAGTTCGTGCCCTCCTCGCGGGGCTCAGGGGTGCCGCCGAGCTCATAGGCGCCGCCGTGGATCCACACCATGACCGGTTTCTTCTGATCGCCCGTGTCATCGGCCTTCCAAATGTTCAGGTGCAGGCAATCCTCGCCCTGGGGATAGAGGGAACCCCTCTGACCCACACTGGCCACCTGGCAGGGAACCTTCCCGAAGTAATACGCCTCATATACGCCCTCGTCCGGCGCCACATCCACCGGAGCCTTCCAGCGGTATTCCCCCACGGGCTGCGCGCCCACATAGGGAATGCCTTTGTACGCGATGACGCTTTCATCCGTCTTCTTGCCCACAAAGGTGCCGTTGACGCACTTCACAGCCAGCGCCGCGTCGTAATTGCCGTCGGTGATCGTCTGGTTCTCGCCGTAAAGCGCTTCCATCTGCGCCTTTGCCTCGTCCGCTCCGGATAACATGCCGCCCTGCTCAGCGGCCAGCGCCCCGCCAAAGCTGAACACGGCCAGCAACAGTGCCACCGTCAGTGCCAGGAGCCTTGCCGAAAAGTTACGCTTCATTGAATTCTTCCTCCTTCAAAT
>JAFUCP010000093.1 GCA_017459565.1 Clostridia bacterium | reverse complement strand
CGACCCAGATCGACATGGCGCAGGATATGACCTATGCCCTGAACGAGCGCGAGCAGTACAAGGAAGCCATCGCCCGCGTGAACTTCGACACCGAGTACTATCCGCAGATGTTCATGCGCTACACCGAAGAGGACCAGAACACCCTGGCCGTCACCCAGGCCGCGATCACCAGCGTGACCGACAGCTATTGGGGACTGTGGCTGACCGGTGAAGCCGACATCGACGACACCTGGGACGACTACGTGGCCGAGGTCGAGGCGGCCGGTCTGGCCGAGAACCTGGCGATCCGTCAGGCGGCCTACGACGCCTATCTGGGCAAGTAATCCCTCAATATGATTCAGCCCTGCGCGGGATGCGGTCATCCGCATCCCGCGCTTTCATCCGGGGCACCGATGCCGCCTCCGATCCATCGAGGGCGGCATGGGTGTCCGGGCTTTACCGGGCCGGGTTCGCTTATGATTCAGAAGAAGGAGTGTGATCGGTATGTCCAGGAACAGGACGACGCTCAGCGCCGCCGGGCCAAAGCGCGGCATCGTCGGCCAGCTTTTGCACGACTGGCAGCTTTGGGTGATGCTGCTGCCCGCCATCGTCTATATCTTCATATTCTGCTATATGCCCATGTACGGCGTGCAGCTGGCGTTCCGCAAGTATGACTTCGCCAAGGGCATCTACGGCGGCGAATGGGTGGGCTTTTCCTATTTCACGCAGTATTTTACCAGCCCCATGTTCAAGACCACCGTGGTCAACACCTTCATCATCGCCGTGGTGAGCATCCTGTTCTCCTTCCCCGCCCCCATCGTGCTGGCGCTGATCATCAACCAGGTGCGGCGCGAGCGCTGGAAGCGCACGGTGCAGACCGTGGTCTACATCCCCTATTTCATCTCCACCGTGGTGCTGGTCTCCATGCTGAACGTGCTGTTTGCCCAGAAGGGCGGCGTTCTCAGCGATTTGCTCAAGGCGCTGGGATTGGTGGATGCCAAGGCCAACCTGCTCGGGCAAAAGCAGTATTTCGTCTGGATGTACGTTTTCTCCGGCGTCTGGCAGGGCATGGGCTGGAACAGCATCATTTATCTGGCGGCGCTCTCCGGCGTGGACCCCAGCCTGCATGAGGCGGCCAAGATCGACGGCGCAAACGCGCTGCAGCGGGTCATCCACGTGGAATTCCCGGCCCTGGTGCCCACCATCATGATCCTGTTTATCATGAACATGGGCAGCATCCTGAACGTCGGCTTCGACAAGGTGTTCTTGATGCAGAACACGCTGAACAAGGGCGTTTCCGAGGTCATTTCCACCTATGTGTACCACCTGATGGCGCCCACCACCGGCGCGCCCCAGTTCAGCCTGGCCACCGCCGTGGGCCTGTTCACCAACGTGGTCAACTTCGCATTCCTGATGTTCGGCAACGCCATCAGCAAGAAGATCACCGGAACCGGTTTGATGTAAGGAGGCGCGAATATGGACAACACCAAGAAAATCAGCCTGGCGCCCCGCAGGTCGATGATGCAGGAATCCCGCGGGGACCGCATCTTCCACGCCATCATGATCGCGCTGACCATCACCACGTTCATCGTGATCGTCTATCCGCTGTGGTTCGTCATCATCGCGTCCATCAGCAATTCCGATCTGGTCAACCAGGGCCGCGTGACGATCCTGCCGGTGGATATCCGCTTCTACGGCTTCCAGCAGATCATGCAGGACGCGCGCATCTGGCTGGGCTATCGCAACACCATCATCTATGTGCTGGCGGGCACGGCGCTGAACATGCTCATCACCATGCCGGCGGCCTACGCCCTCTCCCGGCCGGACTTCAAGGCCCGCAACCCCGTCATGATGTACTTCGTGTTCACCATGTACTTCTCCGGCGGCCTGGTGCCCACCTACATGGTGGTGAACAAGCTGGGACTGATCAACACGCCCTGGATTCTGATCGTCATGGTGGCCATCAACACCTACAACCTCATCATCGCCCGCACCTTCATACAGAATACCATTCCCAACGACCTGTATGAATCGGCCATGCTGGACGGCGCGGACCACTTCACCATCTTCCTGCACATCGTGCTGCCGCTCTCCAAGGCCATCATCGCCGTGGAGATCCTGTACTACGCGGTGTTCCACTGGAACGACTATTTCAACGCGCTGATCTACACCTCCGGCGCGGATGTGCAGCCGCTGCAGATGGTGCTGCGCCGCATCCTGCTGCAAAACGAGGCCTTCGCCAGCGGCAACGGCGGCGTGCAGGGCGGCTATGCCCAGTCCTCCGCCGACCAGGTGAAGTACGCCGTCATCATCGTGTCCACCGTCCCGATCCTGCTGGTCTATCCCTTCGTGCAAAAGTACTTCGAAAAGGGCGTCATGATCGGCGCGGTCAAGGGCTGATGCTGCTCTCCGATTAAAACAGCGAAAGCTGCGGAGCGGATTTTCCGCTTCCGGCGGCGCGAAAGGTCAAGCGACTTGACGCCGCCAGGGCGGAAAAGGCGCCCACAGAATCGCCGGTTTAACCGAGAGGCGTATATGATACGCCCCGTGCCTTAACCCGGGCGCGGCGGTTCGCGCCAGGCAGCCTTATCCGTCATTTGCTTATCAAAGGCGGATGAGGCCGTCAGAAATGCTTCCCAGTGAATCAAAACCCGCATCCGGGGTGTTCAGCATGATCCATTTCGCGCTCAGCGCCGCCGGATACCGGGGCGTCCCCTCTGCTGGGCATCCCCTTCAGGCGCCAGCGGGACGAAACGCTGCTGTACCTGAAGCACCCGTCCACCGGGAACATACTGCACCGAACCCGGCTGAAGGCGGGCATCCATGAATTCGTCACCCGCCGGTTCAGTCACTGCTGGCGGGTGGGGACCATGCTGTGGCATGATATGTACAACAGGATCTACAGCGACCCGGAGGACCTTGACAGGTTCATATGATATGATAAGGAGTGTTATTCATGGAATACTTCGAGCAGGCCGGAAATGAACTGATATGGCGCAACCGCGGGGAAACCCTGGTAATCGCCCCCTGGGGCGAGGACAGCCTGCGGGTGCGCGCCACGCTGCAGGGCGACGTGCTGGACACCCGCTTCGCGCTGCTGGAGCCCGGCCCCTCCCCCGACGTGACCATCGCCATCGGGGACGACTGCGCCGAGATCCGAAACGGCAACCTGACGGCCCGCGTCACCATGGACGGCTGGCACCGCTATGCCCGGATCGGCTTTTACAACCAAAAAGGAGAGCTTTTGCTCCGGGAAACCGCCCCCGCCAACGCCCTGGCGCTGAAATCCCGCAAATTTGAACCCCATCTGGGCGGCGATTTCGCGCTGACGGCCACCTTCGACGGCCAGGAGGGCGAGCATATTTACGGCATGGGCCAGTACCAGGAGGAGATTCTGGACTGGAAGGGCTGCACGCTGGAGCTGGCCCACCGCAACAGCCAGGCCAGCGTGCCCTTCCTGATCTCCAGCCGGGGCTACGGCTTTCTGTGGCACAACCCCGCCATCGGCAGCGTATCCTTCGGCAAAAACCGCACCACCTGGCACGCCGAGTCCACCAAGCAGCTGGATTACTGGGTCACCTGCGCCGACGATCCCGCCGGGATCAGCCTGCGCTATGCCCGGGCCACGGGCTTTGCGCCCATGATGCCGGAATACGGCCTGGGCTTCTGGCAGTGCAAGCTGCGCTACTGGAACCAGGAGCAGCTTTTGAACGTGGCGCGGGAATACCGCCGCAGGGGCCTTAAAATCGATGTGATCGTGTGTGATTTCTTCCACTGGCCCCGCATGGGCGACTATCGCTTCGACCCCGAATTCTTCCCGGACCCCGAGGCCATGGTGCGCGAGCTCAAGGACATGGGCATCGAGCTGATGGTGTCCGTGTGGCCGCAGGTGGCGCTCACCAGCGAAAACTATCCCGAAATGCAGCAGCAGGGTCTGCTGGTGCGGGCGGAGTACGGCGAACAGATCGGTATGCGCTTCGTGGAGGACAGCATGTTCTACGACGCCACCAATCCCCGGGCCCGGAAGTACGTCTGGAAAAAGATCCGTCAGAATTACTGGGACAAGGGCATCCGCGTCTTTTGGCTGGACGAGGCGGAGCCCGAGTACGGCACCTATGAGTTCAAGAACTACCGCTATCACCTGGGCAGCAACCAGCAGGTGGGCAACATCTATCCCCAGATGTATGCCCGCGGCTTCTACGAGGGCATGGTGGAGGCGGGATACGAAAACCCCGTGAACCTGCTGCGCTGCGCCTGGGCGGGCAGCCAGCGCTACGGCGCGCTGGTGTGGTCCGGCGATATCATGAGCCGCTGGGAGGACTTCCGCCGCCAGGTGTGCGCGGGGCTGAGCATGGGCATCGCGGGCATCCCCTGGTGGACCACCGATATCGGCGGCTTCCACGACGGCTGGATTCAGAGTCCCGAGTTCCGGGAGCTGCTGATCCGCTGGTTTGAGTGGGGCTGCTACTGCCCGGTGATGCGCCTGCACGGCGACAGAAAGCCCGCGGAGCGCGTGTTCCGCAAGGACGGCGCCGAGGTGCTTGCCTCCGGCGCGGACAACGAGGTGTGGAGCTTCGGCGAAGAGGCCTACGGCATCCTCACCAAGTATATGAAGCGGCGCGAGGAGCTGCGCGACTATGTGCGCGGCCTCATGCGCCAGGCCCACGAGCAGGGCACGCCGCTGATGCGCGCCATGTTCTATGCCTTCCCCGACGACCCCGGCTGCGCCGATATCAAGGACCAGTACATGTTCGGCGACCGCTATCTGGTCTGCCCCGTGCTGGCCCCCGGCGCGCGCAGCTGCATGGTCTATCTGCCCCGGGGCGCATGGCGCAACGTGGATACAGGCGAGGTCCACGCGGGCGGCGTCACCGTCTCCGTGGACGCGCCGCTGGATGTCATACCCGTGTTTGAAAGGATATAACAGATCATACAGCATAGGAGGTACGCCCCATGAATCGCATCACGGTCAACCCGGATCGCAGCATCGGCACCATCAACAGGAATATCTACGGCCACTTTTCCGAGCATCTGGGCCGCTGCATCTACGGCGGCATCTATGTGGGACCGGACAGCCCGATTCCCAACGTCAACGGTATGCGCACCGACGTGGTCAATGCGCTGAAGGCCATCCGCATCCCTGTGCTGCGCTGGCCGGGCGGGTGCTTTGCGGACGAATATCACTGGCAGGACGGCATCGGCCCGAAGGATCAGCGCAAGCGCATGGTGAACACCAACTGGGGCCACGTGGTGGAGGACAATTCCTTCGGCACCCACGAGTTCCTGGAGCTGTGCCGGCAGCTTGAGTGCGAGCCCTACATCAACGCCAACGTGGGCTCCGGCACCGTGCGGGAGATGGCGGAATGGGTGGAATACCTGAACAGCCCCGGCGATTCCAGCGTGGTGCGCCAGCGCTGGGCCAACGGCCAAAAGGAGCCCTGGGGCGTGAAGCTGTGGGGCGTGGGAAATGAGAGCTGGGGCTGCGGCGGCAACATGCGCCCGGAATACTATGCCGATGAGTTCAGGCGCTATCAGACCTATTGCCGCGACTATCCCGGCACGAAGCTGTACCGCATCGCCTGCGGCCCCAACACCGACGATTACCGCTGGAGCGAGGTGCTGATGGAGCGCGCGGGCCGGTTCATGGACGGCCTGACCATGCACTATTACAGCACCACCGGCCCCACATGGGAGCAAAAGGGCAAGGCGCTGAGCTTCGATACGGCCCAGTTCTATGAGCTTCTGGCCAAGGCCGCCCGCATGGAGGAGTTCGTCATCGGGCACAGCAGGATCATGGACAAATACGACCCCGAGCGCCGCGTGGGCCTGATCGTGGACGAATGGGGCAGCTGGCACCAGGTGGAGGAGGGCACCAACCCCGGCTTCCTGTACCAGCAGAACACCATGCGCGACGCGCTGGTGGCGGCGATCCACCTGAACCTGTTCAACCGCCACTGCGACCGCGTGGTGATGGCGAACCTGGCCCAGACCGTGAACGTGCTGCAATCCGTGGTGCTTACCGATGGCGAGCGCATGGTCCTGACCCCCACCTGGCACGTATTCGACCTGTTCAAGGCCCACCAGGGCGCGAAGGCGGCGGACTGCTTCGTGGAGTGCGACCGCGTGGGCGAGGGCGCCTGGCAGGTGGACCGCATCAGCGCCTCCGCCTCTGAAAAGGACGGCGCAGTCACGCTGACGGCGGCCAACTGCGCCATGGACGAGGCGACCCAGCTGCGCGTGCGCGTGCTGGGGCGCAGGGCGGACGGCGAGGCGCGCGCCCGCATACTGACCGCCGAGGCCCACGCCTTCAACAGCTTTGGCGACAGCCCTGTATCCGCGAAGGAATTCACGGGCTTCACCGCCAGCGCCCATTTCATCGATCTTGAGCTGCCCCCGTGCAGCGTGATCGAGCTGACACTGGCATGACCGATATGCACGGCCGCGGCTTTTGTCCGCGCTGTCTGCTGAAGGACGTTCCCGAGGGGGAGGCGCTGGCGGCGCTGATGGCGCAGTGGCTCGAGGCCATCCCCCCGGAGCGCCGGACGGAGGACGCGCTTTACCGCGACAGGCTTTCGCGCTGCCGGGCGTGCCCCCACCTGTCCGCGGGGCTGTGCGCCCTGTGCGGCTGCTATGTGGAATACCGCGCCGCCCAAAGCCGTCAGAGGTGCCCGGATGTGCCGGGACGGTGGTAAAAAAGCTACAACATCAATCCGCAAGGAGGTCTCCCCCATGCCCAACACGGCCTACGTCACAAACGTCAGAATTGACGATCCCTTTTGGAACGCCTTCCGCGAAACGCTGGTGCGCGAGGGCATCCCATACCAGTGGGAGGCGCTGAACGACCGGCTCTCCGAGGACACCGAGCCCAGCCGCTGTATGCGCAACTTCCGCATCGCCGCCGGCAAGGAGACCGGCGAATTCGGCGGCTTCGTTTTCCAGGACAGCGACATCTACAAGTGGCTGGAGGGCGTGGCCTACAGCCTGCGCTGGCACCCGGACGCGGCGCTGGAGGCCATTGCGGACGGCGCGATCCAGACCATCGCCGACGCCCAGCAGCCCGACGGCTATCTGGATACCTACTACATCATCAACGGCCTGGACAAGCGCTGGACAAACCTCAAGGACCACCATGAGCTGTACGTGGCCGGCCACATGATCGAGGCCGCCGTGGCCTACTACCGCGCCACCGGCAAGCGGGCGCTGCTGGATGTGGCGATCCGCTTCGTGGACCACATCGACGGCGTAATCGGCCCCGAGGAGGGAAAGCTGCACGGCTATCCCGGCCATCCCGTGATCGAAATGGCGCTGATGCGGCTCTACGAGGTCACCGGGGACGAAAAGCATCTGCGGCTGGCTGCCTATTTCGTGAACCAGCGCGGCCAGCGCCCGCTGTTCTTCGAGCAGGAGGACGAGCGCAGCGGCAATACGTTCTACTGGAAAAACAGTCCCTTCCGCTATCAGTATTACCAGGCCGGAAGGCCCGTGCGGGAGCAGAAGGACGCCGAGGGACACGCCGTGCGCGCCATGTATCTGTATTCCGGCATGGCGGACGTGGCCCGGCAAACCGGCGACGAAAGCCTGGCCCGCGCCTGCCGCGACCTCTGGGAAAGCGCCACCCGCCGGCGCATGTATGTCACCGGCGCGGTGGGCTCCACCGAGCATGGCGAGGCCTTCTCCTTTGATTACGACATGCCCAACGACACCGTCTACGGCGAAACCTGCGCCGCCATCGGCCTGGTGTTCTTCGCCCGGCGTATGCTCCAGCTTGCGCCCCGGGGCGAATACGCCGACGTGATGGAGCGGGCGCTGTACAACGGCGTCATCAGCGGTATGCAGCTGGACGGCAAGCGCTTCTTCTATGTCAACCCGCTGGAGGTCGTGCCCGAGGCCTGCGAAAAGGACCCCCACAAGCGCCACGTCAAGCCCGAGCGACAGAAGTGGTTCGGCTGCGCCTGCTGCCCCCCGAACCTGATCCGTATGCTGGCCTCCCTGGAGGACTACTCGGCGGTTCAGGGGGACGGGACCCTCTGGCTGAACCTGTACATCGGCGGCGGCATCGAGGCCGACGGGCTGAGCCTGACGGTTGAGACCAGGTACCCCTGGGAGGGCGGCGTGCGCATCCGGGTGAACGGTCCGGCCCGCAGGCGGCTGGCGCTGCGCATCCCCGGCTGGTGCCGCGATTGGACGCTGTCGCTGAACGGAAAGTGCGCCGATGCGCGGCTTGAGGACGGCTATGCCGTCATCGACCGGGAATGGGCCGCGGGGGATGTCGTCGATCTGTGCATGGACATGCCCGCCCGCTACGTGCGCGCCAATCCCCGCGTGCGCGAGGACGCGGGCAAGGTCGCGCTGCAGCGCGGGCCCGTGGTGTACTGCCTGGAGGAGGCCGACAACGGCAAGGCGCTGCACGGCCTGCGCGCCGGCGATATCGCCAGCGCCGAGGCGAAGTGGGAGCCGGAAACCCTGGGCGGCGTGGTCACGCTGACCACCGACGGCCTGCGGGAAGCCCAGGACGGCTGGGGGGATACGCTGTATGACTTCCGGGACGCCCCCGACGCCGCGCCCGTCAGACTGCGCTGGATTCCCTATTACGCCTGGGCCAATCGCGGCGTGGGCGAAATGCGGGTGTGGGTCCGCGCGTGACGCCGCAATACGCCTCACGGTTTAATACCAATCCAGCGATTCCGGGGGCGTCTTTTCCGCTTCACCCGCATCAATCGCTCTCGGTTTGATGATAATACTAAGACCTGATTAAAAGAGGACAAGATTGCCGGGAACTTTTTTGTGCTGGCAAGGCGAAGTCCCGCAGGCTTGCTGGTGGCAAGTCAAGGGGCTTCAACGCCGCCAGCGCGGAAAAGAACCGGCAGGATGTCCTG
>JAFUCP010000092.1 GCA_017459565.1 Clostridia bacterium | reverse complement strand
GTGGCCGGTTTGATGATCGCGGCAGAGGTCATCAGGGATTTGACCAAGGACTGTCCAAGGGAGGCATGAATATGGAACTGAATATCGGCGCTCCGACCAGGGAGCAGATGAACAAATATGAGGCGCTTTTGGAGGAACTGCGCAACCTCGGCAGCGCGGTGGTCGCCTTCTCGGGCGGCGTGGATTCCACCTTTTTGCTGTATGCGGCGAGAGAGGCGTTGGGCGGGAATGCCCTTGCGTCCACGGCGTCCTCCGCCACCTTCCCGGAGCGGGAGTTGAAGGAAGCCGAAGCGTTTTGTCAGGCCAACGGCATCCGGCAAATTGTATTCCCTTCCGAGGAGCTTTCGGTGGAGGGCTTCTCCCACAACCCGAAGAACCGCTGCTACCTGTGCAAGCGGGAGTTGTTCGGGAAGATACTGAACATTCAGCTTGAGGAAGGCATCGCCGCGGTGCTGGAGGGCTCCAACATCGACGATAATGGCGACTACCGCCCGGGCCTTCAAGCCGTGGCGGAATTGGGCATCTTGAGTCCCCTGCGGAAGGGCGGTTTCACGAAGCTGGACATCCGCACGCTGTCAAAGCACTTCAGCCTGCCCACCTGGAACAAGCAGTCCTTCGCCTGCCTGTCCAGCCGCTTTCCTTACGGCGACACCATCAATATGGAAAAGCTGAGCATGGTGGATCGGGCGGAACAGCTGCTGCTGGATATGGGCTTCACCCAGCTTCGCGTGCGCATCCACGGGAATCTCGCCCGCATCGAACTGCCGCCGGAGCAGTTTCCACGATTCATGGAGGAAGGAACCCGGCAAAGGGTTGCACGGGCTTTCAAAGAGATCGGCTTCGCCTACACAACGCTGGATATTGTGGGCTATCGTACTGGAAGTATGAATGAGACGTTGTAAACAACCTCTTAATTGCAAACCGTCGCAAGGCGGTTTGTTTAATTCCTATTAAAACAATAGGAGAAACATATATCTATCAATCGGTCTTATGTATTGGACACGGCCCTGCTTTTGTGTTAACATGTCTCCGTCGCGGGGGTATGACCGCGGCGCATCGATTGGAGGGATCCAAATGTACCTGAGGCACAACGGCGGTATTTGCGATCGAATGTGGCGGGCGGAGCGATGTTGAAGCCGATTATTCGTACCAGTTCACCAATACCGATTCTGATAGAGAGGGAATAACCATGAAAAAGAATATATTGAATAAATCTTTTGCGCTGATTCTGACGCTGATCCTTGCACTGGCCTTCACGGCGGCGCTGGCCGAACCCACCAAGGTAATCATCGCCACCGAGGGCGCCTACGCCCCCTACAACTATGTGAACGAGGACGGCAGCCCCGACGGCTATGACATCGCCGTGGCGAAGGCCGTGGACGACCTGCTGGAGGACTATGAGTTCGAATACATCCCGGTGGAGTGGAGTTCCATCTTCGCAGGCCTGGAGGCCGACCGCTATCAGGTGATCGTCTCCCAGGCGGCAAAGACGCCGGAGCGCGAGGAGAAGTACCTGTTCGGCGACGTCGCCTACAGCTGGACTGCCGGCGCCATCGCTTTCCAGAAGGGCGCCGAGGGCATTACCGGCTTGGGCAGCATTGCCGGTACCGACCTGAAGCTCTCTGTGGCTGTAGGTTCCTCCAATGAGAATATCGCCCTGACCTGGAACGCGGAGCACCCCGATGCCCAGCTGAACATCGTCTACAATGACGGCGACATCAGCAAGGCCCTGCTGGACGTGCAGGAGGGGCGCGTGGACGCCACCCTGGCCGAGCCGCCGGTCGCCGCGAATGTGATCAGCGTACAGGGTCTGAACGTGGACTACGTGCTCCGCGAGGAGGCCACGCCGGTGCCCACCTTCTGGCTGTATTCCCAGACCGACGCCTATGCCGAGGCCAACCAGGCGCTGGCCGCGGCGGTGGACGAGGCGCTCAATACCCTGATCGACAACGGTACCCTGGCCGCTATCGGCGAGGAATACCTGGGCGGCGACTACTCTACTGAGGAAGCGCTGAAAGCCCGCCTGGGCGGCGGCAACTGAGCCGTGCCGCATTGACCGCGGGAGCCTGACCGGTGAGCCGGCTCAGGCTCCCTTTTAACAATCATGATACCGGGAGCTGAGCACATCCATGGGCAAGATATTCGACATACAATTCATGATCTCCACCATCCCGCAGATCGGCAGCAAACTGCCTGTCACGCTGTGGATCGCATTCCTCTCCGGTTTCATTGCGCTGATCCTTGGCTTTATCATCGCCATGATCCGCTATTTCAACGTGCGCGTATTGTCGCCGCTGTGCAAGCTGTTCGTATCATTCATGCGCGGCACCCCTGCCATGGTGCAGCTGCTGGTGGCCTATTATGGCGTGCCGATCTTACTGCGGGGCATGAACGAGGGCCTGGGCACGCGCTTTTCCGTCAACGGCATCCCCGCCGCGGCCTTCGCCGTGTTCGCGCTGTCGCTGAACAGCGGCGCGTTTATGTCGGAGACGATCCGCGGAGCCATGATGGCCATCGATGCCGGGCAGCTGGAGGCATGCTACAGCGTGAACCTCTCTGCCGGCCAGGCCCTGCGGCGCATCATACTGCCCCAGGCCTTCACCAACGCCCTGCCGGCGCTGGGCAATTCCTTCATATCGCTATTGAAGGAGACCAGCCTGGTGTTCAACATCTCCGTCATCGAGATGATGGCCCAGGCGAAGATCACCGGCTCCCGCTCCTACCGCTTCTTTGAGGTCTATATCGTCGTGGCACTGATCTACTGGGCCGTCTGCTTCCTGATGGAGCGGGTGCTGGCCGTTGTGGAGGAGAAGGTGCGCCGGTACGAGAGGAGGGCCGTGAAATGATCGACGTGAAGGGACTCAAAAAATCCTTCGGGGACAACCACGTGCTCAGGGGCGTGGATCTGAAGGTGGAGAAGGGCGAGATCGTCACGATGATCGGCCCTTCCGGCGCGGGCAAGACTACGCTGCTCAGGTCGCTGAACTGGCTGGATGCCCCGGATGCAGGTACCATCCGAATCGACGACGCTGAAATCGACGCTGCCCGCGCCGGCAAAAAGGCGGTGAAGCGGCTTCGGAGCAAGACGGCCATGGTGTTCCAGCACTACAATCTGTTCAACAACAAGACCGCGCTGGAGAACGTCACAGAGAGCCTGATCATGGTGAAGAAGCTCTCCAAAGAGACGGCGAAAGCACGCGGGAAGGAGCTGCTTGATCGCGTGGGTCTTTCCGACAAATACAATGCCTATCCCTCATTCCTCTCCGGCGGACAGCAGCAGCGCGTGGGCATTGCGAGGGCGCTGGCCGTGGACCCGAAAGTGATCCTGTTCGACGAACCTACCTCGGCGCTGGACCCGGAGTGGGTGAACGAAGTGCTGACCGTGATGACGGAGATCGCTCGGGAGGGCATGACTATGGTGGTCGTCAGCCACGAGATGCGCTTCGTGCGGGACGTGTCCACCCGCGTGCTGCTGCTGGACGATGGGCAGATCCTGGAGGATGGCACACCGGAGCAGGTGTTCAAAAACCCACAGCACGAGCGGGCTCAGCAATTCCTCAAGCTCGCCCATCTCGAATAACGACAACGGAAGTGAAAGCAATATGTCCAAACTGTTTTATCCGGATTTCTTCAACGATGTTTTCGGCCCCATCATGCAGCCCGGCTCCAGCAGCAGCTTTGGCGGCACCAGCCGGGTGGGGCGCATCGCCCGCGCGACGCTGAAATCCGAGCCGATGCGGGCGAAGATCGCCTTCAATCCCTCGGACAGGCACCTGCGCGTAGTGGGCAATATGATGGACGACCGGGCTTACCTGGGCGGCCTCCAGGGCTTCGCCACCGACGACATCCGCCTGTTTACCGCCCACGAGGAGGCGCGGGCCAGGGGCATCTCCTATGAATTCACCGAATTGGACGCCGACATCGCCGAACCCGGCAGCGTCACCTTTGAGCTGGTCGGAAGAGACGGCGACACCGCCACGTTGACGGCACGCTCCATCGGCGGAGGCATGGTCAAGACCTATTATATCCACGGCTTTCCCATCGAGTGGCAGGCGGACAGCAACGCTGTGCTGGCCTGGGGCGACGAAGCCGCGCTGCGCATGGCCGGCTCCCGGTTCGAGGCAAGCCGTGACGACGTGCTGCAAATCCGGTATGTGAAGGATGAAGCGGGCCGCAGCGCCGCGCTCTATGAGTTCACAAATACCCCGGAGGCGGGCGAGTTGGAGGCTGTTTTGGCGGGGCTTGAGTACCGCTTCCTCCCGGCGCTGCTGCCGGTGGTGACCATCAGGGAGCGCAAACCACAGTTGTTTAAGACCGTCGGGGAATGGCGGCGGCTGGCCGAAGAACGGAATATCTCCTTCGTGCAGGCCGCGATCGAATATGAAAAGGCCTTCTCCGGCTGGGCGGATAAACAGATATGGGAATACTTTGAAAAGATCGAGTGCATCTTTGACGCGCAGGTTCATTCGCTGGAGCGCATGGGCTACGAGAACGCCATCGACACACCGAACCTGCCCATCTACGGGAAAGACTGGAATCGCTATCGGTTGTCCGAAAGCCCGCTGTCAGATGACCTGACGCGGCACATCATCACCCACGCCATGGCCACCAACGCAAAGGTCCCCGGCGTGCTGATCGTGCCTGGACCGATGGGCACGGGCGGCGGCTATCTCTACAGCGCCCTGAGCGCCGTGGCGGAGAAGCTCGGCGCAAGCCATGAGAGGGTGATCGAGAGCCTGATCGTCGCGGCGGGGCTGGGCGCCATCGCCTTCACCCATTGCGACGCCAGCGGCAATTCCGGCTGCGTGGGGGAGAGCGGCATCTGCTGCGCCATGGGCAGCGGCGCGGTCACTTGGCTGGCGGGCGGCGACGGCTTGCAGGTGGAACGGGCGGCTTCGATGGCCCTGCAGGCCAACATCGGCATCCCCTGCGATCCGATTCCCGGCGGCAGGGAGTTCCCCTGCATCACGCGCACCATCCGCGCAGCAGTCACCATGCCTCTCTATGCCGACATGGCGCTCTGCGGCATGGACCCGATCATTCCCTATCATGAGATGCTCTACGCCATTGACAGACACAAGGCCATCTCTTCGCCTGAATGTCTCCACGGCGGCGTAAACGCATGTCCTGCCGCATGTCGGTGCGCGGAATTCCTGTCCGGTGAGTTGATGGCGGACAAGCTGAAATACGAGGCGTGAGCGGATTACAGCGGTATGTCCGTCGGAAACATACCGCCGTTTTCTATGCCTTTTCCTCCGGTTCGACCTGCAGAGCGTCATTGAATACATTGTTGGCGATCGAAAGGTCATGTTATCATGCGCTGCTTTGAATTGTCCAATAGTCTTTGACAATGGGCAGACATAGATATTTGCTATTGCTTCAGGGGTTGACAAATGATAGCCTGTCGGTTAAAATACCCATTAGATCAATAGGGAATGAGGAACGAACATGCTTTACAATTTCGTCGTCTGTTGTTGTAAACGCCCTGGCAGAGGGTTGCTTTGCATGCAATGACGACGCAAGCATATCGCCCCATCGCCCGCTGCCAGGATTCCATTGGAACAAGGCGGCGGGCGTTTTCTATGTTCTGGTTGAAAGGAGTTTTTCTTATGTCCAGTTACAGCAGAATCGAATCTGCGCTCATCCACGGCGGCGTGTTTGGGGATGCGCTGACGCACTCGGTGAACGTGCCCATCTACCAGACCTCCACCTACCAGCAATTCGAGCTGGAGGGCAATCCCAAGTGGGAGTATTCCCGCACGGGCAACCCCACCCGGGCCGCGCTGGAGGAGCTGATCGCGGAGCTGGAGGGCGGCGCACACGGCCTGGCCTTCGCCTCCGGCATGGCTGCGATCACGGCGGTTCTCCAGCTGTTTAAGACCGGGGACAGGGTGCTGATCTCCTCCAACGTCTACGGTGGTACCTATCGGGTGCTGGACAGGGTGTTCAAGCGGTTCGGCCTGGAGTACGGTATCGTGGACACCTCAGACAGCACTGCCATTGAGGCCGCCATCACGGACGACGTGCGGGCCATACTGATCGAGAGCCCGGCGAATCCGCTGATGACCGTCACCGACATCGCGGCTGTGGCCGCGCTGGCGAAGGCCCACGGCGTGCTGACCCTCGTGGACAACACCTTCATGACGCCCTACCTGCAAAGGCCGCTGGAGCTCGGCGCGGACATCGTGATCCACAGCGCTACGAAATACCTGGGCGGGCACAGCGACCTGGTGGCGGGACTGGTGGTGGTAAAGGACGCCGCATTGGCCGAGCGACTGTATTTCCTTCAAAACGCCACCGGCGGCGTGCTGGGGCCGTTTGACGCCTTCCTGCTGATTCGGGGCATCAAGACGCTGGCGGTGCGCATGGACAGGCACGTGGAGAACGCGGAGAGGATCGCCGCGTGGCTGGCTGGCAATGATGCTGTTGCAAGGGTTCATTATCCCGGTTTGCCGGATGACCCCGGCTACGCGGTCAACCAGCGCCAGGCAAAGAACGGCGGCGCGATGATCTCCTTTACACTTAAAGACGAATATAATTTTCGCACCTTCTTCAAGTCGTTGAAGCTTATCACGCTGGCGGAGAGCCTGGGCGGCGTAGAGTCGCTGGCGTGCCATCCCTCCACGATGACCCACGCCTCCATCCCGAGGGACTTGAGGCTAAAGGTGGGCATTTCGGACAACCTGATCCGGCTGTCGCCCGGCATTGAGGCTGCCGAGGATTTGATCAACGATCTCGACCAGGCAATCAAAGCCAGCAAGGAGGGTTAATCATGGCACTCTATCAATCCACCCAGGAAATGATCGGCAACACGCCGCTGGTAAAGCTGAACCACTTCGATCTGCCGAAAGGCGTGAACCTGTATGCCAAGCTGGAGCTGATGAACCCGTCGGGCAGCGTGAAGGATCGCATTGGCCGGTATATGCTGGATCAGGCGGAGAGGGACGGACTCATCAGGCCCGGCGGCACCATCGTGGAGGCCACTGCGGGCAATACCGGCCTGGGCATCGCCTTCGCGGCGCTGAACCGGGGCTACCGGGTGATCTTCGTGGTGCCGACAAAGTTCAGCCAGGAGAAGCAGACCCTGATGCGGGCGCTTGGCGCGGAGATCATCAACACCCCCCGGGAGGGCGGTATGCTGGGCGCGGAAACAAAGGCCAACCTTCTGCGCACGGCGATCCCCGGCGCGATCTCTCTGGGGCAGTTCCACAACCCCGCGAACCCGCTGGCCCACTACGAGACCACCGGCCCGGAGATCTGGCGCGACCTCGATGGCCAAGTGGATTACCTCGTGGCGGGCGCGGGCAGCGGCGGCACCTATTCGGGCATTGTGAAGTATTTGAAGGAACAGGACCCTTCCGTACAGGGCGTGCTGGCTGACCCGGTGGGTTCCACCATGGGCGGCGGCGAGCACAGCGACTACGACATCGAGGGCATCGGCAACGATTTTATTCCGGATACCATGGATATCTCCCTGGTCGACCGGGTTGTCAAGATCACCGAC
>JAFUCP010000091.1 GCA_017459565.1 Clostridia bacterium | reverse complement strand
GGACATCCTGCCGGTTCTTTTCCGCGCTGGCGGCGTTGAAGCCCCTTGACTTGCCACCAGCAAGCCTGCGGGACTTCGCCTTGCCAGCACAAAAAAGTTCCCGGCAATCTTGTCCTCTTTTAATCAGGTCTTAGTATAAGGGCCCTGCGGGGGCGGCGAAGGCCATGTCCGGCCATATGCCCGCGAGGACCGCGCCCCCGGGGTGTGATCTCCTGCGACGCGGGCAAAGAGGGACCCCGTCCCCACCGGCGGCGTGCCGGCGCGGGGCGGGGTCCCCTTGTATTCATTTGACAGCCGGAACGGCCCGGCGCGGCTCTGTTGGCCTATGCCAGCACCGCGTCGATGGCGTCCGCGCCGCCGTCGAGCATGAGCCCGGCGCTGCGCGCGCCGTCCGTGAGCGTGTATGCGCCCTTGAAGCCGGTTATTTCGGCGCGGCCGTCCGCGTCGGTGACGATTTCGGCGTGGGTCTCCCATTCGCCGTGGATCAACCGATCGAGGACGCGGTAGGCCGGCTTTTCCCGGTTGTCCTTGGCGACGATGCCGCTGGGCGCGCCCAGCCAGCCGCCGTCCGCGAAGTCCCAGCCGGTGACGGCCTCTACCCGCGGGTGGTCGAACAGGATGCGGAGCATCTCCTCCCACTCCCGGGCCTGGCGCGCCTCGCCCTCGGGCGTGCTGGGCCATTCGGGGATCTGGTAGTCGTTCAGATCCACGATCTCGGGCGGCATCAGGTGGCCGGAGACGAGGGTGTTTTCCGTGAAATGCAGCGGCAGGCCGAAGCCCTCGAAGCGCCGGAGGACCTCGTTCAGCTTCCCTTCGCCCATATAGCCCTGGTGCTGGTGGGTCTGCAGCCCGATGGCCCCGATGGGCGCGCCGGCGTCCAGGCAGTCGCCGATCAGCCGGGCGTACTGGTCGGAGAGGTTGAAATCGTTGATCAAAAGCAGCGCCTTGGGGTTTGCGGCCTTTGCCGCGTCGAACACCTCCTTGACCAGGTTGACCTGGCCGTAGCGCTTGCAGATGCGGGTGACGGCGTTGTCATAGCGGTCGAACACCGGCATGATCACCACCTCGTTGATCACGTCCCAGACGTCGATGACCCCCGCGAAGGCGGTCACGTCCCGGTGGATGCGCGCCAGCTGCTTGTCCAGGATGGTCTTGTCGTCATAGGCCATCAGCCAGTCGGCGCAGACCGTGTGCCAGCACAGCGGGTGTCCCTTCACCCTTGCGCCGTTTTCCACCAGGAAGCGGGCGGCGTTCATGCGGCTTTCGAATTCCGGCGCGCCCTCCACGGGCTCGTAGCGGCCCCAGTAGAAGGGCATGGTGCCGTAGTTGAACAGGCGCAGCCACTTTTCCACGCGGTCCCGGAAGAAGGGCTCGTCCTGCTTGCCGTTGGCGTAGGGGATGCTGTCGAAGGCCCCCGCGCCGAACAGGAAGTCGTGCGTTTTCTGGTCAAGGCGCAGCCTGCGGCCCGCCACGGGGCGACCCGCGGCGTCCACGACGCGCAGGGTTGCGCTTGCTTTGCGGTGTTCGTAGGGCATGGTCATTTCTCCTTTGCGCATTGGTTTGCCGACCGTGAGCCGGCGGTTTTGCCCCATTATACCGCGTATGAAATGTAAATACAAGACAAAAAAACAGTTGCCGATTTGTTTCATGGAAGGTATAATGATTGGGAAAACCGCGGGATTTCCAGTTGGCGGCTTGCGGAGGGCAAGAAGCCGACAATCGAACATGATTAGGAAAACCGCAGGTTTTCCGGGTCGGCGGCTCTCGGAGGGCAAGACGCCGACAATCGAACATGATTAGGAAAACCGCAGGTTTTCCGGGTCGGCGGCTTGCGGAGGGCAAGAAGCCGACAATCGAACATGATTAGGAAAACCGCAGGTTTTCCGGGTCGGCGGCTCCCGGAGGGCAAGACGCCGACAATCATAACGCAAATCAATCAGGGAGGAATACCTTATGAACCAGCGCACGCCCCTGTACGATGCCCGGCTTTCCGACGAGGAACGCGCGAAGTACCTGCTTTCACAGATGACCGTCGAGGAGAAGTTTTCCTGGTTCACGCTGCGCGTGCGCAACGAGCGTTTGGGGATCGCGGCCTCCACCTGCGGGGGCGAGGGCGCCCACGGCGTTCAGGCACGAGCCGGGCAGGGGGAGAGCTATCCGCCCACGCCCACCACCTCCTTTACCCAGCCCATCGGCATGGCGGCCAGCTTTGACAGAGAGCTGATTTACCGGGCCGGGGACGTGACCGGGCGGGAGTCCCGCGCCTTTTTCAACGCCGTGGGCAAGGGCGGCAACGGTCGCCTGTGCCCCACCGTGGACCTGTGCCGCGATCCCCGCTGGGGCCGGAACGAGGAGGGCTACGGCGAGGACCCGTATCTCACCGGCAAGATGGCCTCCGCCTACATCCGGGGGATGCAGGACGAGCATCGTCTGGACGGCGCGCCTCTGGCCCCCGGCGAGCGGGGCGACCGCGTGCGCACCGCCGCGGTCCTCAAGCACTTCTATGCCAACAACCGGGAGTACCGCCGCTGCTACGATAATTTCGAGGTCAGCGACAAGGTGAAGTATGACTACGAGCTGGAGCCCTACCGCTACTGCGCCCAGGAGGGCCACGCGGAGGGCGTCATGACCGCCTACAACGAGATCAACCGCCTGCCCGCCATGCTGAACCACGAGGTGCAGGACATCCTGAAGGATGGCTGGGGCATCCGCTATGCCATGACGGACGGCGGCGATTTTTTGCAGACCGTCAACTTTCACCGCTACTTCAAAACCCACGCCGAGACCCTGGCCGAGGGCGTCCGGGCGGGCGTGGACGCCATGCTGGACAAGCCCTCCGATGTCACCGGGGCGGCGAAGGAGGCGTATGAGCGCGGCCTCATCACCGAAGCGGAATTGGACAAAGCCGTCCTCTGCACCATCACTGAGCTGCTCCGCCAGGGCGTCTTTGATCCCGAGGATCCCTACGCGCAGCTGGATATGGCGGACGTGGGCACGGACGAGGCGAAGCGCGTCAGCCTTCAGATGAGCATGGAATCCAACGTGCTTTTGAAGAACGAGGGCGGCTTTCTGCCCCTGGACAGGGACGACGACATCGCCCTGATCGGCCATGTGGGCGATCGCTGGTACATGGACTGGTACGGCGGCACGCCCCTCTACAAGGTGACGCTGAAGGCGGGCATGGAGAAGCGGATGCGCCGCAAGCTGCCCTACGACAGCGGCCTGAACCTGATCCGCTTCAGGATCGGGGACAAATACCTGGGCGCAAGCTGTCCCGCGCCTTCCGATTGGGAGGCCGCAAGGACCGCGCGGCCCGCGGAGCTTGTGCCGGTGGAATCCGCCGGGGAGGCGCTGGTATTTGAGCAGACCAACTGGGGCGGCGGCAGCAATTTCTTCTACGCGCCCGCCTACGACAGGTACCTGACCGTGGACGCGGAAGGGACCGTCAGCCTTGCCTCCGACGATCCCTTCGCCTGGTTCGTTACGGACAGCTTCACCGTGGGCACGGCGGGGGCGGCGCGCACGCCGAACCCCAAAAACGCCAACTGCGTGGAGCTGACAGAGTACTGGGACGACGCGCCGGGGGATATCCGGCTGTATTGCTTCGGCAGCAGGAGCGTGTACCTGGACGGCGGGCGGCTCAAAACCGACCGGCTCAGGCGGCGCGAGGCCGAGAGCAACACCAAGGAGGGCGGCAACGAGGCCGGCGCGTGGGTCGGCTCTGAGCGCGAGGCCGCCGTGCTGACGGTGGAAGTGATTTCCAGCGGCATCGAAAGGGCGCAGGCGCTGGCGCGGCGGGCGAAGAAGGTGGTCGTGGCCCTGGGCTGCAACCCCGTGGTGAATGCCAAGGAGGAGATCGACCGCGCCACCATCGAAATGATCCCATCCCAGCAGCGGCTGCTGGAGGCCGTGTACGCGGCAAACCCCAACGTGGCCGTGGTGCTGATTGCCAACTATCCCTATGCCGTCAATTGGATGCAGCAGCATGTGCCGGCCATCCTGCTGAACGCCACCGGCTCCCAGGACCTGGGCCACGGCCTGGCGGCGGCCCTGTTCGGCGAGGCCAGTCCCGCGGGGCGCCTGCCCATGACCTGGTACAAAACCGATGCGGACCTTCCGCCCATGGAGGACTACGACCTGATCAACCATCCCCGCACCTACCGCTATTTCGACGGGCCGGTGTTGTATCCCTTCGGCTACGGGCTGTCCTACACACGCTTTGATTACGACGGCCTGCGCGTCGAAAGGCGCGATGGCGGGCTGGAAGTGAGCGTGGAGGTGACAAACGCCGGCCATGTCGCGGGCGACGAGGTGGCACAGCTGTATATAAGCCGCGTGTCCCCCTCGGACACGGTGCATCCGCTGCGCAGGCTCATCGGCTTTGAACGCCTGCGGGACATGTCCCCCGGCGAGCGCCGCCGGGCGGAATTTCGCGTGAATCCCTGCGATTTGGAGATCTACATGGAATCGGAGGGAAGGAAGCTGGTGGAGCCGGGGATTTACCGGGTCTACGCGGGCGGCTGCTGCCTGGACGAGCGGGTGGCGCGGGAGGTTGAACTGTGAGCATCCGGGAGGATGCGATTTCCGTTGCGCCGATGATGACTGGACAGGAGGTATACATGTATGCGTTTGCTTGAGAACACCTTGAGCCGCTTTGTGGAATCCGGGCAGATCGCGGGCTGCGCCGCGAAGGTGATCCGGGGCGGCGAGACCTTATTTGAGGGCAGCTTCGGATACGCGGACCGGGAGGCGCAGATCAAAATGAGTGGCGATACCATCTTTCCCATCGCGTCCATGTCCAAGGTGGTCACCGTCGTCGGGATCATGCGGCTGTATGAGCAGGGCCTTTTCAGGATGTGGGACGCGGTCAGCGAATTCCTGCCCGGCTTCAAGAACCCCACCGTGGCTCTGGAAAAGCCGGACGGGAGCTATGAGATCGTCCCCGCGAAGGGCGAAGTGACCATGCGCCAGCTGTTCACCATGACCAGCGGCGTGCCCTATGCCGGCAGCGATACCGCGGCTGCGCGGATCCAGAACGAAAAGGGCGATGAATACCTCGCCGCCCACGGGGGCGTCATGCCGGACACGCAGACCTACTGCAACCTGGTGGGGCAGCTGCCGCTGGCCTTCGAGCCCGGAGAGAGGTGGATGTACGGCTTCTCCATCGATGTACTGGGCGCGGTGATCGAGGTGCTTTCCGGGCAGCGGCTGGGCGAGTATTTAAAGCAGCACATCTTTGACCCCCTGGGCATGGCGGACACCGGTTTCTTCGTGCCGGAGGAAAAGCAGGCCAGGATCGCCAGGCTGTACCGCATCAACGAGGGCATGGAGCCCCAGAAGCGGGATTATCCCGCCCGGACGCCCGTCTTTGAAAGCGGTGGCGGCGGGCTGTTTTCCACGGTGGCGGACTACTCCCGGTTCGCCCAGATGCTGCTGCGCGGCGGCACGCTGGACGGCGAGCGGATCCTGGGCCGCAAGACCGTCGACCTGATCGCCACGGACCACCTGACGCGCGCCCAGCAGGCCACCCACAGCTGGGATACCCAGCGGGGCTACGGCTATGGCCTGGGCGTGCGGGTGATGGCGAACCCCGAAATCGCCGGCATCAACGGCTCTGTGGGCGAATGGGGCTGGGACGGCGCCTTCGGCAACTGGTTCTGTGTGGACCCGAAGGAGGATCTCACCTGCGTGTACCTGACCACGAACCTGCCCGGGGACCACTATCGGTTCATTCCCAGGCTGATGGCGTCCATGTATGCCTCGCTGGACTGAGGCGCGGGGCGGCCAAAGCCGGCCCCATTGCCATGCACCGGATCGGACAGGGGGAAGTGGCGGCGCGAAGGCATACTACCACCTGCCGGGGCTGTTTGAGTTCAGCGAACTGTACCGCGCCTTTCTGCCGCTGTTCAGACGGCGCAGGGAATGGTTTTACGACTGGTGCGAAATCGGCTCCATCTACGGCTCTCCGGCCGACTGCCTCTGGGGCGGGGGCCGCGTGGGCTTTGGCGAGGCGCGGGCGGAGGACGCGGCGGCGCTGGCGCGGGAATACGGCGTGTCCGCCCGGCTCACCTTCAGCAATTCCCTGCTGCGCCCGGAGCATCTTTCCGACCCAAAGTGCAACGCCCTGTGCGCGTTGTTTGAGAAAAACGGTCCGGTGGAAAGCGGCGTGATCCTCCATTCGGACCTGCTGCTCAATTACCTTCGGGACAGCTATCCGGGGCTGTATTTCGTCTCCTCCACCACCAAGGTGCTGGAAGCGCTTGAGCAGCTGGAGGCGGAGCTGGAGCGGCCGGAATTCCGCTTTGTGGTGCCGGATTTCAGGCTGAACGCCCGGCGCGACAGGCTGCTTGCGCTGCCGGAGCGCCACAGGCGGAAGCTGGAGCTTTTGTGCAATGAATGTTGCTGGTTCGGCTGCGGAGAAAGGCGGGCCTGCTATGAAAATGTCAGCCGAAAGAACCTGGGGGAGGACTGCCCGGACCACGTCTGCGCGGCCCCGAACGCCCAAAGGGGCTATCGCTTTTCAGACGCCATGCGCAACCCGGGCTTTATCGGCATTGAAGAGATCCAAAAGATATGGCTGCCCGGCGGCGTCACCCACTTCAAGCTGGAGGGGCGCAGCCTGGGCAGCGCCGTGGTGCTGGAATTTCTGCTCTATTATATGACCAGGCCGGAGCATCAGCTTGAGGTGAGGGAGGAAATCTACCTGGACAGCTCGCTGGACCTGTTTTGATACGCGAAATATGCGTAAAGGACAGGGTGATTGACCGTGAGACGCGGGAAGGAGAGCCATACGATGATAACCGATGGATTTACCTATGTCGCCGTGCTGCTGTTCATGGCGGGGGTGCTGGTCACGCTGGAAAAGACGGCCAAGGGTGCGATGAAGACGCTTTTCAGGTATGTGCCCTCCGTCGTGCTTTGCTATCTGCTGGCCATGCTGATGTGTACGCTGAAGGTCTGGGACCTGGGCGAGACGAAGGCGGCCTACGGGGCGCTGAAGAACAACCTGACCTACGCGATGATCTTTGCGATGCTGCTCAGGTGCGATATTCGCAAGGTGCTGCGCCTGGGGCCGCGGATGCTGCTGGGCTTCTTCTCCGCGACGCTGACCATCATGATCGGCTTCATCGTCGCCTTCCTCGCTATGAAGCGCGCCATCGGCTCCGACGCCTGGATGGGCCTGGGGGCGCTGTGCGGCTCCTGGATCGGCGGCAGCGGCAACATGGTGGCGGTGCAGGCGGCGCTGAACATCTCCGAGGCGGACATGGGCTACGCGCTGGTGATCGATTCCATCGACTATTCACTGTGGGTCATGTTCCTGCTCTGGGCCATCCAGCTGGCGCCCCGCTTCAACAAGTGGACGCGCGCCGACACCACCCGGCTGGACGCGGTTTCCGCAAAGCTGGAGGACGAGGCCCGGCAAAATGCGCGGCCCGTCACGCTCCAGAGCCTGCTGCTGCTCATCGGCTGCGCCTTTCTGGTCAGCGCCGTCGCCACAGTGGTGGGCGCAAGGCTCTATGACTGGACGGGCTTTTCCGACAAGGCGACCTGGACGGTCCTCTTTGTCACCGCGGTGGCGCTCCTCTGCGCGCTGACGCCCCTGGGCCGGGTGGCAGGGTCGGGGGAGGTTTCCAACCTGCTGCTCTACGCGGTGATCGGGCTGCTGGCCTCCCGGGCGAGTCTTTCGGAGCTGGGGGACGCCCCCGCCTGGATCCTCACGGGCTTCATCGTGCTGGCGGTTCACGCGGCCCTCATGCTGCTGGTGTGCAAGGCGCTGAAGCTGGATCTGTTCACCGCGGGCGTCGCCTCCCTGGCCAACATCGGGGGCACCGCCTCCGCGCCGGTGCTGGCGGGCTCCTATTCCGGCTCGCTGGTGCCCGTGGGCATCCTGATGGCGCTGATGGGTTATGTCGTGGGCACGCCGCTGGCCACGCTGTGCGCCAATATCATGCGGCTGCTGGCCTGACGGGCGCCGGGGACGAGAACGGTCATGAGGCTTTGGGATATCTATTCGCCGTCGCTGCCGGATTTCGTCGCGGCGGCCATGGACGCGCCGGAAATGCGGCGGCTTGAGCATGTGGGCATGAACTGCGGCTGCGAATACACGTCCTTTCCGCTGTTTCAGCAGCTGCGTGAGCCCTATTCGCGCTTTGACCACAGCGTGGGCGTCGCCCTGCTCATATGGCGCTTCACCGGCGATGCGCGCCAGACGCTGGCGGGGCTGTTTCACGATATCGCCACACCCTGCTTTGCCCATGTGGTGGACTTCATGCTGGGGGACAGCATGAAGCAGGAGGCCACGGAGGACGGCACGCGGCCGGCCATCGAGGGCTCAAAAGCCATACAGGCCGTGCTGCGCGGCCTGGGCCTGGCTACAGACGACGTGGCGGACTATCACCTGTATCCCGTGGCGGACAACGACAGCCCGCGCCTGTCGGCGGACCGACTGGAATACACGCTGGGCAACCTGGTGAACTACGGCCTCATTTCCCGGGACAGGGCGGCCTGGATGCTGGACGCGCTGGCGGTGCTGCGCGGGGAGGACGGCAGGCCGGAGCTGGGCTTTGCGCGCCTGGACGCGGCCCTGGCCTTTGCCCGGGGCGCGCTGGACACGGGCAGGATCTACGTCTCGGAGCCGGACCGCTTCTCCATGCAGACGCTGGCGGTGCTGCTCATGGAGGCGTTGCGGGCCGGAGCCATCGACATGGCGGACCTGTGGCGCGACGAGCCCTTCCTGATCGCAAAGCTGTGCCGGAACGGGGCGTTTGAACAAAAATGGGCGCGCTATTGCCGGTACAGCCGGATCGTCCATGATCCCGGCGGCATCGTGGTGCGCGCCAAAAAGCGGTATATCGATCCCCTTGTGCGGGGTATGGGCCGCGTCAGCCAGATCGACCCCGCCTTCGACCGGGCCGTTTCGGCGTTCCTGCAAGAGAGCCAGCAGACGCCCCTGGCCGGCCTGTAGGGCCCGCGCCGCCCGGGGAAAGCCATTTGTTTTAACGAACAGCGCGGCAGCGCCGGGAAGGGCTGCCGCGCGTCGGTTTCAGAGGCCGTCGAAAGATTTATGGGACGGTCCTGATCTGTGAAAATTCCCGTCAGGCCTTCGCGGCGGACTGCCTCGCGCGCCCGGCGGCGTCGGCGGCCCTTTCCAGGGCGCTGTTGACGTCTTTGCGGCCCAGCTCCCTGCCGGAGAAGCTGTAGCGGCAGCCTGTGAACAGCCCGATGACCAGCAGCGGCACGCTCACCCAGAAGGCGAACAGCGTGAGCAGCGCCAGCGCGGTCACGGGCATGTCCAGCAGCGCCTCGCCGTCCCTGCGGACGATAAAGCGGTTGCGGTTGCCGAAGGCCAGGATCCGGCGGAGGTGATCGGCCAGATTCTTAAGCCCCCAGCCCCGGCAGCGCCGCGCCGCCTTCGCGCCCTCGGCGGACGCGCCGCTTTCAGAGGCGGCTTCGGCGGTCGCGCTGATTTCGGAAGCGATTTCGACGGTCGCGGCGTCTTCCGTCGCGACGGCGCTCGCATCGGCCTCCTCGGGCGCGAACTGCACTGCCGTGGCCTCCGATTCGGCCAGAGCCTCGTTCAGCGCCTGCATCCGGCGGAACCTCTCCTGCTCCAGCAGGTGCGTCGCCGTCAGCGTGTTCCAGCCCGCCGTCTCCAGGGCGGTCTTGGCCTCCTCCAGGGTCACATTGCACTTTTCAGAGAGCTTCTCGGTCATTTCAAACTGCGTCATGGCTGGTATCCTCCGTTCGATTTGATGGGCCCATTATAGCAGTCAAAAATGAGACGGCAAGGAAAACAGATTAGAATTGCATTGGAAAACGGCCATATCTTGTTCATTTTTGCTTTTTTATATTTGGCGGCGCAGGCTTCGGGATATCCCGCTCATTTTCTCCGCCGGTCCTTCATCGCGATGTATCCGGCCAGCAGCCCCAGCGCCGCCACCACCAGCGCCGCCACCAGCATGGTGAAACCCATCCCCTTCTGGTGCAGGCTGATCATATTCATCATGTTGCCGAACAGTATGCCGTCCACGATCAGCACCAGCAGCGGCTTGTTGTGGCCCTCGACCCACTGGCGCAGGGGCTTTGCCCGGATTGCAAAGGGCAAAAAGACCACCGACAGGCCAAAGAGGGACGCGGACGAGGCCACGAAGAACCAGTCCCCGTGGGTGTACAGCGCGCACACGGCCAATAGCAGGATCAGGCTTGCGGTGAAGGCGCAGAGGGTCCAGAACAGCTTGCTTTCCGGGACCATGATGGGCACTACGGTCAGCGCCGCCACCACCAGCAGACTCGCGGCCACCACATAGAACCAGTCCAGCGTGTGCCCGGAGACGAGGTTCACCACCAGGCAGATGTAGATCGGCACCATGAACAGCGCCGAAACGATGCTGCCCGCGGCGGTGGAGCGCCGCTTGAAGCGCCTGGCCTGGTGCTGGATCACCAGCGCCTTTTCGTCCCGAAGCTCGCCCTCGATTTCGCTGGTGCGGATGCGGTCCAGATACGCCGCGCAGTCCGGGCACGTCTTGAGGTGCGCATCGACGATCTCGCGGCTCGAATCGCTGCAGGCGTCGTCGGCGTACAGCGGCAGTATGTCGCGGATGATTTCACATTCCTTGCTCATTGTTCTCCATCCTTTCCCTGAGCCTGGCCCGGGCGCGATGAAATGTGACGCGGGCCCAGCTCTCGGTCTTGCGGAATATGCTTGCGATTTGTTTGAAGGACAGCTCCCCGAACACGCGCAGCTCGAATACCTCCCGGTAGGGCTCCTCCAGTCCGTGCAGCGCCAGGTGGATGCGGAAGGAGGCGTCCCGCTCCACGGCGGATTGCTCCACGCCCTTTTCCCTGGACACGGCCTCCTCTGGCATCGCCTGGGCGCGGGACTGCCTGCGCCTTTCGTCGGTGAACAGGTTCCTGGCGATGGCGCACAGCCATGTGACCTCGTCGGATTCGCCCCGGAATTCTTTCAGCCTCGAAAACGCACGGAAGAAGGTCTCCTGGGTGATCTCCTCCGCCTGGTGGCGGTCGCCGGCCAGCGTCATCACATAGGAAAACACGCGCATGTAACAGGCCTCGTAGAGCTTTTCACAGGCTTCGTTGTCCACAGTTCATCACCCCCTTCCGAATGATTTCGTGGATTGGACGGGGAAAGGCCGCTTTCGTTACAGAAAAACCTGAAATTAACAGAATCATTTCCCCTATATTATAGCGGATGGGGCTCGCCGTGTCCATCTCCGCGATTCAAATGACGGACGATTGCCTTCCTTTGGCTTTCATGGTAAAATAGCATTGCGAAAACCGCCGGGCTTTTCGGGCTGGCGGAAAAGGAGTTGACATATTATGAAATACCGGGGCATCCGAAAGGTTCACGAGGGACGGTTCATCACCCGTTACGACGTGGATTACCTCACCGCCGAGGGACGCGAAAAGACCTATGAAATCATCAGCCGCAACCCCGACATCCAAACCCTGGAGGCGCTTCAGAATAAGACGCCCGATTCCGTGGTCATGATCCTCACGGACGAGAGCGGCGAGCGCATACTGGTCAACCGGGAGTACCGGATGGCGATGGCACAGTGGCTGTACAACTTTCCCGCGGGGCTGATCGACGCGGGCGAGACCCCGGAACAGAGCGCCCGCCGGGAGCTGTGGGAGGAAACCGGGCTGACGCTCACGCGCATCGACGACATGCTGGACAACAGCTACAGCGCCGTCGGCTTTGCCAACGAGCGGAACATCTGCGTCTTTGGCACGGCGTCGGGGAGCTTTGGCAAAAGCACCTCTGACGCCGAGGAAATCGTTCCGGGCTGGTATACCCGCGAGGAGATGAAGCGGCTTTTGCGCACCGAGGCCTTCGCGGCCCGGACCCAGGCCTACTGTTATGCGTGGGCATACGGCAAATAGTCCGGCGGCCGGGCCTTTCCGCGCCGCTTTTTCGGCGCAAAATGCTCGTTATTTTACATCTTTTAATCATTTTTTGCTGTATTGCCATCCGGGTGTTGACAGTCAAGTCATTTGAAAATATTATTAATTACGGTGATGAATCGATTCACCACTTTTTATACGCGAGTGATTAATCGATTAAGCAGTGTTAGGTAATTTTATAAAGTTTAAGGAAATCGTTTTCTGTCAAGCGGGAGGCGCCATGGAAAAGAGGGACCGGCTGAAGAAACTGAGCCGCTATGAACTCGTGGAGCTGATCTATGAGCTGCGCCAGGACAATGTGGAGCTGGAGAAGCGCTGCCGGGAGGCGGAGCTGAAGGTGGCGGAGCTGGAGCAGCTGACCGGCAAGGACTCTCTGGGCGAGCGCCTGGGGCGCATGGAGGGCCTGCTCAGGACAATCCAGGGCCGTCTGGACGCCGAGGAGGAGAAGCGTTGATGGAGGAATCCCGCAAGCATTTTCCCGATCTCGAGGAAATCGAATCGGAGATGAGACGATTGAACCACCGCGGCAAGTACCGCCGCGCGCTGCGCAGCACCGTGGGCACGCTGCTTGTGGTGGCGGCTCTGGCGGTGCTGGCGGCCACGCTGTTTCTGCCGGTGATGCGGGTTACGGGCACCTCCATGGAGCCGAGTCTCAGCGCAGGGGACATCATCGTGGGCGTCAAGAACAGCCAATATCTGCCCGGGCAGGTCTGCTCGTTTTACTTCAACAATAAGCTGGTACTCAAACGCGTGATCGGCACGGCGGGAGACTGGATCGATATTGACGACAACGGAAGGGTTTTTCTGAACAACGTGCCGCTGGACGAGCCCTATGTCCAGGAATATTCCAAGGGCATCTGCGATATCGAGCTGCCTTATCAGGTGCCGGACGGCAAGGTGTTCGTGCTGGGCGACAACCGGGAGACCTCCGTGGACAGCCGAAGCACGGCCGTGGGCTGTGTGGCCGTGGACGAAGTCGTGGGAAGAATCCTGTTCAGGATCTGGCCTTTGAACCACTTCAGGTATCTGGGAGAACTCTGACAAAGAGAGCGTGAAGCTATGAAGCGTGATTTCAAACAGACAATCGCGGAATTCATCCGGGATAAGAAGCGCAGAAAACAACGCCTGGCGTTGGTATCGGCGCTTTCTGTCGTGGTGGTTTTCGCCGTGGCGCTGAACATGGTCCAGCCTGCCGTCACCATGACGCCCGGAACGGTCTGCGGCCTGGAGGAGCATCTGCACGGGGCGGAATGTTACAGATATGAACTCGTCTGCGGCCTGGACGGCGTCGAGGGTCACGCGCATACGGAGGCCTGCTACGCCCAGTTTTTGACCTGCGGCCTGGAGGAGCATATTCACGGCGAGGGCTGCTATCCCGATCAGGTGGCGGACCCGGTGTTCCTGCCCTCCGACGGAGAGCCCGTCGTGGAGGAGATGGACGGGGTCGATTTGATGAGCGTCACCGTGGACGCCGTGGCCCAGCCCGCCATCGAAGGCTTCAGCACGTCGCCAGCTGCGATCTATCCCGGCCAGCCGGCGCAGATTGAATTTTCACTTATCAACGCCGTCGGCCTGCGCTATCGCATCGATTTCTCCGGCGAAACGGTCTTCGGCGGCAGTGTTCCCGTGGAGACCCGGCACTATCGTTGGAGCCTTTCCTCCGACGGCAGCGGCCATTACTGGCCCACCGTGGAGGCCGCCAACGCCAGCGACGGGGATACCCGGTTCGTCTGGAGCTGGACGCCGGACAGGGACGGCTATTACGCGATCGTGCTTGAGGCCCAGGGCGCGGACGGTTCGACGGCCGCGCTGGATTCCGGGGTCAACGTCCTGACGCCCGCGGAGGATGAGCAGGAAATCATTGATGTTCAGCCCGCGGAGGATGAGCAGGAAATCGTCGAAGCGCAGCCCGCGGAGGATGAACAGGAAATCGTCGAGGCCCAGCCCGCGGAGGATGAGCAGGAAATCGTCGAGGCCCAGCCCGCGGAGGATGAGCAGGAAATCGTCGAGGCCCAGCCCGCGGAGGATGAACAGGAAGTCGTCGAAGCGCAGCCCGCGGAGGATGAGCAGGAAGTCGTCGAAGCGCAGCCCGCGGAGGATGAGCAGGAAGTCG
>JAFUCP010000090.1 GCA_017459565.1 Clostridia bacterium | reverse complement strand
AGGACGTGGACGAGGCGATCCACCGGGCGGAGACGACGACCGGGAACCATGATTGATCCGCCGCGCCATGGGCGCGGCATCCCGGCTTTTCGCACCGGCTGAAATGAAAAAGGCGGGAAGGCTGCGAGAATTCCAAAAAACACGCGCCCGGCGCGCCGCTATCCGGGGCGCGCCTTGAAGGGAGGAAGCCCGTATGCGGCTTTTCATTGCCATATGCCTGTCTGAGGAGATGAAGGATGCGCTGCGCCGGGTGCAGCGCCAGATGGAGTCCCAGCGCGTGACGGGCAATTTCACCAGCGCGGAGAATCTGCACCTGACGCTGGCCTTCATCGGGGAATACCCCGACCCGGATGCCGTCGATCTGCCCCCGGTAGAGCCCTTCACCCTCGCACTTGACGGCTTCGGCAGCTTCGGCGACCTGTGGTGGGCGGGGCTTGCGCCCTGTCCGGCGCTGAACCGCTGCGTTGCCGCGCTGCGCCGCGGCCTCGCGGACAGCGGCATCCCCTTCGACCGAAAGCGGTTTTCGCCCCATATCACACTGCTGCGCCGGGGCATCGGCAGACCCGCGGTGCAGGTTCCCCCCGCTGGAATGACGGTGGACCACATTTCTCTGATGCGCTCCGACAGGGGCAAGCGCGGCATGGTCTACACCGAGCTGCGCCGGAGCGAGCCCTGGAGCAGCCCGCGGAAGCAGGACGGTGTTTGAACCGTCGCGGGCCGGGGCGGGCGCCTGAAAAGAATTATTGCCACGGCGCCGCCTTTGCCTGTGGCGCTTTGGGGTGTTATTTGGTATAATGATCGGGTGGCGCGACATTCGTGCTGCTGAGCCAAAACCTGCCCGTGGACGCCGCGGCCTTTGCGGAGGCGGACGCCATCGTGTGCGCCTGTCTGTCGGCGGGCTTCGGCGTGGACCCCGCCGCCCCGCGGTCGGCTCTGAAAATGCGGGCGCGTTCAACGCCAACGTTCCCGTCGCGCTGTGCGCGATCTTCGGGGACGGAGACATGCCCGGCAGGCTGGCCATCAATACTCCCGCGCTGGAGCAAGGCGCGGGCGCCGCGTGGACCTATGGCGCGCGAATTTTGTATGAGCGCGGGTATTCAGCCCTGGACGGGGCGGACTGATCCACCGCGAAACGGGAGGATGCTTCATGGCGAATATCTTTGATTACCTGGAATGGCGCTGCGATGTGCCCTTCGCCGTCGATCCCTTCAACGAGGTGGACAACCTCGTCCTGGCGGAATTGGTCTATACGGATTTCAGGGGCATTGTTTCCATGGACGGGCGGGCGGTGCCGCTGCGGGACGCCTGCGACGCCTTCTTCCAAACCCATACGCAAGATGAGATCCGGGCGCTGAAGTCCTTCACGGCAAAGGCGCCGCTGCTCATGGAAAAGATGCTGTGCGGTGCGCGCTTCAGGGACGTGAAGCTGTGCTGGTACCTGGATGAGACGGACGCCGCCCGGGAGATGCAGTTCGCCGCCGTGACGTTCCTGCTGCCCGATGAGAGCGCCTACATCGCCTTTCGCGGCACCGATGGGACCCTGGTTGGCTGGCGGGAGGACTTCAACCTCAGCTTTCTGCACGAAACCGAAGGCCAGCGGCACTCCGCGCAGTATCTGGACCGGGTGGGTGAACGACAGGGCGGCGCGCTTCGCGTGGGCGGCCACTCCAAGGGCGGCAACATGGCGGTTTTCGCGGCGGCCCGCTGTAAGCAGCCGATTCAGGACCGCGTGCTGGCCGTCTACTCCAACGACGGACCCGGCTTCCACGACGATATGCTCCGCACGGAGGGCTACCGGCGCGTCCTTCCGAAGCTGGTCAGCATCGTCCCGGATACCTCCATCATCGGCGTGATGCTCTCCTCCCTGGCCGAAAACCGCGTGGTCAAGAGCGTGCAGAACGGTATCCTCCAACACGACGGCTTCAGCTGGGAGGTGCTGAGGAACCGCTTTGTCGATGCCGAGCAGTCCGACGCGAGCCGGTGGTTCGAAAGGTTTTTGAGCGAATGGCTGCTTCACAACGACGAGGAAACCAGGAGCGCCATGACTCAGATCTTGTTTACCCTGTTTGAATCCACCGGCGCGGACAGCTTCCGGGAGATCGGCCAGCAGAAGTGGAAGAGCGCGGAGGCGATCCTGGCGGCGATGGTGAATCTGCCCCGGGACAGGCAGAAGGAGGCCCTGTCGTTTTTGCAGCGGCTGGGGGCCAGTGGCGGGCAGACGGTTGCCGAATATATCTCTTCCAAAATCCACAAGCAGGACGGCGCGACGAACCCATGATACCGACAGACGCGGAGGACGGGACCATGAGCAGGTACCTTGAAAGGGCAAAACAGCTGCGGGCGGCGACAGCGCCCCATTACAACTGCGGACAGGCCGTGGTGGTGCCCTTCGCCGAGGACGCGGGCCTCACCGAAGAACAGGCGATGGGCATTTGCGCCAATTTCGGCGGCGGCTTGAAACGGGCGTCGGCCTGCGGCGCGATCACCGGCGGCTTGGTGGTGCTGGGGTTGTTCGGCATTGACAATCCGGCGGAGTACTATCAGGCGCTCCGGGCCGGCCACGATGGGATGCTGGACTGCGCCGACCTGCTTCGCAGGAACCGGGAGCTGGGCGGAGAGAAAAAGCCCCACTGCGACGCTCTGGTGTTTGAGTGCGTCGCCCTCGTGGAGCGCATCCTGCGCGAGCGCGGGAAGCTGTGAGGCGCCGGCCTTTGCGGCGGCCCCGGGCCCGAGCGGCATGAAAGAGAAAGGGAGGAAAGAGGAATGATCAGGGTTTACGGTATGCCCACCTGCCCCTACTGCGACTATGTTCACGCGCAGATCGCGGGGCGGGAGGATGCGTTTGAGTACGTCAACATCGGCGAAAACATCCGCAACATGAGCGCCTTTATGCGTCTTCGGGACACAAGCCCCGTCTTTGACCGCTGCAAGGCCGTCGGGGATGTGGGAATCCCGGCGTTTGTGTTTGAGGATGGCCGGGTGTCCATCGACCCTGCGGACGCGGGACTGATCGAGTACGGCACGCCCGGCGCCTGCTCCGTCGAGGATCACAGAAGCGGGCGAAAGGGCTGCTGAGGCGGCGCAAGAGGGGGACCCCGCCATACAAATTGGAACAATATGGCCGGGTTTCCCGTCCAACAATCAAGGCAAATATACAGGAGGAAATGAAAATGAAGAAAATGACATGGCTTTCGGTTCTGATGGTTCTGGTTCTCGTGCTTGGCAGCGCCGCGGCGGCCCATGCGGAAATCATCCCGCCCTACGGCGAAGGGCAGATCGGCCTTCAGGCGGTGGTGCTTTGCGAGGAGCTGACCATGCGCAAGAGTTCCGACGCCGCCTCCGGTGTGGTGAGGAAGCTGAAGTATGGCGATTTCGTCCTTGTGGACCGGCAGATCGACGGATGGGCCCACTGCTTTGATTCGGATTCCGAGGACAGCCTGGAGGGCTGGGTGAACTCGGATTACATCATCGTCGATCCCGCCAGGTATGTGACGGATGCAAAGACGCCGGTATACGCCTGGGACGACACGCTGGCGCCCAAGGTCGCGCTGCTGGATGCGAACACCACCCTGCCCATCCTGAAGGACGAGGGGGCGTGGCTCATCGTCAGCCTGCGTGGCGCGGTCGGCTGGATTCGGAAGTAACGGCCGCGCGGCCGTCCTTCCGGCGGGCCGACGGTTGATTTAAAGGGCTGTCCCAATGCGACCCGTGTGGGTTGCCTCCGGGGCGGCCCTTTCTTATGCCCATTTCAACGCCATCCGGCGATTCAGCGGGCGCTCTTTTCGGCGTGCCTGAGGGCAGTGTTACCGCCGGTTTTGCAAAAAGCAAGGGCAACAAATCCGTTGCGAAGGCATGGTCAGCGCCGCCGGACTGTGCTATAATGGTTGTATGGACGCAGGCAGGGCCCCGCGGCCCGGGAACGAAGGAACAGGTCCGCCCCGACGGCGGGCCGGGGAGGAAAGAATGAGGATTGTATTTGTCCGGCACGGCGAACCTGATTATGTGAACGACTGTCTGACCGAGGAAGGCGGGCGACAGGCCGCGGCGGCGGCGGAGCGGCTGGCGAAGGAGGGCATTTCAAAAATATACGCCTCTCCCTGCGGGCGCGCACAGCAGACCGCCGCCTATACGGCCAGGCGGCTGGCGCTGCCGGTGACCACGCTGGATTATATGCACGAGATATCCTGGGGCGGGCCCGGCATCCCCCACGACGGCCATCCCTGGACGCTGGGCGATGTCATGCTGGCGCAAGGCTTTGACTTTCAGGGTGAAAACTGGCGGCAGCATCCGTTCTTTGACGGCAACATTGCCGTGGAATACTGCGACCGCATCGCCGCGAGCTTTGACGCACTGCTGGCGGAGCATGGCTACAGACACGAGGGACTGAAATTTTTCTGTGAAAGCGGCACGGAGGAAACCTTCGCGGTGTTCAGCCACGGCGGCTCCGGCGCGTGCGTGCTGGCGCATCTGCTGAATCTGCCCTTTCCCTATGTGGCGTCGGTGCTGCCGTATGATTTCACCTCCGTCATCATACTCAACTTCCCGGTGAACGCCGGCGCTTATGTCTTTCCGAGGGTTGAGCTGTTCAACGACTGCGCCCACATCCGGCGCCGCGCGGGCGGGCCGGTGCTGCAACAGGAATCCGAGCCTGTTTGAGCGCCGCCGTCGCCGACGGTCTGGCGGAGCCGGGACAATCATGATATAATGATTAGGAAAACGGCACATTTTCCGGGTCGGCGGGCCCCGAAGGGCAGCACGGCGACAATCGAACATGATTAGGAAAACGGCACGTTTTCCGGGTCGGCGGCTCCCGCAGGGCAAGACGCCGACAATCGAACATGATTAGGAAAACGGCACGTTTTCCGGGTCGGCGGCTCCCGCAGGGCAAGACGCCGACAATCATACAATAACATGCGCGAATAAAGGAGGGAGCAGGGATGCTGGATTGGCTGAAGGGGCTGTTTGCCGGAGGCGGACAGGGACAGGCGTCGCCGGGAACGACGACTGTGACCTGCAAGTACTGTGGAAAGACCTTTACCCTCCCGGAGAACGTGCAGCACTGGCCGGATTGCTGCCAGGCGTGCCGGGCGAAACACCGAACGGCGGAAAGGGTCACGAGAAGGTGCCGGGGCTGCGGGAAGGAATTCAGCTTCGACGCGTCCGCCGGGAGCTGGCCGAAATACTGTCCGGCGTGTCGGGCCAAGCGGGGACGGTGAAAGCTCCGCGCCATTGCGACGGGCGCGCGAGGCCGGACCGGCGGAGCGAATCGCCCGGCTGTACGCCGCCCATTGCGGCGCGGGCGGGAAGGGCATCGTGCAAAAGACGGAGATATGGCCCGGGCAGACGGATCATAAGACAGGAATTGGAGGCGCGGCATGAGTCTTTACGCGATCGGGGATTTGCACTTGCACTTCCAATCCCAATTGAAGGCGCAGGGACAGCTGAGGGACCCGGTGTGGAGGAACCACGAGGAGCGCTTTCGGAAGAACTGCGCGGCTGTGGTTCGGGAAAGCGATACCCTGCTGTTGGCGGGGGACCACAGCTGGGGCAAAAACCTGGCGGAGTGCGAAAGGGATCTGGAATACATCATGGCCCTGCCCGGGCGCAAGGTGCTGCTGCGGGGCAACCACGATATGTTCTGGGACGCGAAAAAGACCGCCGCGCTGAACCGGCAGTTTGAGGGCAGGCTGTTTTTTCTGCAAAACAACTACTTTCCCTATCGGGACTGCGCCCTGGTGGGCACCAAGGGCTATACCTTCGAGGGCCCCTTCTATCTGGACCGCCGCGGCCGGGTGACGGGCTGGGACGAAAAGGAGGCGGTCCGCGCCGAGAAGCTGGTGCAGCGGGAGGCGGAGCGCCTGCGGGCGTCCTTCGAGGCGGCGAAGGGGGACGGCTATCGCCGCTTCATCATGTTTTTGCACTACCCGCCCACGAACATCCTGGAAAAGCGCAGCGCCTTTACCGATATGGCCGAGGAATACGGCGCCGAGCAGGTGGTCTATGCCCACTGCCACGGCCGGGCGCGCTTCCACGACAGCATCGAGGGGACGCTCCGGGGCGTGGCGTACCGGCTGGTGTCCGGGGACTATATGCTGTGGAACCCGGCGCGGATTTTGTGACCGCCGGCCCGCTTTGATTTAGGCTTTCATGATGAATTTGAAAGGAGAACGCAGCCATGAAGGAAAGCATCCGTGTGAACGACTATGTGAACCACATCCTGAGCGCCGTTCCGAGGGGCGTGCTACTCAACACCAACGGCGACAAATTCAACGCCATGGTGATCGGCTGGGGGCATCTGGGCACCCTGTGGAGCCGCCCGACCTTCCATGTGTACGTCCGCCAGGGGCGCTATACCAAGGCCCGGCTGGACAGGACGGGCGAGTTTTCCGTCAGCATCCCGCTGGAGGGGCCGGATGCGGCCATCAACCGCATCTGCGGCGGGCAGTCCGGCTTCAACATCGACAAGGTCAGCGCGGCGGGCCTGCTGCTGGAGGATGCGCGGACCCTCCATACCCCCGGCGTGCGCCAGTACCCGCTGACCCTGGAGTGCAAGATCCTCTACGCCCAGGACCAGGCGCTGGATCGGATCCCCGGGGACATTCGCGCGCGGATGTATCCCCAGGACGTGCCGGGGACCAATCCCATGGCGAACCGGGACTGCCACACGATGTACGTCGGCGAAATCGTGGACGCCTATATCATTCGGTAGGATGCCGAGGACAGGGGGACGGACATGAACATCACGGTGTACCTTGGCGCGAACCCGGGCAGCGACCCGGCGCTGCGGACGGCGGTGAGAGAGCTGGGGACCTGGATTGGCGAAAGCGGCCACGCCCTGGTCTACGGCGGTTCAAAATCCGGCCTGATGGGGGAGCTGGCGCACAGCGTGCTGCTGGCGGGCGGCGAGGTGACGGGCGTGGAGCCCCGATTCTTCGTGGAGGCGGGCTTTGTCTACGATGCCATCACCCGGCTGATCGTGACGGAGGACATGTCCCGGCGCAAGGCGAAGATGATCGAGCTGGGCGACGCCTTCATCGCTTTCCCCGGCGGCACGGGCACGCTGGAGGAAATCGCCGAGGTGATGAGCAAGGTGTCCCTCGGCCATCTGGACGCGCCCTGCATACTGTACAACCTGAACGGCTATTACGACGCGCTGAGGGCGCAGCTTGACCGCATGATCGAAATGGGCCTGTCCTCGCCGGAAAAGCAGGCGGGCATACGGTTTGCGGACAGCCTGGACGCGGTGCGCGAAATTCTGGAGGGGGATGTGCGCGGTGCCTGAAATGTCTGTTGAGGCGCTGACCGCAGAGCAGGTGCGCGACCTGTACGCCCGGCGGCTGACGCGGGATTTCCCGCCGGACGAGCTGAAGCCGCTTTCCCGGATCGAGCAGGCGATGACGAGGGGCGAATATGTGTGCTACGGAGCCGTCGAGGGCGGCGCGATCCTGGCCTATGCCTTCTTTGTGCTGCTGGGGCGGCTTGCGCTGTTCGACTACTACGCGGTGGACGAGCCGCTGCGGGACAGGGGCATCGGCAGCCGCTTCATGCGCGCCCTGATCGAGGGCCCCCTTGCGGACATGGACTGCGTGCTGCTGGAGGTGGACGACCCCGACGGTGCCGAAGCCCTCGGGGAGGTCGCCCTGCGCCGGCGGCGGCTGGTCTTCTACCTGAAAAACGGCCTGGTCGAAACGGGCGTGAAGGCGACGGTCTACGGGGTGGACTTTGATATTCTGACGCTGCCGGTGAGGGAGCGGCCCTCCGCGGACGGGGTGCGGCGGATGTACGCGCGGCTCTACCGCGCCATACTGCCGCCCCCGCTGTATGAGAAGTGGGTGAAGATCCACTGATGTGAACGGCCCGGGCTTGCCTGACCCGTCGGGCCGGAAAACCGGGCGCGCGGGTGCTGCTGCCAAAGGAACTGAAAGGAGCTTGCGCATATGGAGGAAAAAAAGTTGATCGAGGCGTTTGAGTGGCTGCACCGGCACCCGGAGCTTGCGACGCAGGAGCTTGAAACCACGGCGTATCTGAGGGAAGCGTTGTCCCGGCACGGCGTCCGGCTTTTGGATACGGGCCTCGAAACGGGGTTGATCGCCGAAATCGGGACGGGCGAGGGCCCGGTGATCGCCCTGCGGGCGGATATCGACGCGCTGCCCGTGTGCGAGCAGACGGGCCTGCCTTATGCCTCTTTGCGCCCCGGCGTCATGCACGCCTGCGGCCACGATTTCCACGCGGCGTGTATGCTGGGGGCGGCGCTGCTGCTCAAGGAACGGGAGACGGCGCTGCCCGGCACGGTCAAGGTGATCTTCCAGCCCGCCGAGGAGGTCAATCAGGGCGCGGCGCTCATGATCGCCACGGGGCTGCTGGACGATGTGCAGCTGTTTTTCGCCGGGCACACCTATCCCTGGTACGAGGCGGGCACGCTGGGCGTGCGCCCGGGGCCGGTGATGGCCTCCGCCGACCGGTTTTCGGTGAAGCTCACCGGCAAGGGCTGCCACGCGGGGCACCCAGAGGCGGGCGTCGACCCCATTGTCGCGCTGGCGGCCATCGTCACCGCCGCGCAGACCATCGTCAGCCGCCGGGTGAACCCCTTTGACAGCGCGGTGGTGTCCGTTACCCGCGTGGCGGCGGGGAACACCTGGAACGTCACGCCCGAGACGGCGGAGCTGGAGGGCACCGTGCGCTCCATGAGCGAAGATGTTCGGAACGACATTCAGCGGCGGCTGGAGGCGCTGGCGAAGGACACGGCCCGCGCCTTCGGCTGCGCGGCGGATTTTGAGTATGAGCGCGGCCCGGCTCCGCTGCTCAACGATGCCGGGGTCTGCCGCCGGGTGGCCGCGCTGGCCCGGGAGCAGGGCTTCACGGTGGCGGAAAACCCGCCCACGATGATCGCCGAGGATTTCAGCGGCTATTTAAAAATCGCGCCGGGCGTCATGCTCCGGGTGGGCACCGGCGGCGGCTGGGACAACCACCATCCCCGCTTCACCGCCGATCCTGCGGTGCTTGCGCCCGCGGCCCGGTTCTTCGCCGCGCTGGCGGAGCGGGAGCTGAAATACCTCAAATCTCAGGCCGCCCGGTGATGGCGCCGGGAGCCGGCCACATATGACGGGAGGGATGGGATCGTGATTCGCCCCATCGTGCGGGATGTGCTGTTTCTCAGCCGGAAATCGGAGCCGGCTACCCAGGCGGACAGGGCCGTGGGCCGGGATTTGCAGGATACGCTTCGGGCCAATCGCCAGGGCTGCGTGGGCATGGCCGCGAACATGATCGGCGTAAACAGGCGCGTGATCATCGTGAACATGGGCCCTATGGATGTGGTGATGTACAACCCGATCCTCATCTCAAGGGATACGCCCTATGAAACGCAGGAGGGCTGTCTGTCCCTGGAGGGCACCCGCCGGACGACGCGCTACAGCAACATTGAAATCAAGTACCGGGACGCGGCGTGGAGGACCCACCGCCAGCGGTATGCCGGGTGGATCGCGCAGATCATCCAGCACGAGCTGGACCACCTGGAGGGCATTGTCATATGAACGGCGCGGCCCGTGGGGACCGCACCCGGACCGCTGACAAAGCCCGCTAACGCAAAAAATCCCTGCCCCAAAAGGAACGTGGCGGGGATTTTTGCTTGTCGCGTTGGCATCGCTTGCAAAATGCGGACATTTACGGCGGCCCGCGGAGGGCCGTTCCTATAGCTTTGACTACAGATCGAATATCCCGCCCTCCAGGGCGCTGCGGGCCGCGAGGATATACCGGCTGGTGTCCAGCGGGTCCACGCCCCGGCGCGGGGCCGTCGCGCCCAGCTCCGGCGGACATTCGCGGTAGCCGTGCAGCCGCGTGCTCATGCCGCCCCGGCCCGCCGTGGCCTGGGCCAGCCGGGTGGGATAATCCAGACTTTCGGATACCGGCGCCAGCGCCACGAGGGAGGCGAAGTCGTCCGCCGTCTCCACGCGCAGCACCTCGCCGCGCATGGCGTTTACGTCACTGATGATCCTGCCTGTGTATTCCGGCGGCACCCGCAGCCGCATTTCCAGCACCGGCTCCAGCAGCACGCTGCCACCTGCGCGCAGACCGTCCTGGATGCCCCAGGGCGTGGCCACGATGAAGTCCAGCGGGTGGGTGTGGAACTGGTGGTGGCTGCCGTCGACCAGCGCGATGTCCACGTCCGTCACCTGCCAGCCCAGCCGCCCCTGGGAGAGCGCCAGCGGCAGTGCCTGCTCCACCTGGTGCTGGTAGCGGGGCAGGATCTGTCTGGCCGGGACCTCGGAGTGGAACGTCACGCCGCTGCCCCGGGGCGCGGGCCTGATGATGAACCGCATGATGGCCCAGCAGGGCTTGGGCATGGTATAGGCGCAAAAGCCCTCGGCCTCGCGGGCAATGGTCTCCCGGTAGATCACCGTGGGATTGGTGAAGCGCGCCGAAAGCGAAAAGCGGCTCTTGAGCGCCTCCTGCAAAACCTCCAGCTGGATCGCGCCCATGACGTCCATGTGCAGCTCCCCGGTGGTCTGGATGTACCGCGTTTTGAGCAGCGGGTCCTCGTCCGAAAGCGCCCGGCAGGCCGCCGCCAGCGCCTTCATCTGCGCCGGGTCCTCCGCTTCCACCCGCATGGTGGTCAGCGGCGCGCGCAGTGTGCCCGGTTTCACCTTTCTGGGCAGCAGCGCCTCATCCCCCAGCACCTGGCCCACCCGCATGGCTCCCAGACCGTATACGACGCCGATCTCCCCGGCGGACAGGCTGCCCGCGTCCTCCCCGTCCACGCCGCGGATCTGGGTGATCTTGCTCTGCACCATGGCCCTCTCGCCGGTCAGCGGGTCGATGCGCCCCGGAAGGTTCACGGCCTGGCGGTTCGCGAGCCGCCCGCCGAACAGCCGCACCCACAGCCCCCGGCCCAGCAGCCGGTCCGAGGCCGCAGCGAAGGCCACGCCGCACAGCTTATCCCGGGAAGCGTCCGGCGGGGGCAGGAAGGAAAGGACGCCGTCCAGCAGCGCCTCGATGCCCCGGCCCCGCAGCGCCGAGCCGGACAGCACAGGAAAGACCTCTCCGCGCGGGGCCAGTCGCTCAAGCGCCGACTGGATATCGGCGTCGGAAAGGTCCCCATTGTCCAGGTACTTCTCCATCAGCGCGTCCTCCGCGTCGCAGAGCGCCTCGATCAGCCCCTCCCGGTCGTCCGTCCGCGCCGCCCGCCGGGACAGCCGCCTTTGCAGCTGCGCCGTCACTCGCGCGGGGTCTGCGCCTTCCCGGTCCAGCTTGTTGATAAAGAACAGCACCGGCAGGTCTTGCAGGCGCAGCGCCTCGAACAGCAGCTCCGTCTGGGGCTGCACGCCCTCCACGCCGCAGACGACGATCACCGCGCCGTCCAGCGCCCACAGTGCGCGCTCGATCTCCGCGGAAAAGTCCGTGTGTCCGGGGGTGTCGATCAGGTTGATGGCCTCGCCCTTCCACGTGAGCTGCACGCAGCTGGATTGCACGGAAATGCCCCGGCGGCGCTCCACGTCCAGCGTATCGGTGTGGGCTGTGCCACTGTCCACGCTCCCGGCGCTGCGGATCGCCCCCGCCTTCAAAAGCAGCTGCTCCGACAGCGTTGTCTTGCCCGCGTCCACGTGGGCGAATATGCCGATGTTCCGCATCGCGTCCGCCTCCCGGCCCCGCTTTCCCGCCGCCCTCCCTCCGGGGGACGAAAAAGGGACTTGCGAGATTTTTTCCGCTCCCAGTATATCATTTCTTCCCGAAAAATGCTACAATTGATTTGTCGGATGAGCCGCCCATGGGGGCAAGTGTGAAGCCGTTGCCCGGTACCTTCAAGAGCCGGGCGCCTTCCCGGCCCACGGCGGCGCGCCGCGCCATCATTCAGACGGAGGGAGGCGGCTGTGATGAAGCTGTACCATACGGGCACCGTGGCGATTCCCGCGCCGGATATCCGCCGCGGCCGTATCAACGCCGACTTCGGACAGGGGTTTTATCTGACCCCGGACGCGGATTTCACCTACCGCTGGGCCAGAGGGGACGCGGTGGTGAACGAATACGAGCTGGAGCTGTCGGGCCTTGCGGTCCACCGCTTTGAGCGCAGCCAGGCCTGGTTCGATTACATCTTCCATAACCGCCGGGCGCGGGACACGCTGGCGGCGGACGTGGTTATCGGCCCCATCGCCAACGATACCATCTTCGATACCTACGGCATCATCAGCAGCGGCTATCTCAAGCCGGGGGACGCGCTGGCGCTTTTGATGATCGGACCGGAGTATACCCAGGTGGCCGTCAAGACAGAGCGTGCCGCGGCGCAGCTGAAGTGGCTGGGGGCCGGGGCCGTCGACGGCGCGCAGGCCCGCCGGGAGGCGCTCAGGGCAGAAATGGCGGAATACGACCGGCAGTTCGCCGCGGTGGTGCGGCGCATCACAGAGCAATGACGCCCGCCGGAGGGCGGGTTGAAAGGGCGGGGATCACATGGCGCTTCATCTTTCCAAATCCCGGTACTGCGCGGCGGTGCAGTGCCCCAAGCAGCTGTGGCTGAAGGTCAACAGACCGGAGGCCGCGGATGAAACCCTCATTCCCCAGGCGGTGCTGGACCGGGGGAACGCCGTGGGCGATTTGGCCATGGGCCTCTTCGGGGACTATGTGGAGGTGCCCTTCGGGGACCTGACGCAGATGTGCCGCCGGACGGAGGAGCTGATCCGGGCCGGGACGCCCGTCATCGCGGAGGCTTCCTTCGCCCTCGACGGGCTGTTTTGCAGCGTGGACCTGCTGCGCGTGTCGGGGGATAGGGCTGTGGAGATTGTGGAGGTGAAAAGCTCCACCCGCGTCACGCCGATCTACCTGGAGGACGTGGCCTTCCAGAACCATCTGCTCACGCAGCTGGGATATGATGTGCGGCGCGTCATGATCGCGCATATCGATACCGGCTACGTGCGCCGCGGCGCGTTGGAGCCGGACAGGCTGTTCGCCCTGGAGGACGTGACGGACATTGCCCGCGAAAAGCGCGCGGAGGTGGAGGCGCGCATCGCCTTCCTGGATAAATACATGCGCTCGGAGCAGGAGCCCCCGGACCCCATCGGCGCCCACTGCTTCAGTCCCTACGGCTGCGCGTTTTTCCCGTATTGTACCCGCGATCTGCCGAAGCCCAACATATTTGATGTGGCCGGGTTGCAGATGCGCACGCGGCTGGGCAACCTCCGGAAGGGCATCGTCTCCTTTAAAGATATCGAGGCGAAAAAGGCCGTGAATGCCAACGCGCTTTTGCAGGTGTCCCACGCGCTGCACGATCTGCCGCCCGTCATCGACAAAAAGGCGATCCGGGGCTTCCTGGACGGGCTTACATATCCGCTGTACTTCCTGGATTTTGAGTCTTTCCAGCCCGCCGTTCCGCTGTATGACGATTCCTGCCCCTATGAGCAGATCGTGTTCCAGTATTCGCTGCACTTTATCGAAGAAGCGCGTGCGCCGCTTAAGCACCGGGAGTACCTGGCCTGGCCGGGGGAGGACCCGCGCCGGGGTGTGGCGGAGCAGCTGTGCCGGGACATACCGCAAAACGTGTGCGTGCTGGCCTACAACATGAGCTTTGAGAAGGGGCGCATCCGGGCGCTGGCGCAGCTGTACCCGGACCTGGAGGCGCATCTGATGAACATACACGACCATATTCAGGACCTGATGGTGCCCTTCCAGAAAAAGCAGTATTACACCCGGGCCATGGAGGGCTCATATTCCATCAAGCACGTGCTGCCCGCGCTGTTTCCGGACGACCCGGCGCTTGACTATCGCAGCCTGGAGGGCGTCCACAACGGAACCGAGGCATCCGACACCTTCGCGGCCATGGCGGACATGGAGCCGCGGGCGCTTCAGGCGGCCCGGGAGAACCTGCTGAAATACTGCGGGCTGGATACCCTTGCGATGGTCAAGGTGTGGGAAAAGCTGAAGCAGGTCTGCGCGGATTGAAGCGATGAACGGGCGAAAACCCCGGAAGGCGGAACGGCTGAGCGAGGATGCGATTTGCGGGAGCAGATCGCCCGGGGTGCGCGGCGGCTTTCCCGCTGCTTATACTAATCCCTGACTAAAACAGGACATCCTGCCGGTTCTTTTCCGCGCTGGCGGCGTTGAAGCCCCTTGACTTGCCACCGGCAAGCCTGCGGGACTTCGCCTTGCCAGCACAAAAAAGCTCCCGGCAATCTTGTCCTCTTTTAATCAGGTCTTAGTATAAAACGCAAAAATCCCTGCCGATCGGGAAGCGCGGCGGGGATTTCTGCTTGCAGCGCTGGCGT
>JAFUCP010000012.1 GCA_017459565.1 Clostridia bacterium | reverse complement strand
GCCCCGTCCGGCGGGCGGCGGCTTTGGCTGCGGTCCCCGCGGCGGCTTCGGCGGTCCGCGCCCCGCCTTTGGCCGCAAGGGACCGGAGCTGGTCCCCTCCGTGGAGAAGGAGCGCGTCTCCAACTACGATCCCAACAAGAAGCAGTATGTCCGCCAGAACGACCCGGAGCGCAGCCGCAACACAGGCCGCGGGACCACGAAGCAGCGCGGCGGCGCCAGCAATCTCAGCAACTATGATGATGACTTTGTGCGCAGCCGCAAGAAGCAGAAGAAGGTTGCCCAGAAGAACGTCATCCAGGCGGTAAAGATTGAAAAGGCTTTCATGACGGCGGAGACCATCACTGTGCGCGACCTTTCCGAGCGCATCGGCAAGCCCGCGGGCGAGATCATCAAGAAGCTGATCATGCTGGGCATCATCGCCACCATCAACAACGAGCTGGACTTCGACACCGCCTCCCTGGTGGCCCAGGAGTTCGGCGTGGAGCTGGAGATGAAGCTGGCGGAAACCGCCGAAGACGCCCTGGAGCGCGAGGATGTGGAGGACAGCGAGGAAGAGCTGGAGACCCGTCCGCCCGTGGTCACCATCATGGGCCACGTCGACCACGGCAAGACCTCTCTGCTGGACTATATCCGCAAGAGCCGCGTTACCGCCGGCGAGGCCGGCGGCATCACCCAGCACATCGGCGCTTATACGGTGGAGCTGGACGGTCGAAAGATCACCTTCCTGGATACCCCTGGCCACGAGGCATTCACCTCCATGCGCCTTCGCGGCGCGCAGGCCACAGACATTGCGGTGCTGGTGGTGGCGGCGGACGACGGCGTCATGCCCCAGACCATCGAGGCCATCAACCACGCCAAGTCCGCGGGCGTCGAGATTATCGTCGCCATCAACAAGATGGACAAGCCCGCGGCCAATCCCGAGCATGTCAAGCAGCAGCTGACCGAGTATGAGCTGGTCACCACCGAGTGGGGCGGCAGCACTGAAATGGTGCCCGTTTCCGCCGTCACGGGCCAGGGCGTGGACGATCTGTTGGAGACCATCCTGCTCACAGCGGATGTAAACGACTACCGCGCCAACCCCAATCGCAAGGCCCGCGGCATCATCATCGAGGCCAAGCTGGACAAGGGCCGCGGCCCGGTGGCAACGGTGCTGGTGAAGAACGGCACGCTGAATGTGGGCGACGCTATCGTCGCGGGCACGGCCTTTGGGCGCGTGCGCGCCATGGTGAACGACCTGGGCGAACGCGTGAAGAGCGCCGGCCCCTCCGAGCCGGTAGAGGTCATCGGCTTCAACGATGTGCCCGACGCCGGCGACCAGATCACCGCCGTGGACGACGAGAAGCTGTCCCGCCAGGTGGCCGAGGAGCGCAAGGACAAGCTGCGCGCCGCGCTGGTCAAGACCCAGACCAAGACCACGCTGGACGACCTCTTCAGCCAGATTTCCGCCGGCGAGATCAAGGACCTGAACGTCATCATCAAGGCCGATGTGCAGGGCTCCGTGGAAGCCGTGCGCCAGAGCCTGGAAAAGCTGTCAAACGACGAGGTGCGCGTGCGCTGCATCCACGGCGCGGTGGGCGCCATCAACGAATCTGACACGCTGCTGGCCTCCACGGCCAACGCCATCATCATCGGCTTCAACGTGCGCCCGGACAACAACGCCCGGGAGATGGCCGAGCGGGAGAAGATCGATATCCGGCTTTACCGCGTCATCTATCAAGCCATCGAGGACGTCGAGGCTGCCATGAAGGGTATGCTTGCCCCGAAGTTCAGGGAGGTCCTGCTGGGCCACGCCACCGTGCGCCAGCCCTTCAAGGTTTCCGGCGTGGGCACCATCGCGGGCTCCTATGTCACCGACGGCAAGATCGCGCGCAACGCGCAGATTCGCCTGCTGCGTGACAACATCGTCATTCACGAGGGCAAGATCGATTCCCTCAAACGCTTCAAGGACGACGCCAGAGAGGTCAATACCGGCTATGAGTGCGGCATTGGCATCGAGAATTACAATGATATCAAGGAAGGCGACGTCATTGAGTGCTTCGTGATGGAGGAGATCGAGCGGTAAGCAAAGCCTGCGGACAATTGCTGCCGCCTCCCGGACTACACTCGCGCGCGGCTGCTTTAAGCGCGCGAATGTGGTGCTTCATTCGGTTCGATATCAGAAAAACAGCAATTGTAGGGGCGGCGAAGCGCCGCCCGCCGGGTACGACAAGAAATTGTGCCGAGGCGGGCGCCGCTGCGGCGCCTCTGCGCGTTATATAATTGGAGGTTGACAAATGCCATCTTTTGACCGTATTGACCGCATTTCCCAGGAGGTCCACAAGGCCATCGACGCCATCATCCGCGACGAGCTGAACGACCCGCGCATCGGCGGCACCTGGTCCATCGTGCGCTGCGAGGTCACGCGGGATCTGCGCTACTGCAAGGTGCGGGTGAGCATATTGGAGCAGGATAAGCGCAAGGACATGATGAAGGCGCTGCAAAAGGCGTCGGGCTTCATCCGGCGCGAGCTGGGACGCCGCGTGGATTTGCGATATGTGCCGGAGATATTGTTTGAGCTGGACACCAACATCGAATACGCCGCGCACATCAACCAGCTTTTGAAGGAGCAGCATATCCATGACGAGACGGGTGACGATTGAGGCGCTGGCGGACTGGCTGAAGCGGCAGGACGATATTGCGCTTTTAGGCCATGTCATGCCCGACGGAGACGCGGCGGGCTCCAACCTGGCGCTGTGGCACGCGCTCAGGGCCATGGGCAAGCGTGCCGTGGTGTGCCTGCCGGGTGGCGTGCCGCTCATGTATGCGTCCCTGCCCGGGGCGGAGACGGTGGCGGAGCCGGACGGCGCGCTGCCCTTTGCGCCGAAGGCGGCGCTGGCCGTGGATGTTTCCGAGGCGGCGCGGCTGGGCGAGGCGGGGCTCAAGCTGTTTGAGGCCTGCGAGGCTCGCGCCGCGCTGGACCATCACCACACCAACCCCGGCTTCGGGCAGCTGTTCGTGCTGGATGGCGACGCCGCGGCGGCGGGGGAACTGGTGGTGGATCTGATCGACGCGCTGGGCGTCAAACTGACGGAACAGATGGGTCAGTGCCTGTTTGTGGCCATCTCCACCGACTGCGGGCAGTTCAGCTATTCCAATACCCGCCCGCAGACCTTCCGGGCGGCGGCCCGATGCGCCGAAACGGGCATCGCCATTGACAGCATCACCGAGGCGCTTTACCGCACGCGCACACGGGGCCGCACGCGGCTGCTGGGGCTGGCGCTGTCGGAGTTGGAAATCTCCCCGGACGGGCAGCTGGCCTGGTCCCGGGTGACACAGGACATGCTGCGCAGGGCGGGGGCGACCCACGAGGACAAGGAGGGCATCGTCAACTACCTGCTGGAGATGGAGGGCGTGCGCCTGGCGGTGCTTGCCGAGGAGCGCGGCGATCGGGAGACCAAGTTTTCCCTGCGCTCCAAGGCGCCGATCAACGTGGCCAGGGATGTCGCCTCGCCCCTGGGCGGCGGCGGACACGACCGCGCGGCGGGCATCACCATCAACCTGCCCCTTGAGGATGCCCTGGCGCGGGTGCTGGCGCTGGCCGGGGAGACGGTTGCAAAAGCCTGATCCTGACGACCAATCAAATGATACATATCATAAACGGAAGTACCGCATGAACGGATTTTTGAACCTGAACAAGCCCACGGGCCGCACGTCCTCGGACGCGGTGGTGTTTGTGCGCAAGCGTCTGCCCAAGGGCACCGCGGTGGGGCACGGCGGCACCCTGGACCCGGAGGCCTCCGGCGTGCTGCCGGTATGCGTCGGCTCTGCCACCCGGCTGTTTGACTATATCATCGACAAGCAAAAGACCTACGTCGCCCGCATACGGCTGGGGGTGGAGACCGACACCCAGGACGCCACCGGGCGCGTCGTCGCAAGTTGCCCTGTAACCGTGGGGGAGGCGGAGCTGAAGGCCGCGCTGCCTCGCTTTGTGGGCGATATCCAACAGATTCCGCCCATGTTTTCCGCCCTCAAGCGGGACGGAAAGCGGCTGTACAAGCTGGCGCGCAAGGGCGAATTGCTGGCGCTTGAGCCGCGAAGCTGCCGGGTGGACGGCATCGAATACCTGGGACAAGAGGACACGGACACCTATCTTTTGAAGATCAGCTGCGGCAAGGGCGTGTATATCCGCACACTCTGCCACGATATCGGCCAGACCCTGGGCTGCGGCGCGCACATGCAGACGCTCCAGCGCGTGGCGGCCGGCATATTCAAAATCGAGGACGCTCTCAGCCTGGATGCTGTGGCCGCGTTGGCCGACGGGGACGGGCTGAAAACCGCGCTTTTGCCCCTGGACGCCCCGCTTGCCCACCTGCCCGCCGTGCGGGTGGGGGAAGCCAGCCGTCATGCCGTTTTAAACGGCAACCCGCTGCGCGCGGGCTGGCTGGACGCTCCCGTGCCGGACGCAGAGGCGGTCCGGGTGTACCTGAACGGCGAATTCGCCGGCATCGGCGTGCCGCAGCCGGACGGCAGCGTGCGCTTCAAGGCCATGCTGTACAAATCGGGGGACGGGGCATGAGGATCATCCATTCGGAAGCGGAGTTCGATGCCCGGATCTCCGTGGTGGCGCTGGGCATGTTCGACGGCGTCCACATCGGCCATCAGGCGCTGATCCGCCGGGCGGTGGCGCTGGCGCGGGAGCTGGACGCGGCTTGCGTGGTCTGCACCTTTGACCGGCACCCGCTGTCGGTGCTGCGGCCGGACAGGGCGCCCGCGCCGCTTTTGACGCTGGCGGAAAACCTGGCCAAATTTGAAGCTCTCGGGGCCGATTTTGCGTTGGTACAGGCGTTTACCCCCAGTTACGGCGCGACCCCGCCCGAGGATTTTTTGCGCTTCCTGGTGGAAGAGCTGCGGGTGAAGGCCGTGGTGACCGGGGAAAACTATACCTTCGGCGCACAGGGCCGGGGCGACGCAGCATTGATTCGTGCATTGGCGGGGAAGCTGGGCTACCGGGCGGAGATCGTGCCTGCGGTGATGGACGGCGCCGCGGTGTGTTCCTCGACGCTGATCCGCCGCCTGCTGGCCGAGGGCGAGACCGCGCACGCGCAAAGGCTGCTTGAAATCAAAGATGAAAATTTCCATTGAGAGGGTATACGCGGGAGGATAAAAGCATGAGAAAGACCATCGCATTGCTGATTGCGGCGGCGCTGCTGGCGGTTTTGACCGGCTGCGCGCTGGCGGAGGAAATGAACCCCTATGCCAATATCGCGCCATACATGCCACAGGCCAACTGCGCCCACGTCTGGGGCGACTGGGCCATCGTGCGCCCGTCCACCTGCTATGAAACAGGGCTCTACGCGCGCACCTGCACTCTCTGCGGCATGACCCAGAGCCAGGAGATTCCCCGGATGGAACATGCCTTCGGGGACTGGATCGTGTCCCGGGCGGCCACGTGCGCCGCGGCGGGGGAGCAATACCGGGTGTGCAAGCTGTGCGGCTACCGCGAAGCGCAGGCCATTGACGCGCTTCCCCACAGCTTCGGGCGCTGGACGGAGCGACAGGAGGCCAGCTGTACCCAACCGGGCATCCGCAGCCGCCAGTGCTATGATTGCGGCTATGTGGAGACCGTTCAGACCGACCCCGTGGCCCACACCTACGGCAGCTGGAAGCTGATTTCCGAGCCCAGCTGCGTCGCCACGGGCGAGCGCGTGCGCTGGTGCGTGATCTGCGGCGCGCGGGAGGCGCAGACGCTGAACATGCTGCCCCACGAGTACGGCGGCTGGGCGGTGACGGTGCCCACCTCCTGCACGGCCCCCGGCCAACGTGCCCGCACCTGCGTGATCTGCGGCACGAGCCAGACCGAGGTCATCGACCAGCTGGCCCACGAATACGGGGCCTGGAGCGTCTCCCGTCAGCCCACCTGTACCCTCAAGGGTGTGGAGACGCGCGTCTGCCTGATGTGCGGCGGGGAGCAGCACCGGGACATTGCCATGCTGCCCCATCAGTATGAATGGGAGATCACCACTCAGGCCACCGACCACTCCGCGGGCCTGCGCACGCGGCGCTGCACCGTGTGCGGAGGCATCGACCGCCAGGAGAGCTTCGATCCCGATGGCACGCTGCGCAAGGGCGCGCGGGGCGCGGAGGTTCGGGCGCTGCAGCAGCTGCTGGCCGACCAGGGCTACCTGGCCCCCGGCGGCGTGGACGGCAGCTATGGCGGCGGCACGGAGCGGGCGCTGATTCAATTCCAGAAGGACCAGGGCCTGACGGCGGACGGCGTGGCCTGGCCCCAAACCCGGCAGCGCCTGAACCATGTGTACGGCGATTGGCAGCTTTCCGTGCCCCTGACCCGGGACGCGGACGGCGAGTACCATCGCACCTGTCAGGATTGCGGCTACCGGGAGTACGCGACGGTGAAGGCCAACGCGGCCATCCTGCGGCCCCAGCGGGGCGAGGAGGTGCGCGCCATCCAGCGGATGCTCAACGACCTGGGCTACAACGCCGGCACCGCCGACGGGGCCTATGGGCCGAAGCTGGACGCGGCCTTTGAGGCCTTCGCGGCGGAAAACAATGCCGGCTTTACCCCGGGACAGCTGCTGCCCTCCAACGTGGACGCGCTGGTCAACGCCTGGATCGTGGATGTGCCCGCCTCGAAGTGGATGGGTCAGGGCACGCGGGATGCCGCCGTGCGCCTGATTTTGACCGTGACGGAGCGGACCGGCGAGGACGCCGATTTGCCGGACATACTCACCTATGACTGGAAGCTGACCAACATGGGCAGCGAGAATTGCCGCATTGACGCGGTACTGCTGGGCTTTGGCGACAACTGCGATTTCACGTCGGACAGCCTGGCCGTGGCCATAGACGGCAGCCTGCTCAACCGCAACGGCAACGGCAGCGCCTCCGGCTCCTTCAGCGTCGCCGCCGACTGGGGCGAGGGCAACCTGAACTTCTGCGCCCTGGCCACCTCGGAAAAGACCGGCGCGGTGTGGCAGAGCAACACAAAGGTCTTTGCGCGGTAAGGGCACTTTCAGCTTGCCGGTTTGCTGACGGAAAGGGCCGCTGCCCGCGGGGAGATTTGATGTCGCGAGTACTTCCGTCAGCGGATGACGCGACCGCGGAACCGGCACAAGTACAGTAAGATGTCCGGAAAGGTTATTTGCTGTGGAGAGCTTTGAGCGCTGAAGCAGCGCGGCCAGGTCCAGGACTATGAAGTTTCTGAAAACTGGCGTTTTGACGTTTACAAGCCGCTGCGCTTGTGGTAGAATACAGTTTGTGGCAATGCGCATTGACCACGCCACCGTTTGCCTGGTCCGCCGATGACTCCGACGGCTCACCCGGCTTGCGGCGTATAGAATGAGGAGGAAAGACACATGGATCTCAACAAGAAGGAAATCATGGAAACCTACGCCCGCCACGAGGGCGACACTGGCTCCCCCGAGGTGCAGATCGCGCTGCTCACCGCGCGTATCAACCATCTCAACGAGCATCTGAAGGTGCATAAGAAGGACCACCACTCCCGTCGCGGCCTGCTGCTGATGGTCGGTCAGCGCCGCGGTCTGCTGGACTATCTGAAAAGCACCGATATCGAAGCCTATCGTTCCCTGATCGCCAAGCTGGGCCTGCGCAAGTAAGCCCCGGTACGGCAAACGATATGTCCTTTCGCGCCGCCGCTTCGGCCTGCCGAGCGGCGGCGCGGTATGATAACGGCTTTTTCGGCGCGCGGAGTCCCGAAAGGGCCGGGAGCGGTGTGCGGACGCCAGGATGCGGGATTGCCCGCAGGCGCGCGTCTGTACATCGCCGAGGAAAGAAAAAGGGCGTGGAGATTGCCCGGAACGTGCTTTGCCTGGCCGGCATGGGCCTGTTCTGAACGGAGCGGGCATGTCGCGCGGGCGAGAGGCCTTCCGGGGCCAACCCCGTTCCCACAACGACAACGGTATCAATTAAATGTCAATAGATAAACCCAAGGAGGGCAACACACATGTTCAAGAGCTACAGCATGGAACTGGGCGGGCGGACGCTCACCCTTGAATTTGGCAAGTATGCCGAGCAGGCCAGCGGCGCGACCTTTGTGCGCTATGGCGATACCTGCATCCTGGTCACGGCCACCGTGGCCGATACCCCGCGCCCGGGCATCGATTTCTTCCCCCTGAGCGTGGATTTTGAAGAGAAGCTCTATTCCGTGGGCCACATTCCCGGCTCCTGGAACCGCCGCGAGGGCCGTCCCGCGGAAAAGGCCATACTGACCTGCCGCCTGATCGACCGCCCCCTGCGTCCCCTGTTCCCCAAGGGGATGCGTCACGACGTGTCCGTGGTCTGCACCGTCATGTCCGTGGAGCAGGACAACATCCCCGATATCCCCGCCATGATCGGCGCTTCCGCGGCCCTGGCTACCAGCCAGATTCCTTGGGCGGGCCCCATCGGCGCGGTGAATATCGGCTATGTGGACGGCGAATACATCGTCAACCCCACCGTCGCACAGCGCGAGGTTTCCCTCATGAACCTGACCGTGGCCGGCACCTCCGAGGCCGTGCTGATGGTCGAAGCCGGTGCGAAGGAGGTCTCCGAGGAGGTCATGCTGGGCGCGATTCTGTTCGCCCATGAGGAGATCAAGAAGATCGTCGCCTTCATCAACGGCATCGTCTCTGAGATCGGCAAGGAGAAGAAGGAATTCCCGCTGGCCCTGCCCGGCGAGGACGTGAAGGCTGCCGTGCGCGAATACGCGCTGGAGAAGGTCGAGTGGATGTTTGAAACCTTTGAGCGCGCCGAGCGCAACGCCCGCGAGGAGCAGGTAAAGGCCGAGGTGGCCGAGCATTTCGCGGAGCAGTTCGAGGGCCGCGAGCAGGAGGTCGCCGACGCGCTGTACAACGTGCAGAAGGAAGTCATGCGCCGCCACATCATCGATAAGGGCATCCGTCCCGACGGCCGCAAGCTGACTGAGGTTCGCCCCATCTGGTGCGAGGTCGGCGTGCTGCCCCGTCCCCATGGCTCCGGCGTGTTCACCCGCGGCCAGACCCAGGTCATGACCGTGGCCACCCTGGCCCCCATGTCCGAGCAGCAGATCATCGACGGCATCGGCACCGAGGACCGCAAGCGCTACATGCACCACTACAACTTCCCGGGCTATTCCACCGGCGAAGCCAAGCCCTCCCGCAGCCCCGGACGCCGCGAGATCGGCCACGGCGCGCTGGCTGAGCGCGCGCTGCTG
>JAFUCP010000089.1 GCA_017459565.1 Clostridia bacterium | reverse complement strand
TGCCTGCCGTACCAGAAATGTCCACCGCTTGGGGTTTGCCTTTCTTCTATCCGTTCATGGCTGGAAATTGTGTCCATTTGCCAGGAACGGGTTGCTGGGCCTTACCAAAGCAGGTGTCCATTCTCTGGGGTACAGTTTAAGGAGCATCAGCAGGAACAGCAGGATAAGCAGTATAACCCAGAAGGGAATTATTATTATAATAATTATTATCCCGCGCGTGCGCGCGCGTGCGCGCGCGAGGGAGCAGCAAAAACCGCTGTGTTTTCTGCCCCGACGATGGACGACCTTCAGGAGGACCAGGGCAGACAGCTTCCGCCCAGGGAAGTCATGGAGCAGATCGCTGACGCCTATCGGATGAACATAAACAAGATGATCAGCAAGGCCGCTGCCGGGATCATCGAGCGAGCGTTGGCAGCCGGCATGGAACCGGCCACGGTGATCCTCGCCATCGAGGAGACCGGCATGGCCAGCAAGCCGAGCCCGTATTACCTTTCGGCGGTATTGCGCAACTGGGCAGAAAATGGCGTCGTGGTATCCAGGGCGCGAGACATCGGCGTAAAGACCACCGAAGCACGGCCTTGGTGGATGTGAGGAGGTGACCAGGCATGACAAGGCAAGAAATACAGGGTACCTTGAAGGCCATGCAAATCATCATGCATCTGCAGGGGCATTTGCAGGATATGGCCGGAAATGAAAAGGGCAAAATTCAGGAAATGCTGAAGTGCGCAGATGAATCCTTGAGCCTGGCCGTGCAGGCTATGAACAGTGCCGTGGTTATTGAGCTTATGGACGGAGGTGACCAGGCATGAACAAGGACCGCCGTAAACGTCTGGCCACGATCATCAAAGAGGCCGGACAGCTGATGGAGCAGCTTGAGCAGCTCAAGGAGGCCGAGGAACAGGCCATGGACAACACCTCCGAGGGATTGCAGGGCACCGAACGCTATGAGCAGATGGAGCAGGCCGCCGAGACACTTGACGTAGCCGTCTACAGCCTGGAAGAAATCATAAACAGTTTGGAGGAGATAGCATGACCGTAAGAGCGATATGCGAGATGGCGGAAAGAAGCCTGAACACCCTTGCCGACATGATGGCCAATAAGGCCCGGGAGATCTTCCGGACAGACAGCGAGACGGCCCGCGAGCTGACGATCACGGCGACCGCGCTTCGGCACATGGCCAAGCAGATACCTACCATCGGAGGTGGCCGGCAGTGATCGTGCCCATTGTTGAGTTCCAGGGCGACGAGCCGAGGGAGAGCCTCGACCTGGCAAAGGTGTCCTTGCTCACTGCCTCTCAGCTGCTGGGCGACGCCTTGAAGATCGAGATGGATCCAGAAGTCAGGGACCAGGTGACGGATATCCTGGACAAGGTAGATAACTGCATCGAGGCGCTGAGAGACGTCGACCTGTAGCGGGGTGAATGACCCGCTTCCCCCACCCTCGCCGGGTGGGGGTTTTTCTCATTCAGCGGGCATTTTCGGAGAAAAGTGCGCAAAATACCGCGCTAAATCGTCCTTTTCCCCGTGTTCGATTGCAGATTGTGTCCGGGATATGATATAATTTGGTCGGTGGCTTGATCATCGGTTATGCTTGCCCACGCATGGGATTCCTCCTGCTGATGATCGAGCCACTTCGACAAGGAGGGATAAACAATGACGGTTTGCGCAGTATGCGGGCGGGTGATCGGCGGCAACGAAAACGTATCTGTAATACGGCATGTGCACCTGGTAGACGGCAGATCGGGCTGGATCGCCATGCACGTCCGCTGCGCCGGCTCGCCGATCCCTTCAGCTGCGGCCAGGGCAAAGCTCATGCCGCCAGGGAAGCCGATGCAGCTGCCGATGCTGGAGGTGAAAGCCGATGGGCATGGAATGGCATAACCGAAAACGGTCAACGAACGGACGATTTGCCAGGCGAAACGAGGCTATGATCAAAGCGGGAGAACCGGATATGGTACAGCTGCATATTCGGCTGCCGAAGAGCCTGTCAATACGGCTGCGGACCATGGCCATTGCAGAGCGGATGGAGATTGCGCAGCTCTGTGCCGATGCTATCGAGGTATACATAGAGGACTGGGAGGTTGAGAGGGAGAGCGCAAAAGGATAACCAGCGGAGGACCAGTGGAGGACCAACGGGGAAAAAAGAACGGCGCGCGCCAGCGCGCCGTTTCGGCCCCTGCGGGGCCGAAACGATACCCGGGCCGAGGAATCGCCCGCACCGAGGCGCGAAAACGGCCCGGAGGGGCCGCTGAGGGCTGCTGAATGCAATCTTCGCCAACCGGTTCCCCGGTCTCCCCCTTCCCCTTCCGCGTCTGGGCCATTGCATCCGGTGGCCGACTGAGCCGTGTCGAAGGCGGACAGCCGGCGACGGAACCCGGGCAGAGGCGCGGCAGCCGGTCCCCGGGACGACGCTACACGAACAAACACAGGGCCGGGGGCCGGGGGCGGCGGAGAGGCGCGTTGGCGCGGGGTCCGCCTACCGCTTGAAAGCGGGCGGGGGGCGGCGGAGGCCGGGGCCAGCCCCCGCGAGCCGCCCACGCAACCCCGGACGGCCCGCAACGACGGCAGCCGATGGAGGCCAGGACGGCCCGCGACGGTTCGCGCGGCTTGTGGGGGCGGCCCCGGCACGGAGCCGACCCCCGCCCGCATAGAGGCGGCCCCGCGCCTCCGCGACCGGAGCCGCCCCCGGCCCCCGGCCCGGTCGGCGGTGTACCTACAATGGGCCTGGTGGGTTTTTTCCTAGCCGGGACGCGCGAACGGAGGGACCCAAGGGGAGAACTTGCAGCCGAGCGGCCATAGCGAGCGCCACGCCCCGCCCGCGGGCGCCGCTTCGAACAAACACACCCGAGCGCCCCCCGCCGCCCAACCCCTCGATGACCAGCGGCGGCGGGGGGCGAAACCGAACGCAAGCCCGCGGGCGGGGACTCCGGGGGGAAGAAACCTTCAGCGCGCGGGGTGGGCCAAAGATATGCGGGCAAGCCGAACATTCCAGGCGGCCGCAGCCGAAACGGAACACAGCGGCGGGAAGAGAGCGTGGGCGCTATTTAGGCGAAAAGGCAGCGACTGGAAAAAACCCACCAGGCCCTCCCGCCAACCTCCCGCCTACCTCCCGCCAGCTTCCCGCCAGCTTCCCGTCAAACGATGATTGGCCGCATCCATGCCGGACGAGGAACATCCGATGGCGAAGAAACCCGTTCCGACGCTGACGGAAGATATACAGGCGGCGAGCAGGCGGCGCAGTGGGCCGCCAGCCGCCGCCGAAGGAGTACGAACGAAGCGAAGCGGGCCGGCGCAGCGTGCCGGCCCGCGGAGCGGGCGTGACATACCCTCGTAACATCTGCCGCCCTGGTTGGCGTGCTGGTGGCCGAGATCACGCTCACCGTCGTCTCGATCGGCGTTGGCCACCGCCTCCGGAGAGCGCCTCCGGAGGCGATCTGTTACAGGTGTATTGCAATCCTCTAACAATTCCCTACATCCTGATCAAACGGCGTCAATCCGCTTGACAACGCTGTAATACAGCGTATAATGTGAGGCAGGAGGTGACACCATGTATAAACCTGAGTACGGAGACCCCGTTGTGACGCTGCGGTTACCTCGGCAGATGATCACCGCCGCGCGGATATGCGCGAGACGTCACGACACGACACTCAGCGGGTTGATACGTCGATTGCTCGACGATCAGCTCCACCAGGACGGGATCCCCTGGCAAACCCCGTCCACACCGATGCCAGGACAAAAGGGTATTGATGACTATCTCTTCGATGAAGCTACCAATGCATAAAAAATCAGTCGACCGCGCCAACGATCGACTGAAATCGAGAAGCGGAACCACTACCAAGGTAACCGCATTGGTACACCATCAGGGGCTCGAACCCTGGACACCCTGATTAAGAGTCAGGTGCTCTACCAACTGAGCTAATGGTGCATGGCCTTGATTGCTTGTCTATTATACATCGTTTTTTGGCATCTGTCAACACTTCCAGCCCGCCATATCGCGTTGAATTGTGCGCATTATTTCGTTTTTTCTGTGTTAATTTGCAAAATTGTTCCGCCTGGCCGGGCCGAATTGGGAAGCATGTCGCGGCCCCGGGGCATTGACGCCGCGCAACACATAAATATGGCGCGCCGTCCGCCGGGGGCATGGAGAGCATATCCCGGCAGAAGGCGCGCCGTCTTGTGTTTGTCCGCTTACCGCGGCTGGTAGACCACCAGGTCGTTCAGGTATCCGGGGTAGTAGCGCGGCTGCTGCACCCGGGTGGCGTCGCCCCAGTACCAGCTCTTTTTCATGTAGCCGGGAATGTTGGCGGCGATGCTGTTGGAGGCGTAGCTGAAGGCTTCGCCCAGGGTCACGATGCCGTCCCCGTTGCCGGCGGCATCCGCGGCCAGATAACCGGGATACGATCCCCTGCTGCCCTTGGCGTTGGAATTCCACCAGCCGTCCCGGTGGTTGTAGCCCAGGCCCTTGAGCAGGAAGAACGTGAAGAAGTCCACGGACTTATCGGTCTTTTTCACCTTGTAATAGGTGGCCCGCGTGTCGGATGCCGCCGTCAGCACTGCGACCCTGCCGCCCAGCGCGTCCAGCTGGCCCTGCATATCCTGGAGGAAGGCGCCGCTGTAGCAGGAATCCAGGATCAGCACCACGCTGCCGTTGATGCGGCTGACGCAGTTCAGGATCTCCTGGGAGGTCATGTAATAGTTGGCGTTGTTCGGGCTGTCGTCATAGCCTGGCAGAGACATGCGATAGCCCGCGTAGCCGTTGGTCATGTGGCCGTGGGAGCAGAGATAGACAATGCTCACGTCCGCGTCCGTGGTGGCCGAGAAAAAGCTGGAAATGCCGGAGAGCAGCTGGTTCTTCGAGGGGTTCCCCATGACCCGGGTGCTGTAGCCGAGCCCACTGATGCTGGAATGTTCGAACACGCTGGCCATGCTCTTTGCGTTGTTCTGGGTGAAGGGAATATATCCGTTGTATTCACTGTTGAAATAGCCATAGGCCGCAAACAGCCGGTAGGTCGGCGTGGCGGAGACCGGCTTGGCCGGCAGCACAGTTACGTCGATGGAGGTCATGAGGCCGTTGTTCGTCGTGGCGGTAACGACGGTCCGGCCGGGGCTCAGGAAGGCGATATAGCCGATGTCGTTGACGACCGCCACGGCCGGGTCGCTGGAGGACATCGTGACACTGCCCACCTCGTCCGGCGCGCCGAAGGCCATGGCCAGCTGCACACCGCCCTGGTCCAGCCTGCCGGTGACGGAGGCGGGTTGGATGGAAATGCCGCTGGGCGCGGGAGCGACCGACACCGTGCAGCTCGCCACGGCGCCGCCGTAGGCCGTGGCCGTGATGACTGCGGCGCCGGGGGCCCGGGCCACAACTACGCCGTCGGCGCCCACGGTGGCCGCCGAGGGGTTCGAAGAGGCCCAGGTCAGGTTTGCGGAGGAGCCGTTGCCGTTCACGCTGGCCGTCAGTGCGAAGCGCTGCCCGACGCCCAGCACCACTTCGCCGGCGTTGAGCGCCACCGCCGCGGCCCCCGTGCGCACGTTCACGCTCGTATTCGCGGTCAGCGCGCCCCAGGTCGCGGTGACGGTGGCCGAGCCCTCGGCCAGGCCCGTCAGCCCGCCCGCCTCGTCCACGCTCACCACGGTGGGATTGTCGCTGGTCAGCGCCGCGGGAATGACCACGCCGTATTCATCGGTGACGATGGGCTTCCATGCATCCCCCACGGACATGTACATCACGCTGCTTTCGAAGCGCAGCTCCGAAGAGGTCGTGGCGGCGGGAGTGACGGTCACCGGCAGCTGAGCCGTCGCGCCCCAGGCATACGCGGTCAAAACCGCGGAGCCGGGATTGACGCCCACCAGCTTCCATTCGGCGTCCGCGTCGCTCCAGGCCACGCCGAGGACGTTGGGATCGCTGGAGGCATAGGACGCCGTAGCCAGACCCCCCGCGTCAATGTTGACGCCCTTGAGAGACGGCACAGAGGCCGTTTGCCCCGCCCGGACGGTGGCATCCGCCGCCGTAAAGGCGATGATGGCGGGCAGGCTGCCGTTCACCGTCACGCGGCAGTAGGCCTCCGCGCCACTGGTGGAGCGCACCACGATGATGGCCGCGCCGGGGGCAATCGCGGTAATCACGCCGTTTTGGTCCACAGAGGCGATATTCGGCGCGGTGGATTCAAAGCCCACGATATCGCCATAGGTCATGTATTCGTTTTCCCCTGTGAGCTGGAAGGTCTCGCCCGGATTCATGGTCTTGACGTAAAGCGTGCTGTAGGCATTGGTCAGCGGGTCGAATTGCAGCTCATAATCGGCGTTCAGCGCCACGTAATCCGGGCCGCGGGATACGGTGATGGTGGATTTCGCGGTCTTGCCGTTGCTGGTGCGCACGGTGATCACCGCCGTGCCCAGCTGTACGCCCGTGATATAGCCGTTGGCGTCCACGCTCACCACGCCGGGATTGCTGCTGGAGAAGGTATAGGTGCCGATGCCTCCCTTGGGGAAGGTGACGGTCAGCTGCCGGGTCTGTCCCGGGCCGATGGTGCCCTTCACAGGGGTGACGGCGACCTTGGACGGAGCCTTTTCCACCTTGACGGCGCAGGTGGCGGACACGCCGTTGTAGGCCGTGACCTTCACGGTATAGCTGCCGGCCTTGGCGCCGGTGAGCGTACCGTCGGCGTTCACCACCAGCTTCTTCTTATTGCTGCTCTCCACGGTGTAGATCACATTGGGAATAGCCGATCCGTCCTGGGCGATAAACGCGGGGTTCAGGGCAAGGCTCTGCTTCACGCCGATGACAAAGCTGGCGGCGGGCAGAACCACGCTGGCCGGCACGGGAATGGAGGGGTCCAGCACGGTGACGGCGCAGCTGGCGGACTTGCCGTTGAAGGTCTGCACCGTAACCGTGGCCGTGCCGGGATTGCCCGTGATCAAAACCCCCGCGGCATCCACGGCCACGACGCTGGGATCAGAGCTGCCGTAGTAGAGCAGGCAGCCGCTCTTCGAGGGAAATGTCGTCACCAATTGATAGGACTGTCCGCCGCCGGAGAGAACCAGCGAGGTCACGTTCAGCGTGATCTTCTTGGGCGCCTTCATTACCGTGATCGCGCAGGCGCGCTCAATGCCGTTGGCGGTGGTCGCGTAGACCGTGGCCGTGCCCTTCTTCAGCGCCTTCATCAGGCCCGTGGCGGCGTCCACGCTGACGATCTTCGGCTTATCGGAGCGCCACGTCACGACGCTGGCGCTGCCCGTCGGCAGCAGCGCCACCGGCAGGGTAAAGCTCTCCTTGACGCCCATCACCAGCTGCGTCGCGCCCAGAGCCATGTCCACAGGGTCACCGACGACGGCCTCCGGCGCGGCCACAGCATAGCCGGCCTCGGGCTGCGTCCACGCCTCCTGGGCGGGCACTTCCACGGGCGCAGGTATTTCCACCTGAGCAGGCGCGGGAATCTCCACCGGGGCAGGCGCGGGAACCTCCACAGGCGTATTTACAGGAGCCGCCGTCTCCGGCGCGGGCTGGAACTGCTCGGCGCTGTCTGCCGTCTCCGGCGCGGGCTGGGACTGCTCGGCGCTGCCTGCCGCCTCCGGCGCGGGCTGGGACTGCTCGGCGCTGCCTGCCGTCTCCGGCGCGGGCTGGGACTGCTCGGCGCTACCTGCCGCCTCCGGCGCGGGCTGGGACTGCTCGGTATCGCCTGTTGTCTCCTCCGTGCCCTCCACGACGAGACCGGCAGCTCCGGCGGACTCGGCGGGCGGCACAACATCCTCCACGGCCGCGGATTCCGCAAGCTCCTCGGCAAGCGCGGCGGACAGGCCAAGTCGCGCAGGGCTCAGGCACAGGGCCAGCGCCAGCAGCAGTATCAAACGTCTCTTCATAATGAATCGTCCCCTCGTATTCCTGAAATCCAGCCGTTTCGCGGCCTCGGCCGCTATACTGCCATATTTTACATCACATGAAATGAAGTTGTCAATCTTTCGAAATAAATATGCGCGTCATTTTTGTGTCAAATCCTCAGTGATTCTGTTTGCCCACCCATCGTCCTCCCCTTCAAAAGACGCGCGGGCGACGGTGCGCGGTTGGTGTTTACGCAGATTTAATAATCTGGCAGTTCAGCCGGAGCCGGGTTTAACCGTATTCGCGCTTGACTTTTTCCCAATATGACGTATGATAGCCATAAGCATACAAAGGGGGCCTTTCACCCATGCAGCAGACCTTGAAGCAGCGCCGTTCCGCCGGTGAAAACCTGCGGTTGATCCGCCATTTTCTGCCCTATTTCAGGCCCAGGCTGCCCGTGCTGCTGCTGGATCTGTTCTGCGCGTCGCTGACCACGGTCTGCGATCTGGTGCTGCCGCTGATCGTGCGCTACATCACGAACATGGGCACCACAAACCTGTCCGCGCTGACCGTGGGCCTGGTGGTGCGCATGAGCGCGCTGTATGTGCTGCTGCGCATTGTGGACACGGCGGCCAACTACTTCATGCAGTCCGTGGGCCATGTGATGGGCACCCACATCGAAACCGACATGCGCCGGGACCTGTTCGCCCATCTGCAGGAGCTGCCCCACGCCTATTACAGCCGCACCAAGATCGGCCAGCTGATGTCCCGCATCACCAGCGACCTTTTCGACATCACGGAATTTGCCCACCACTTCCCGGAGGAGCTGTTCATCACCTCCATCAAGGTGGTCATTTCCTTTGTGATCCTCTGCGGCATGAACGTACCGCTGACGCTGATCATATTCGCGTCGCTGCCGCTGATGGTGGTTTGCAGCAACCATTTTGCCAAGCCCATGCAAAAGACCTTCAAGGAATCGCGGCACCAGCTGGGTGAGATCAACGCACGGGTGGAGGACAGCCTTTCCGGCATCCGCGTGGTAAAGTCCTTTGCCAATGAGGAATTGGAAAAGGAAAAGTTCGCCCGCGACAATCACACCTTCCTGGACGTAAAGAGGCGCATGTACCACAACATGGCCGGCTTCCATTCTGTCACGCGCATGTTCGACGGCATCATGTATATCCTCGTGGTGTGCGTCGGGGCGATCTTCATGATCCACAGGCGCATTTCCGCGGCGGACCTGGTGGCCTATCTGCTGTACGTCACAACGCTGCTGGCCTCCGTACGCAGGCTGGTGGAATTCACGGAGAACTTCCAGCGGGGTATCACCGGCATCGAGCGCTTTGTGGAGGTCATGGAGCAGGACGCGGACATACGCGACCTGCCCGGGGCCGTGGAGCTGCGCGACGTTCGGGGCGAGCTGGAATTTGACGACGTATCCTTCGCCTATGAGGACAGCGGCAGCGACGTGCTGAGCCACATCAGCCTGCGCGTCCAACCTGGGGAAAGCGTGGCGCTGGTGGGGCCCTCCGGCGGCGGCAAGACCACGCTGTGCAGCCTCATTCCCCGGTTCTACGAGGTCAGATCCGGCGCCATTCGCATCGACGGCACGGACATACGCAGCTATACCCTCCAATCCCTGCGCAAGCAGATCGGAATGGTGCAGCAGGATGTCTATCTGTTCTCCGGCAGCGTGCTTTCCAACATCGAATACGGGCGTCCCGGTGCGTCCCGGGATGAAATCATCGAGGCCGCGAAGCTGGCCGGCGCCCACGAATTCATCACGCAGCTGGAAAACGGCTATGACACCTATGTGGGCGAGCATGGCGTGAAGCTGTCCGGCGGGCAAAAGCAGCGCATTTCCATCGCCAGGGTCTTTCTGAAAAATCCCCCGATCCTGATACTGGACGAGGCCACCAGTGCCCTGGACAACGAATCCGAGCATCTTGTGCAGCAGTCCCTGGACGGGCTGATGAAGGGGCGCACCACCTTTACCATCGCCCACCGGCTGACCACCATCCGCGGCGCGGCCACCATACTGGTGCTGACGGAGCAGGGCATTGTGGAGCAGGGCAGCCACGAGGCGCTGATGGCGAAGAAGGGCGTCTATTACAACCTCTACAGCATGTATCAGGACAAGTGACGCTTTTGCTTTTTGCGCTTCACGGCGATCATCAGCGGCGGATGGTTGGGCTGGTTCAGATAGCGCTTGAGCAGCGCATCATAGCGCCCCTCATCCAGGTTCGAGGCCCATTGAAGCAGCGCTGCCTCCTCCCGGCTCCCCTCTTCATGGCCGGGATAGACGCAGACGGTCAAAAGCCCCTCCGGCTTTAAGAGCAACAGGGCCGCGTCCACGGCGCGCAGGGTGGTCTCGGTCAGCGTGGTGACGCCGTGCAGGGCCCCGGGCAGCCAGCCCAGGTTGAACATCACCGCGTCCACCGGCTCCTTGACGCGCGCAGCCATGTTTTCGTGCCCGTCGAGGAACAGCTCCACGATATCCGCCAGGCCCTCCTTTTCAAGCAGCGCGCGTGTGCGCGCCACGGCCTCGCCCTGCACGTCGAAGGCGTACACCCGCCCCGCCGGGCCGACCTGCCGGCACAGCCACAGCGTATCATGGCCGTTGCCCATTGTGGCGTCCACCGCCCGCGCGCCGGGATACAACGCCCCTTCCATCAATTCCGCCGCCCAGAAGCGCGCGGACCTGAAATCCTGCGTCATCGCTCTTTCACCCTTCCCGCCCTCGTTCCGACAAAGCCCGCCTGAAATCTTTTCACGGCGTTCGTTGAACCGGCAGGCGCGTTATGATAAGATACCTGATATCAACCATCAAGCAAGGAGCCATTGCCATGCAATCCCAACCCCGCAACCGCACGTCCCTCAGGCGCTGTCTGATCGGCGACAGGGCGTTTTACACCGCGGTGATTGCCATTGTGATCCCCATCATCATCCAGAACGCCATCACGAATTTCGTGAACCTGCTGGACAACATCATGGTCGGCCAGGTGGGCACGGAGCAAATGTCCGGCGTGTCCATTGCCAACCAGCTGCTGTTCGTGTTCAATCTGTGCGTGTTCGGCGGGCTGGCCGGGGCGGGCATCTTCTCCGCCCAGTTCCACGGTGCGGACAACCAGGAGGGCGTGCGCAGCTGCTTTCGATACAAGCTGTATGTCGGCGCGCTGCTGATCGTGCTGGGCCTGGCGGTGCTGCTGCCCGGCGGCAGGTTCCTGATCACCCGCTTTCTGCACGAGCAGGGCGGGGAAACCGGGCGGGCGGAGGTCACGCTGAACCACGCGCTGGGCTATCTGCGGATCATGCTGGTGGGGCTTTTCCCCTTCGCGCTCAGTCAGGTTTACGCCAGCACCCTGCGCGAGACCGGGGAGACGAAGCTGCCCATGTTCGCGGGCATCGCCGCGGTGTTCGTGAACCTGCTGTTCAACTACCTGCTCATCTTCGGTCATATGGGCTTTCCGAAGCTGGGCGTACAGGGCGCGGCCATCGCCACGGTGCTTTCCCGCTTTGTGGAGCTTTTCATCGTCGTCATATACACCCACCGCCACGAGGAGCGCTTCCACTTCGCCCGGGGGCTGTACAGCACCCTGCGCATCCCGGGAAGGCTGGCAAGGGACATCACCTTAAAGGGGATGCCCCTGCTGGTCAATGAAGCGCTGTGGTCCATGGGCATGACGGTGCTGGCCCAGTGCTATTCCGTGCGCGGGCTGGACGTGGTGGCCGCCATGAACATCTCCAACACCATCTCCAACCTGTTTGCCGTCACGATCTTCTCCATGGGCAGCGCAACGGCCATCATGGTGGGCCAGACCTTGGGCGCCAACGACATGAAGGGGGCCATGACGCAGGCCTGGCAGCTGACCTCCTTCTCCGTCGCCCTCACCGTGGCCACGCTGTTGATCATGAACCTCGTCGCGCCGCTTATCCCCCGGCTCTATCAGACGACGCCGGAGGTCCGGACCCTGGCAACGCAGTTTTTGAGGGTGTATTCCTTCTGTATGCCCCTCATGTCCTTCTGCAACAGCGCCTATTTCATACTGCGCTCCGGTGGCAAGACGCTGATCACCTTCCTGTTCGACTGCGGCTATACGTGGGTCATTGCCGTGCCACTGGCCTGGTGCCTGGTCCACCTCACGCCCATGCCGGTCATATACATCTATCTTTGCGTCCAGCTATCGGATTTCATCAAGGTCGTCCTGGGCTTTGTATTGGTGAAAAAGGGCGTATGGCTGAACAATATGGTGGCGTGACGCCGCGCCCAAAACAGCGCCGGTATCCCCAACGGGGACCGGCGCCGTTATTCACAGCTTCGCTTTTCTCTCGGCGGCCTCCCTCAGCATGTGCGCCGCGTGGCTCAGGCTGCTTTCGCTGTCCTCCGCGCCGCCCACCAGCCGGGACAGCTCGTGGATCCTGCCATCCTCGTCCAGCAGCCGCACATGGGTGTCCGTCCGCTCCTCCCCGGCGATCTTTTCCACCAGGAAGTGGGCGTCTCCCAGCGCAGCGATCTGCGGCAGATGGGTGATGCTGAGTACCTGGTGGTGCTTTGCGATCAGGCACATCTTTTCCCCCACCACCTGCGCCATCCTGCCGGAAACGCCGGTGTCGATCTCATCGAAAATCATGGCGTCCACCGCCTCCGCGTCCACGGAGATGGCCTTGAGAGCCAGCATGACCCTGGAGATTTCGCCGCCGGAGGCAATGTCCGCCAACGGGCGAAGCGGCTCTCCGGGGTTGGGGGAAATCATGAATTCCACCCGGTCCATGCCGCTTGACGTGGGCTTTTCCAGTGGCTCCACCCGCACCTCAAAGCGGGTCTTTGCCATGCCCAGGTCCTTGAGCTGGGCACAGATCTGACCCGCCAGGCGCTCCGCCGAGACGCGGCGCAGCCCGGTCAATTCGCCGCAGGCCGCCTTCAGCGCGGCGTCCGCCTCCTTGTACCGCTTCTTCAGCTCCGCCACGGATTCATCCCCGCGCTTCAATTCGTCCAGCCGCTTCTGGGCGGAGGCCCCGAATTCAATGACCTCCTCCACCGTCGCGCCGTACTTGCGCTCCAGCCGCCCGATCATGTCCAGCCGCGCGGCAATCCTGTCCAGCAGTTCCGGCTCAAAATCCAGCTCATCCATCAGGCTCTGCAGCTCATAGCCCACATCCTGCGCGCCGTAGTACAGCTCCCGCAGCCGTCCGGCCAGCGCCCCATAGCGCTCGTTCAGGGCGGCGATGCGGTCCATGGCGTCCGCTGAGCGCAGCAGCGCCTCCTGTGCGCTCGGGCGGCCGTCCCCCTGATAGACGAGGGTATAGGCCGTCTCCACGCCCTGGCGGATCTTTTCGGCGTTTTCAAGCACCGCCAGCTTCTTTTCCAGCTTCTGCTCCTCGCCGGGCTTCAGCTTCGCGGCGGCAATCTCCTGGGCCTGGAATTGCAGCACATCGGACAGCCGCTCCCGCTCCGCCACGTCGTTTAAAAGCCGCTTCAGCTCTGCGGCGATCTTCCCCCTGGCCGCGTGCAGTCGCGCCACCTCCGCCCTGGCCGCGGCGTGGCCCGCGCCGCCGAAGGCGTCCAGGAAATCCAGGTGCCTGGCCGGGTTCATCAGCGCCTGATGCTCATGCTGACCGTGAATGTCCATGAGCAGCGCCGTCAGCTGCCGAAGGGTGTTCAGGGGCACCACCACGTCAGATACGCGGCATATGTTCCGCCCCTCGCGGCTCAGCTCCCGGCGAATGGCGATCACGCCGTCCTCGGCATCGATGTCCAGGGAGCGCACAAGCTCCAGCGCCCGGGCGTTGTCCGATATATCAAAGAGGGCCTGCACCATGCCCTTTTGCGCGCCGGTGCGGATCATGTCCCGGTCCGCGCGGCCGCCCAGGGCCAGGCTGATGCTGTCCACCACGATGGACTTGCCCGCGCCGGTTTCGCCCGTAAGCACATTGAATCCCTGCGCGAAATCCACACGCAGCGATTCAATGAGCGCTATGTTTTTAATTGTCAGTTCAATCAGCATCTGTCGATCAATCCCCCAGCAGGCTGTTGAACCTGCTCATCAGGGTTTCGGCAGCCTCATTGGAACGCGTGATAATCAGCAGGGTATTGTCCCCCGCGATGGTGCCCATGACCTCGCTCCACTTCATGGAATCTATGGCCTCGCCAGCGGCGTTGGCGCTGGCCGTAAGCGTGTTGACCACAATCAGATTGTTCACGGGCTCCACGCTCACGATGGAATCCGCCAGGATCCGCGCAAAGCGGTCGTTCATGCCCTTCTCCGCCCGCTCCACCGTGGCATATTTATAGCCGCCCCGCTCCGAAAGCACTTTTAAAAGCCGCAGCTCCTTGATATCCCGGGATACGGTCGCCTGAGTCACCTTCACGCCGCGGTTGAGCAGCTCTTCGGCCAGTTCCTCCTGGGTCTCGATATCCTTGGTCTCTATGATCTCCAATATCAAATTGTGGCGCGCGCTCTTCATCGCAACGAAGCCTCCCAGTCCTTGAATTGCGGGAATCAAAATGACATAAGTCAGTGGGTCCATTCGGACAGCTTCCTGCGAAGCAGTCCGACGTAGTTTTTCTCATGTAAACGCACAAAGCGCGCCTGTCTCGGCGAACGGCGTATGACAATTCCGGGCTTTTGGGCCGTCAGCGGCACGACGCGCCTGCCGTCCAGCACCGCCTGCGCGCCGCCCCGGTCGTCCAGCACGCGCACGGTGATCCTCTCATCCGCAGAAACCACCACGGGGCGCGCGTTCAACGTATGGGGGCAGACCGGCGTCAGCACAAAGCAGTCGAGTCCGGGCAAAACGACAGGTCCACCGGCAGACAGCGAATAAGCGGTAGAGCCTGTCGCAGTCGCAACGATAAGCCCATCGCCGGAGACGCAGTCCACAAGCGTGCCGTTTGCTTCATATTCAATTGAAAGGATCCGTACAGACGGCGTGGCGCGGGCGATGACAATGTCATTCAGGGCAAAAAAGCGCAGGTAATCCTGCCCTTCGACGGTCATGGTTGTGCGCGCGTCGATAGAATAATCCCCGGCCAGCAGTCTGTCGATCATCCCGCCGTCCAGCTCGTCAATCTCCAGCTCTGTGAGAAAGCCAAGCCGCCCCAGGTTGACGCCGAGTATGGGCGTATCATAGGGAATCGCATGGTCAAGCCCGGAGAGAATGGTGCCGTCGCCCCCAAGCACAATCAAAAGCTGGCAGTCTTCAAACGCGTCCACTTTGAAGGCGGACAGGCCGAGGCCGACGCTCAGGCTGGCGCTGACGCAGATTTCCACGCCGCGCGCCTTAAGCAGACGGATGAGCTTTTGCGCGACCTCCAGGCCGGAGGGCTTGGAAGAATTCCAATAAATGCCAACGCAGCGAACAGCCAACGCAACCACTCCCTGTATATACAATATACCAAAGCCCGCCCTACTTACAAGTCCTCTTATGAGAATTTAAAAAAATTGTCATAAGCACGGCGAATTGTAATATCTATTGAATTATCCGTGTTAATTTTCGGCACATTGTCAGACTTTGACAGATATAATAAAAATTCTATGTTACCTTCGGGACCGCGTATGGGCGAATAATCCAGTCCCGCGCAGCGCCAGCCCAATTCCGGCACAAATTCCAGGATATCCCGCAGCACCTTTTGGTGAACGCTTCTGTCGCGCACGACGCCCTTTTCGCCCACCTCCTCTTTCGCGGCCTCAAACTGCGGCTTGATCAGCGCCACAAAGCACGCTTCATCGCCCGCCAGCACCGCCAGCGCCGCCGGAAGCACGGCCTTCAGGGAGATAAACGACACGTCTGTCGCGCCAAAAACGGGCCTCGGTTCAAAGTCCGATGCCTGGATAAAGCGGGCGTTGGTGCGCTCCATGCACACGACTCTGGGGTCGCTGCGCAGCCGATAGTCCAGCAGGTTATAGCCCACGTCCACGGCATAGACCCTTTCGGCCCCGGCGCGCAGCAGCACATCCGTAAAGCCCCCGGTGGAAGCGCCGATATCCACGCAGACGGCGCCTTTCACGTCAAGCTCAAAGACCTCCAGCGCCTTTTTCAGCTTGTGCGCGCCGCGGCTGACATAGGCGTCCAGCTCCCCCTTCACGCGCAGCGTTTCGCCTTCGCGCAGCATCTCGCTTGCCCGCAGGATCTTTCGATCCCCGGCCATGACCCGTCCCTCCATGATCAGGGCACGGGCCAGAGCGACGGATTCAAGGCGCATATCCTCAAAGAGCGCTTCGTCCGCGCGACGCTTCTTCATAGGCGCGCCTCCGAAAGCTCCGCCAGCCGCTTGCGCACGCGGCGGGCAATGTCCATGGCGCTCAGGCCACATTCCTCAAGCTGCTGGGCAACGGTGGCATGGGCGATATAGCGGTTCGGCACGCCCAGCGTCAGAGCCGGCGTTGAAACGCCTGCCTTCGCCAGAATCTCCAGCACGCCTTCGCCAAAGCCGCCGTTTATCACGTTTTCTTCCACGGTAACCACCAGCTTCACGCCACAGGCGCGTTCAAGCAGCATGTCCCTGTCCATGGGCGCAACGAACCGCGCGTCCACCACGCCGGCGGAGACGCCCTTGCCCATCAGCTCGATGGATGCCTGCATGGATAGCTGGACCATGCGGCCCACGGCGAAGATCATCACGTCCCTGCCGTCGCTGATAAGCTCCCATTCGCCCACGCCGAACTCCCGCTGGCTCTGGATGCCCGGGCCCAGGTCCTCGCAATCCCTGGGATAGCGAATGGCCATGGGACGGTCGGTTTCGTGGCTCAGCTCGATCAGCTTCTTCAGATCGCGCACGTCCCTGGGCGCGGCGACGATGAGCCCGGGGATGGAGCGCAGGTAGCTGAGGTCAAACACGCCCTGATGGGTCGCGCCGTCCTCGCCCACAAGCCCCGCCCGGTCCACCAGAAAGGTCACAGGCAGTCCGTTCCGGCACACATCCAGCATTATCTGGTCATAGGCCCTTTGCAAAAAGGTGGAATAGATGGCCACATAGGGTTTCATGCCCTGCGCGGCCATGCCCGCCGCCATGGTCACGGCGTGCTCCTCGGCGATGGCCACGTCAAAGAAGCGATCCGGGTGGGCCTGTTGGAACTGGATCATGCCGGTGCCCGCGGGCATGGCCGCGGTGACGGCGCAGACGCGAATATCGTTGTCCGCCAGGGCGATCAGCTCCCGGGCGGCGACGCTGCCCGAGGAGACGCGCGTTTCGGATTTCGAAGCCCCGGATTCCATGTAAAACGGCGCAACGCCGTGGTACACGTCGGGATGGTCCTCGGCGGGCCGGTAGCCCCTGCCCTTCTGGGTGACCACATGGATCAGCTGAGGCAGGCTGTTGTCCCTGGTGCTGCGCAGCACGCGAATGAGGTGCTTCAGGTCATGCCCGTCCACGGGCCCGATATACTTAAAGCCCAGCGCCGCGAAAAACTGATCGTCCACGAACAGTGAGCGCAGGCTGTTGCGCGTTCTGTTCAGCACGCGGTAAAACGCCCGGGCAAACCTGTGCCCGTTCTCAAGCTTGCTGCGCACGCCCTGCTTCATGGCGATATAGCCCTTGCTTTGGCGCATCCGCGTCAAATACCGGCTGACGGCCCCGACGTTCTTGGCAATGGACATATCGTTGTCGTTGAGAATGACGATCATGCGCGTCTCGTTCTGGCCGGCATCGTTGAGCGCCTCATAGCTCATGCCGCCCGTCAGCGCGCCGTCGCCGACCACAGCCACCACGTTGTAATCCCCGCGCATGATATCCCGGGTTCTGGCCATACCAAGGGCGGCGGAAATCGCCGTGGAGGCGTGTCCCGCCGTAAAGGCGTCGTATTCGCTCTCTTCCGTCAGGGGAAAGCCGCAGGCCCCATCCCGCTGCCGCAGGTGCTGAAAGGCTTCATAGCGGCCCGTCAGCAGCTTGTGGGCATAGGACTGGTGCCCCACGTCCATGATCAGCTTGTCCTCCGGGGCATCGAACACATAGTGAATGGCGATGGTCAATTCCACCATGCCCAGGTTGGACGCCAGATGGCCGCCGCGCTCGGAGACCACCCGCACGATCTCCCCGCGAAGCTCCTCCGCCAGCTGCCGCAGCTGCTTGAGATTCAGCTTTTTCAGATCGGAAGGGTCGTGTATCTGCTCGAGTAACATGACTGTTCTCTTTTCTTTTATTTTGTGCGGTTGACCATGGAATCCACAAGCTCCGCGAAGAACGCGCCCCTTTCGCCGAACCGCGAAAGCGATTGAATCGCCTCGGCGTGATAGCGCGCCGCCAGCGCTCGCGTGCCCTCCAGCCCGTAGGCCGACACGCAGGTCAGCTTGCCGCTCTCAGCGTCCTTGCCCAGCGTCTTGCCCATGTCCAGCGCGGTGCCGGTAACATCCAACAGGTCGTCCGTGGCCTGAAACAGCAGCCCAAAGGCGCGCCCGTAGGCTGTGAGGGCTGCAAGGTCCTCCGCGCCCGCGCCGCACAGCCGCGCGGCGGCCCGCAGCGGATAGATGAACATGCAGGCGGTCTTTCCGTATTGGATGTATTCAAGCGCACGAACGTCCGTGACCTTCTCCCGCTCGCAGTACAGGTCCATCACCTGGCCGGCGATCATGCCGGTGACGCCCGCGCCGGTGGCGATTTCCCGCATGGCAAGCAGGCTGTCCGCGGCGCGTTCCGGGTGGGCGCAGGCGCTTTTCAGCATGGTTTCAAAGGCGCAGTTCAAAAGGCCGTCCCCGGCCAGGATGGCCTGACCCTCCCCGAATACCACGTGGTTCGTGGGACGGCCCCGGCGCATGGTATCGTTGTCCATGCCGGGAAGGTCGTCGTGGATCAGGGAATAGGTGTGGATCATCTCCACCGCGCAGGCAAAGTCCAGCGCTTCATCGGCGCTGCCGCCCAGCAGCTCCACCGCCGCCAGCAGCATCCCGGGGCGCAGCCGCTTGCCGCCCGCCGACAGGCTGTAGCGCATGGACTGGCTCAAAAGCCAGGGCATTTCGCCCATTTCACAGCGTCCCTGGGGAACGACCGCCGGGATCTGCTCCAGGCGGCGGTTGACCATCTGCGCGTATTCCTTCAGCGTCCTCATGTCTCTTCCTCCGGCTCAAACGCCTGCTCGCCCGACTCCGTCAGCAGCCGGATGCGCTTGTCGCTCTCGTCCAGCAGCGCGTTCAGGCCGTCCCGCAGCGCAATCGCCCGCTCATAGGCGCTAAAGGATTCCTCCAGCGTCATCTGGCCGGATTCCAGCGCGCGCACCAGCCCCTCCAGCTCCTGCATACCCTCTTCGAAGGTGATCTTTTTCTTCATGCTTCAACATCCTTTGGCAAGATCGCCGTAACATCCGTCACAATCGTTCCGTCGGCCAGGCATACGCGAAGCGGCGCGGCGGGGTCAACGCGGCGCGCGCTGTCCACAATGCCGTCCTGCTGCTTGAGAATGGCGTAGCCGCGCTCCAGTACCGAGGTGGGGTCCAGCGCCCGCAGGGACGCCTCCGCGGCGTTCAGCCGGTGTCTGGCGCGCTCCAGCGCCGCGGGCATGGCCGCCCGCGCCTGGCCGTCCAAAAGCGCCAGGGCGCCGCGCCGCGGCTCGATCAGCACGGCGGAGGCCGACGCCATCACGGGCGAGGCGCACAGCTTTTCCAGCCTGAGCCGCCTGATCCTTGCGCCGTTTTCCAGTGCTCCGGCCAGCCGCTGAACCGCGCCGTTCAAAAGCTCCTTCATATGGGCCAGCTCTGGCACGGCCAGCTCTGCCGCCGCCGAGGGCGTGGGCGCGCGCAGGTCCGCCACGAAATCCGCGATGGTGAAGTCGATCTCATGGCCCACGCAGCTGACCACCGGGATTTTCGACGCGGCGATGGCCCGGGCCACGGGTTCCTCGTTAAAGGCCCAGAGGTCCTCAATGGAGCCGCCGCCGCGGCCCACCAGCATCACGTCGCAGCCCCCGTGCCGGTTCAGTCGCTCAATGGCGCGGACGATGTCCGCCGCGGCTCCCTCTCCCTGCACCGCGCAGGGAGAGACGAGGATGCCCACGTTGGGGTTGCGCCGCCGGGCCACATGGATGATATCGCGGATGGCCGCGCCGGTTTGGGAGGTGACCACGCCGATCACCCGGGGCAATTCGGGGATCGGGCGCTTGCGGGCAGGGTCGAAGAGGCCCTCGGCCTGCAGCTTTTGCTTCAGCCTTTCAAAGCGGGCGTACAAGTCCCCCTGTCCTGCCTGGCGCATCCCGGTGACGTACAGCTGGAAGCTGCCGTCCCGGGTATAAATTGAGGCCGAGGCGCGCACCGTCACGCGCATACCGTCCGCGGGCTCAAAATCCAGCCCCAGGGCTTGCTGGCGGAACATGACGCACTGCACCCGCGCGCCGTCATCCTTCAGCGAAAAATAGCGGTGGCCGCTGTAGTGGCGCTTATAACCGGATATCTCGCCTGTAACCTCAAGGCTGCGCAGCAGCGGATCGCCCGCAAGCAGCTTCCGGGCGTATTCGTTCAGCTCGGTAACACTCAGGGCCGCCGCGGCGTCATATTGCGGATACACGCGCTATTCCCCCGCTTCGCCGCCGGGCTGTTCCTCGTCCATGGCGCGGGCAAGGTTTCCGAGAACGCCGTTGACAAACGCGCCCGCCTTGTCGGTGGAATAGCGGTTGGCCAGTTCTACGGCCTCGTTGATCACGACGCTCGTGGGTGCCGTGTTGCGCGTCAGCTCAAAGGTCGCCAGGCGCAGGATGGCCAAATCGACGCGGGTCAGGCGCTCCAGCGTCCAGCCCCGAAGAAACGGAGTCAGCCGGCTGTCCACCTCTGAAACGTTGTTCACGACACCTTCAAACAGGCGGTTCATGAAATCCGCTTCGCTCTCGCCGGGGTCGATTTCCAGCAGGTTCAGCCGCGTCTCCTCGCCGCCGTCCCCGCCCATTTCCCATTCGTAAATGAGCTTCATCGCTTGTGCGCGCGCCGCACTCCTATCCATAGCAATCCCAACTTTCTACGCCGATTCCTCCGGCGTCAGCTTAATACAAGCGCAAGGATTGCGGTGGCACGCGGGTGCCGCCGCAATCGCTCAATGCCCTGCGGGCTGTTCATATGAACCGTGATCTGTTCAAAGTCCCTCTGCCCCGTCCGCCTCGTCCTTGTGCGCCTCGGCGGCCTTCATGGCCGCGAGGTCCTTGGCAAACTGGGATTCATAGGGCTTGTCAAAATCGTAGACTTCAGTCTGCTCTTCGCTCTGAGTGTCATCGGTCTCGGAGACCGTATTATAGAACTCGGTCGGTTCCCGTTTTTCCTCCGGATAAACCGTTTCCGGCGCGAAGGTATCCTCCGCATCCTCTGCTACAGCCGGCACACTCTCCGCCGCCTCTTTGGGCAGCGGTTCGGCGCGGAAGCCGGTCTCATGGGAGACTTCGGTCGGTACAATCGGTGCGGGAATCCGGTTCGCGTCCCCCTTGCCCCTGCCAAAGCGCCGTCGCGCGCTCTCTTGCTGGTTGGAGACGGCGTTGATGCTGATGGACACCTTGCGCACGGCCACGCCGCAGTTCACCTCGACGAACTGGCGGATGGAGCGCTGCATGTTCATGGTGATGGTGGGCACATGGCAGCCGTTGACGATGATCGCGTTTACCCCGATTTCGATGGCATCCTCCAGGCTGTCAATGTCGATCTTCATTTCAGTAATGCCGTCGATGCTGTGAACCGACTGTCTGACCATTTGTTCAATGGCCGCAACCGAAATGCGCACATTGCCGGTATCGCTGGAATCCACGGAGATAAAGCCGCGCTCCTCGCGCTTTTTGCGCCTGAAGATCAGGCACAGCTGCGCCGCCGCCAGCGCAAGATAGGCCACAAGCAGCACGACGCCCAGGATCCTGACGCCCGTAAGCCCCAGGGCTCCTTCCACCCCGCTGTACCAGCCCGTCAGGATGCCCGGCGAGATCAGATAAAACGCAAGGGCAACGCAAATCAACAGCGAAACCAGCCAATGCGCAAGCATCAGCGCCCGCTGACCCATACTCATTTTCATTTCAATCCCCATTTCCGAAGGCGCGTCGGTTATTCCAGCGCCTCGTCGTCGTCATCCGGTTCGTAATCCGCATCGTCCTCGTCGTCCCCGCCGTATTCCCTTTCGGGCTCCTCGTCCGCGGGCCCGTCCGCGAAATCATCGCCTTCCCCGACGTCCTCAGAAGCCTCGGGCGCATCGTTCACCGACGCTTCCTCCGCCGTCTCCGGTTCGGCTGCGGCTTCCGCTTCAACGGCTTCTGGCTCGGCCGACAGTACCTCCGCCTCCTCTGTCTTTTCCAGCATCTTGCGGTGCTGCTCATCCAGTTCGGCGTTGGCGCGCTGCTCCTTTTCGAAGCTGATGCCAGTGACATGCACGTCTACATTGCGCACATCCAGGCCGCTCATGGTTTCAATGGCCTTCTTCACGTTTTCCTGAATGTTCCGGGCCACATCCGGCACGGGAGAGCCATAGTCCACCGTAATGGTGATATCCACGGAGACCTTGTTATCGGCCAGATCTATACGAACGCCTTTGGTCAGATTGCGGTTGCTCTTGCGGGTAAACATATCCGCCAGGCCGGAGGAGGGGGAAATCATGCTGGCAACGCCGTCGACCTCCGTAGCCGCGAGGCCGGCGATGGTCGCCACCACCTCCGTGGCAAAGGAAACCGTGCCGTTGGGGTTTTCGTTCAGCTTGACATCAGAAGGATAATTCTCGCTCATACTGCATACCTCCTTATTCAAAAACCATTATAACAGAAAACCCACAAATGCGCAAACACTTTCCGTTATTTAACGGGAATGATTTTCACGCTGCCGGCGGTAAGCCCGGTTTCCCGCAGCACCAGCTCCAGTATGACCGCTGTCTGGCGCTGGGTGAGCGTCTGGCCGCGCAGCAGCACGTTGGCCGAGTTTTCATGCACCGTGACCAGGGCACCCTCGAAGCCGCGCGCCTCAAGCACGCCCTCCAGCGTCAGCTCCTGTTCCGCGCATTGCAGCAGCTCCATCAGGCGGCGCTGGGCGTTTGCGACGATCTCCGGCGCGCTCTGGGAACTGTATATGATTTCGTTGAGCTGCGCCTCCTGGCGGGCGCGAAGCTGCTGCCGCTCCAGCCGGAAACGGCTGATAGGGTCCTGCTGCGTCTGCTCAGCCACGACCGGCGCGGCGGCGGCGCGAAAGACGCCGTTTGACGACAGCTTCAGGGTCACAAGAGTATCCGCCGCCAGCGCGACGGCCATCGCCAGCGCCGTGAGTGCCCGCCTTCCCAGCTTGTTCATACCGTCCCTCCGAACCGTCCGTTTTTGCCGATGATTTCAATTTGGCCCGTGTCCAGCTCCAGCAGCGTCGAAACCGCGCTTTGAAGGGTCAGCCAGGTCTGAACGTCCTCCAGGCCGTCGGCGACGATGAGCGCCGCCGTCGCGCGCCCGTCGGCATCCTGGGTGATCATCGCGCTCACCCTGCCCACGCCGTCGATGCCCGACAGGATCCGCTCCACCCGTGCCTCCAGCTCCGTCCCCTCAGCGCCGTCCCCGGGTCCCCCGCCCCTTCCCAGCACCAGCAGGGCCAGCAGCGCCAGAAGGGCCAGCGCCGCGAAGAATTCGATGCGCCGCGCGCCGCGCAGCCTGTCCAACAAGCCGTTCATCATTTCAACTTCCCGCGCGCCGTCGTCCTCACCCGAACAGCCCCGATATCAGCCTGAACGCGCTGACGGCAATCGCCAGCGCGCACAGCGATCGAAACGTCAGCGCTCCCCCCTCGTCCGGGATCAGCTCATCCATGGCGGCCGCCGCCGCGCAGATCAGCAGCACGGCCCCGGCCCGGTCGAAAAGCGCCTCGATCCGCACCGTCTCCTTCCTCGAATTCACGCCGCGCCCATTCCCGCCGCCAGGCCGAGGGACGCGCCGATGACCAGCAGCCCCAGCAGCGCGGCCTCCGCGCAGATCGCCAGCAGCATCCCGGAAAGCTCTGAAAAATGGCCGATCATCCGCACCACGCCTGCATCGGCCACGGGCTCCAGCACCGACGCGGCCAGCTTCAGAGAGAGCATGGAGGCCGCGAGCCTCAGCACCGGGCCCGCCCCCGCGCCGATCACCGCCGCCAGCCCCGTAACGCCCACCGCGTTTTGTATGGCGGCGGCGCTCACGGACAGCGCCCCGACGGAATCGGACAGCTGACCGCCTATGATGGGCAGCGCCCCTTGTATAGCCCGCTGCGCGAAGCGGGCCGCGAGCTGCTCCTGGCCTGGGGCCAGCAGTCCCTCGACAGCCAGTACACCCACAAAGACGGCCGTCAGCAGGCGAAGCCCCGTTGCAACCGTCCACTTCGCCAGCGCGAACAGACGGTTCAGACTAAAGCGCTGCGAAAGGTTCGCCGCTGCCGCGAGAACCGCCGCCGCACCGCACAGCGGCAGGGCGATTTCAACCAGCGCTCTTTGGATCAGGTCCATGCACAGCGCGGCCATTGGGGACAGCGCGGCGGCCGCGCCGCCGGAGCCGGCCAGTGCCATCACAGAAGCCAGCACGGGCGCCGCGGCCTCCACCAGCTTCGACGCGCCCTTGAGCATGTCCTGCGCGACGCCGTCCGCCCGGACATAGCGCGCCATCAGCAGCGCCGCACAGGACATGCGGCACAGCAGCGCCATGCCCCCGCCGGCCTCCTGCCCGCCCAGCAGCATCCTGAGCGCCACGGCGGCCAGCACCGGCGCGGCCAGCGCCGCAATCACGTCCGAAAAGGCTGCCTTTACAGCCTCGCCGAATCGGTTCAGCAGCTGTTTTGCACAGTCCCCGTCCCATTCCAGCTCCCCGGCCAGCGCCCGGCGAAGCACCGCTTTGACATCGATGCCGTCCAGGGCGTCATTGGCCGCGGCGAAGCGTTCAAAGCCGGCCTCGTCCAGCACCCGCTGCGCGGGATCCTCCTCCGCCGGCGCGCCGGGGCAAAGCATCAGCAGCAGCGCGGCGACGAGCGCCAGCAGCTTCAAGCTGCGCCCCTTTCCAAAAGGCCGGTCAGCTCCGCCAGCAGCGGCGCGCAGAGGCCCAGCATGGCGATCCTGGCGGCCAGCGTGATTCTGCCCGCCAGAGCGCTTTCCCCCGCGTCCACGCAAAGCTGCGCGCCAAGCTGCGATATCACGGCGATGCCCGCGCCCTTCAGGATGACGGAGGACAGGCCTCCCGCGCTGCCGGCAAGGCGCTCAAACGCCTCCGCCCAGCGCCGCGCCTCCGACAGTCGCGCGCCGATCATCGCCAGCACCGCCAGGCCCGCGGCCAGCGAAAGCGCCGTCGCCATCTCCGGGCGCTGTATGCGCAGAGCGGAGCAAATCATGGCCGCCGCCACGCAGAGCGCCGTTACCTTTACAATCATGGCCACACCCCCGCTTCACAGCCCGAAGAGCGCGCGTATGGTGGTGAAGAAATCTGAAATCGCGTTCACGACCATCAGCAGCACCAGCACCAGCCCGGACAGCGTGGCGAGCATCGCCATGTCGTCCCGGCCCGCGCGGGTGAGCAGCTGGGAGATGACCGTCACGATGACGCCGATGCCGGCGATTCGGAAGATGAAGTCTATGTCCATGCCCTCTCCTCAGATGACGACCAGCGCCAGCATCAGCCCCGTCAGGATGCCCAATGGCAGATACAGCCTGTCCGCCTCCCGCGCCTTTGCCAGCGCGCCCTCCCGCCGCAGCGCTATGGCCCGGAGCGTCCCGCTGAGCAGCGCCTCCTGCTCCCGCCGGCCGCTTTGGCCGAGACCGGCAAACAAATGGTCGAGAATCTGCCGGTCCCCATCATTCAGCGCGTCGATGGGTCCGCCGCGCCGCGCCGCCCGTTTCTGAACGCTCCGCCATGCCTCGTCCGCGCTCGCACCGTCGTCCATGTTCTCCGCCACCAGGGCCATGACGGGACAGTCGCAATGCTCCAGGGCGTTTCGGACGGGCTCAAACATGCCCGTCATGTGGATGCGCAGCGTCTGTAGTCCCTCGGACAGCGCTTCCAGCGTCCGCGCACGCCTGCGCACGGCGTCCGCCAGCGCTTTGCCGCACATGGCGCTGGCCAGCACCAGACCCAGCGCCATAGCTACGCGAACCTCCATGCCGCCCCCTCCCGACGCGCCGCTTCGACGCGCCGCACCTCCATGATTCGGCCCGGCCTGCCGCCCAGCAGCACCGCCAGGCGGATGACGCCGCTTTCAAGCACCGCGCCAAGGGCGCCCCTGAGCGCCGCGCCCTCCAGGCTCTCCGCATGGGCGGAGGCGATCACGGCCACGCCGCAGCGCGCCGCGTCCACCAGCGCCCGGGCGTCCCGCTTGCCGCCCAGCTCGTCCGCCACGATCACATCCGGCGCCATGGACCGCACCATCTGGCGCAGGGCGGTCTGCCGCGCGCAGCCGTCCATCACATCCGTGCGGGGGCCCACATCCAGCGTGGGAACGCCACGGCAGCACGCGGCCAGCTCGTGGCGCTCGTCCGCGATGCCCACACTGTAGCCCCGTTCGGAAAGCTGCCTGGCCACGTCCCGCAGCAGCGTGGTCTTTCCCATGCCGGGCGGGGACACCAGCAGCGTTGAAAGGACGCCGCCCTCGCCGTCGATCCTGTCCATGAGCGCGTCGGCGCAGCCCGGCACCGCCCTGGCGACGCGCACGCAGACAGAGCCGATCTCCCCCAGGCGGCAGCCCTCCTCACCCCGGTAGCGCCTTCCGCACACGCCCACGCGGCTGCCGTCCTCCAGCGTGAAAAATCCCCTGGCCAACTCGTCCTCCCGGGCATAGACACTGTACTCCAGCAGCGAGGACACGATTCTGCGCAGCGAGACGCCGTCGATCGCCTCGCCGGCCATTTCGTCCCCGTCCACACAGACAAGCTGCGCCGGACGGCCCGCGCGCAGGCGTATCTCCGAAACCGCCTCCGATCTGGCCCGCAGGCGGTGCGCCGCGTCCGGAGGCAGCAGCGCCTGGAGCCTCTCCAATAACGGCATGTCCACCCCTCCCATTCCACAGGAATAATCCTATGCGCGTTTTCGTCCGTCATGCCCAGCGGCGCAAAATTCCCGGTTTTGGGCGGATGCAATTGACTTTTATTGTTAATTGTGTCACAATAGACGCAACTGAAAATATGCCGGGAGGGACATTTGCCAGTCTTTTCCAGCTGCCCACAGGAACCATTTCCGCCCGCGCCCCGTCCAATCTTCAACAACAATAGGAGGAAAACCCCCATGAAGAGAATCGGCGTGCTTCTGTTGGCACTCGTCATGTGCCTGATCTGCGCCGCCCTTGCGTCCGCGGAGACGAGCCCCGTGGCGCAAAGCGGCGCTGTCGCCGCCTATATCGACGGCAAGGGAGGCCTCTTTCTGCCCGGCAAGGCGGAGGCCGTCAACCAGAAATCCGCGAACAGCATCGTATCCGTGGATAATTACCGGGTGCTGTTTTTGAGTCCGGGCAGCATCCAGGGCACCGACGATCTTTACATGATCGAGCTTCAAAGTCTCAAGGAGAGCCTTCTGGCTTCGGACGTACATACCGCCTGCGCGGCGGGCGACGACACCGCCTACTGCGTTCTGAATTCGGACCGCGCCAGGCTCACGCGCATCGACCTGACTACGCTGACCGCGCAGACCGTCTACACCGCCGCGGAACCCATCGACAGGCTGTACGCGTCCGTCGAGGGGCTGGTGGTGCAGCTGGTGGACCAAGCCGGCGCGCTGCTCTACGTCGAGGATACGGGCCGGTTTGACTTCTACACCGGCGACATTCCCCGGCGGAGCCTGCTGGCCGACGGCTATGAGGTATACCTGACCGGCACCGGCGATCTTTATATGAAGAGCGGCTTTAATTACGCCGTGAGTCTCATCGATTCCGACGTGCTGGCCTACACCCGCATGAACGGCAGGGTCTATTACCTGTGCTTCGCCGGCAGCGCCGTGCGGCTGAAGGCCTACAGCCCCGCCGGCATGACGCAAAACGTGGTCATGACCCCCGGTGTCAAGCTGCAAAGCCAGCTGACTGCCAGCGCCGGCAGGCTGTTTTTGCTGGGCACTGACAACAGCGTGTACAGCGTGGACGCGGCCAAGGGCACGATGACGCTTTTGAGCAGCTATGCCGACCTTTCCTCCTACGGCCTTCCCTCGGGCTATGAATGTACCGGGCTGCGCATCGAGGGCATGAGCGGACAGCTGAACGTCTACGCGCAGCTTAAGGAGGCCTCCGCAAAGCCCGATTTCTCCTTCATCGAATTTGAGACAGAATCCGAGACCGCAGACGCCGTCTACAGACTGATCGACAAAAAGGCCGTCAGCGGTGAGCAGACCGCATGGGACATCCTCAAGCCCGCCGCGCAGTATACCCCGCTGTCCAGGGGCAGCCGCGGCGACGCCGTTCGCGCCATTCAGCAGCCGCTGTACGACCTCGGCTATTACGATTACTATGTGGACGGCATCTACGGTTCCCGCACGGAGTATGCCGTGCGCCTGCTCCAGTCCGACCTGGAGCTGCCTGTTACCGGCACCGCCAGCGCCGATTTGCAGCGGACCATCCTCTCCGGCCGGCTGAGCCCCTACGACCGCTACGTTTCCCTGCTGCGCGGCGACCGCGGCCTGCGGGTGACCATCATGCAGGAGCGGCTGCGGGAGCTGGGCTATCTGGCGGACGCCGCGGACGGCATATTCGGTCCCCGAACGCTGAAGGCCGTCCAGCTGTTCCAGTCTGAAAACGGACTGGCCGTGACCGACAGCGCCACCCGCGCCACGCTGAAGCTGCTGTACTCCGACAGGGCGGACAGCTGCTCCAGCTACATCGACCTGTATCCCGGCGACACCGGCTATCGCGTGCGCGAGCTGAACAACCGGCTCAAGGCGCTGTACTATCTGGAATCCAGCATCGGCAGCCGATATACCTCCGAGACCACCTCGGCGGTGCGCATGTTCCAGCGCACGGCGGGCCTGCCGGAGACAGGGCGGGCCACGCAGTCCGTGCTGCGCGCGCTGTTTGCATCCAACGCGCCGGAGGCCCCGGGCTATATCACGCTGCAGCGCGGCGATGAGAGCAGCCGCGTGCAGCGGCTCCAGCTCCGCTTGCAGCAGCTCGGCTATTTCAACGGCAGCGTCAACGGCTACTTCGGACGCTCCACCAAGGACGCCGTGATCCTGTTCCAGCGAAGGGTCGGTCTCAAGCCCACCGGCGTCGCCACCGTCCACACGCAGCAGCTGCTTTTCGCCGACGACGCGCCCGTGTACGTGCCGCCGACGGTGATCGGCACGCCCGTGATCCGGCTGGACGCCTACGATTACATCGAAAACGACATCTACTATATCAGCGACACCAGCTCCCCCACCGGCTATATCACCTTCTCGTGGTACACCGAGGGCAGCGTCGCCTCCTACAACGTGCGCATCTCCGACGCCACAGGCGCGGTCTATGTCAACAACAGCACGATGCTCACGCTCACCGGCGTGTCTGTCTCCACGCTGAAGTACGACGTGCCCTACAGGCTGCAAATCACCGCGTATCCCGCGGACGGCGACAACAGCCACATCACCGTCGCCGCGGCCACCTTCATGCGCATACAGACCGCCGTCGCGCCCATGCTCGGCAGCGTCGGCACGCCCGTCATATCCATCGATACCGTCGCCCGCACGGAGAACGACGTGTGCTATGTGGTGCCCGGCGATATCATATTCCACTGGTTCGCCGATGGGCAGGTGGCGAGCTACCAGGTTGAGATTCGCAACGAGAGCGACAGCCCCGTGTTCAGCGTGAACACCACCGACCTCCAGGCCGCCATCAGCGCCTCCGCCCTGAACCAGGGTGAAATCTACACGATATTCGTATACGCCATTCCGGCAAACGGCACGCTGAGCAACGCCCGCGTCAAGTTCATGCGCTTCGCGGTGCCCGTGATCGAGCTTCCCAGCCCGGATCCCACCCCCGTGCCCACGCCCACTCCGGAGCCCACGCCGGAGCCCACGCCGGAGCCCACGCCCGTGCTCGCCACAGAGCCCACGCCGGAGTCCTCCGGGGATCCCACGCCCGAGCCCTCCGCGGAGCCCACGCCGGAATCCTCCGGGGACCCCACGCCCGAACCCGCGGTCACCGAAGCGCCCAAGAGCGTGACCGTTCCCGTGATCTCCCTCAACTCGGAAGTGGCCGACGAAAACGGCGTCTGGCTGGTGACAGAGCCCAACATCTATATGTCCTGGTTCTCCGAGGGTGATGTGGAAGGCTACTATGTCGAACTCGTCGACGCCAGCGGAAAGGATATCGCCTCCACGACCACCACAAACAAAAACTTCTCCGAGCAGACCGGCGGCCTGACACCCGGCGAGGTCTACACCCTGAACGTTACCGCGATCCCCGCGGGGGGCGATCAGACGAATGGCGCGTCCAACTCGACGCGGTTCATCGTACAGGCCGCTGAAACGCCATCGCCTGAGCCCACGGCGCAGCCCGACGAGGAGCCGTCCTTCGAACCCACGACACAGCCTGCCGAGGAGCCGTCGTCTGAGCCCACGGCGCAGCCCGACGTGGAACCGCCGGCTGAACCCACGGCCACGCCCGGCTACGTGTTTGGCATTACGGCCGAGCCCACGGCGCAGCCCGACGTGGAACCGACGCCTGTGCCCGCGCAGGACGCCGCCGAGGAGACGCCGGCTGAACCCACGGCCACGCCCGGCTACGTGTTTGGCATCACAGCCGAGCCCACGTCGCAGGCCACCGAAGAAACGCCGGCTGAACCCACGGCCACGCCCGGCTACGTGTTTGGCGTCACAGCCGAACCTACGGCGCAGCCCGATGAGGAATCGTCTCCCGACTTCAATATGAACGTGCAGCGCGACGGGAACCAGGCACCCGAACCCGATATGAATATGCAGCCTGAGCCCGCGCAGGAAGCCGACGGGGAGCAGACACCCGACCCTGATTTGAATGTGCAGCCCGAACCCGCGCAGGAGACTGACGACACGCAGGCATCCGGCCCCGATATGGGCGTGCAGCCTGAGCCCGCGCAGGAGACTGACGACACGCAGGCATCCGGCCCCGATATCGGCGTGCAGCCTGA
>JAFUCP010000088.1 GCA_017459565.1 Clostridia bacterium | reverse complement strand
TGCAATGGATTATGTCCCGATCACGGCCAGCACCGCGAAGCCGACGATGGCCGCCAGCGTGGACACCGACAGCGCAGACGAGACATACACCCGCTGGTCGGCATCGTCGGCGAACACGGGCAGCACAAAGGGCGGCGGCAATATGAACATCACGTTCACCGCCGCGTCCAGCGCCGCCTGGGGCCACAGCAGCCGCAGCAGCGCCACAAACGCGAAGCGCAGCGCGAGCATGATGCCGTAGCGAAGCGCCACCACCTTCAGCGTGGACGCCCAGGGAATATCGCTCAGCACAAGGTCGTAACCGATGGTCAGCAGTATAATGGCGCTGGTTGGCGCGGCGACGAAGTCGGTGCAGGCGTCGAGTATGCCACTGACACCCGAGGGAACCAGTGCCTGATACAGCCCCGTCGCGCCCAGCAGCACGCCTGCGGCAATGGCAATGATGATGGGTGAAAGCGCCATCTGCTTCATCAGCTGGCCAAAGTCGGCCTTCTCCCGGCTGCCCATGCCCAGCAGCAGCTTGTACACCGTGAACACAAACAGAACCTGCCCCAGATCGACGCGGGCAAATTCCGCGGTGCGCCCGCTGCCATAAAGCATGTTGAACAGCGCGTAGCCCAGCATCCCGGCCTCAAAGCCCGTGGTCAAAAAGGGTACAAAGCGCGAGGGCAGCCTCAGCGCGCGCCCCAGCAGCTTTCCCAGCACCCAGGCCAGCAGACAGACCCCGAACATCATCAGCGGAATCACCACATCCATGAAGGTATACCGCGTGGCGGCAAAGGCGTTCAACAGCACGGCAGGCAGCGTGATGTTCACCACCACGTTCTTCAGCGCGTTGACGCCCTCCCGCGAGATCAATCCCCTGCTCCTGCACAGCATACCGATGCCCAGCATGACCAGCACCGGCAGCACCGTTTGTAGCACTTCCATCGTCCTGTTCACGGCACTCTCCCCCATTTCACCCTCTGCCGTTTGCGCCAGAGGCTTTTCACTATCATAACAAAAAACCGACGCCGAGGCAATACGCTTTCGTCCTCCGGCGCCAGTTTCATCCAAAAAGGCCCGCGACATGCCGAACCGCAGCACAGGGCCGGAACCGACGCTCCGGTTCCGGCCCTGAAGACTCGTTATTCCGCCTTCCGAACGGAGGCATTTTTTGCCGTCAGCTGGCTCTCGCCGCTTGTGCGTTCGCTCCGGCTGTCCAGCACCAGCTGCCGCAGCCGCTCCTTATAAGCCTTGTCCCAGCGGACCATATAGTGGCGCAGGCTGACATAACCGACGATGGTTTCGCTTTCCCGGGCATGGATGCGCTCCCGCACCATGAAGCCGGAATTGCCCTCCACCGTATAGATCCAGTCCTTCTTGGCGTCATAATCGACCACGATGCCCACGTGATTCGGGAAATTCGGGTCGTCAACGCCGCGATCGTGATGGAAGAATACCAGGTCTCCGGGCTCCGGGATATAATCGTCCTCGTCGTCGATATAGTCGCTGCCCAGCTTCACCTTCCAGCGCTGGCAGTTGGCCGCGCGGGGCAGTATGCCCTCGCCGACACCCGCCATCTCCAGACAATAGCTCGCGAACATCGCGCACCATTCTTCATAGGGCATACCGTACCAATCGCCATAGAAGGTCCAGCCCTGTACCTTGCCGCTTTCCTCCTTGTAGCCGAAATTGGTCTTGCTTTCACGGTAGCCCACCTGGGACAGCGCGATCGCCACCAGCCGCTCCGGGAAGGTCATGTCCTTGCTCAGTCCCGGCAGAGCGGGGGGCTCATTGATCTCCTCGTTGGAGCCGAGGATGACTGCGCTCGCGCTCGCGCTCTCACCCTGCGCGTCGGTGACATCGATGGTCAGCACATGCTCGCCATAGCCCATGGCGCCGCACACGACTTCGGGGAAGAAATTGTTGGCCTCGAATATCCTTGCGCCGTTGAACTTAACGGCGATATTCACGGCATAGGGCTCCACGCCGCCCGTGAGCGACAGGTTGTATTGCACCTGCCTTACCCCGGCTCCCGCGTAGGCCGAGGGCGCTGTGGCGCTCACCGAAAGCGCAGAGGCCTTGACGGTCACATTGCAGCTCTGGGAAACGGTCAGGCCGTTGCCCGAGGCATTCACCGTCACGGTATAGATGCCGGTCCGGCCGGGCATCCAGACGAAGCTGCCGCCCTCCAAGCGGCCCGACCCGCCGTAAAGGCCGTCGCTGCGCTCCGCACTCCAGACGAGCGCTTCCGCGTTTGCCGCCTCAAAGCTGAACTCCACCGCCTCGCCGGGAGCGACCTCGCCGCGGCTTGCGCGCAGGCCGGTCAGCGTGACCTCGGGCGCCGGTGTCGGCTCCGCCTCAACCATGGGCTCGGGCGTCGCCGTGGGCTCAGGCGTCGCCGTGGCCCCGGGCGTCGCCGTAGCCTCGGGCGTTGTCGTGGCCTCGGGCGTTGTCGTGGCCTCGGGCGTCGTCGTGGGTTCGGGCGTCGTCGTGGGTTTGGGCATCGCCGTAGGTTCGGACGTCGCCGTAGGTTCGGACGTCGCCGTAGGCTGGGCCGTCTTGCCAGGCTCCCCGTCAGACCGGGAATCGGGCTCCAGGGTGGGATCGGGCTTCGGGGAGACCGTCGGTTCCGAGGTGGGAGTATCCTGCGGAGCCTTCTCCCCCTCTCCGTCTTTGTCCGCGTTCCCGTCCGGGGCCTTGCCGTCCTTGTCCGAAGTCCGCCCGTCGTCCTGCGCCGGCTTGTCCTCTTCAATTTCAAGCCCCTCCGGCAGACCGTCGTCCTCACCGTTCTTCGCCCCGTCCGGCTTCTGCTCCGTCCCGGTTCCCTGCTCCGTTTCGACGGCAGCCTCCGCAGGCGTCTCCACGGGGGTCTTTTCTGGCGTCTCTGTCGGAATCGTTTCGGGCGTTTCCGCCGGGGTCGTTTCAGGCGTCTGAACGGGTGTTTCCACCGGCGTTTCCGCAGGCGTCTCTGCCGGGGGCTCCGCAGGCGTCTGGACGGGTGTTTCCACGGGCGTCTCCGCAGGCGTCTGAACAGGTGTTTCCACGGGCGTCTCCGCAGGCGTCTGGACGGGTGTTTCCACGGGCGTCTCCGCAGGCGTCTGAACGGGTGTTTCCACGGGCGTCTCCGCAGGCGTCTGAACAGGAACCTCCACGGGTGTCTGAACGGGGATCTCCACCGGGGCCTCCATGGGAACAGGCACATCAATGGAAATCTCCATGGGCACCGGTTCCACCGGCGGCACATCCTCAGCCAGCGCTGTGGCAGAGACGCTCAAATTCATGCAGCAGAGCGATACCGCGCACAGCAGGGCAAGTATCTTATCTCGCTTCATGTCATTCCTCCTCATATACCCTTCCGGCCCGGGGCATTGGCCGGGATATTTCAGCCGCGGGGCCGGCGATCATCCGACCGCGCAACAATGATACACATATGGTTCCTCATTTGCCTGATAATTTTATCATAACCGGAACCAAATGTCTACGGCGTATGGCGATTTGTTTCATTTTTATTACAATAAACATATCATAATCTTATTAAAGGCATAATTTCGCCATATTTCATGCTTCTAAATGCGTCTATGACAGGGATTGCAATGCAATGGGCACAATGCTATAATAATTTGTGGCGGGTTATGCCAGCAACCTGCCCAAACGAACAACGACCGCGCGCGGCGCGGTTTGCGGGAGGTAGATAATGGTACACATCACATTCAAGGTAAACGGCGCGGACGTTCAAATCAGCGCCAACGAGGGAGATAATCTTCTGGCGGCCGCGCAGCGGGCCAACGTGGCCATCGACGCGCCCTGCTCCGGCAACGGGGCCTGCGGCAAATGCAAGGTGAAGCTGCTTTCCGGCGCGCTGGACTCCCCGCAGACGCGCCACATCTCCGATGAGGAATACGCCCGGGGATGGCGGCTGTCCTGCGTCAGCAGGGTGATGGGCGACGTGACCGTGGAGGTGCCGGATATCGCCAGCGCCTACCGCAGCCGCATGAAGGTGGCGGACATTTCATCCCCCAGGGAGCTGGAGATATTCAGCCGCACAAAGTCAGATATCCAGGCGGCGGGAATCGAATTCGGCAGCAACCTGTCCGGCGTAAAGGTGACGATGGCGGCTCCCACCACCGACGATACCATGCCCGACAACGAGCGCCTGATTTGGGCATTGCGGGAGGTCACGGGCGCGGAAAAGGTGACGATTTGCTTTTACGCGCTGAAGAAGCTGGCCCGCGTGCTGCGCGAGAGCGATTTCAGCGTGCGCTGCGTCGTCGAAGCCGAGGGCGGCGCCATCAACGTGCTGGATATACTGCCCGCCACAGACGCGACCCCCATCGCTGGCCTGGTGGTGGACCTGGGCACCACATCGGTGGCGGCGTTGCTGGTGGACATGGAAAGCGGCGCGATACTGTCAAAGGCCTCCACCGGCAACGGGCAAATCCGATACGGCGCGGACGTGATCAACCGCATCATCGAATCCGGCCGGGAGGGCGGCAGCGAGCGGCTGCAAAGGGCCGTGATCGACGAATCCATCCGGCCGCTGGTCGGGCAGATGTGCGCCTCCGCAGGCATCGGCGAAAAGAACGTCTATCGCATGTCGCTGGCGGGCAACACCACCATGAACCACCTTCTGCTGGGCCTGTATTCGGAGCCCGTGCGCATGGAGCCCTACATCCCCTCCTTCTTCCACTGCGACGACCTGCGCACCGCCTCGCTGCACCTGGGCCTGCACCCGGAGGCCAGGCTGATCCTGGCTCCCAACATCGGCAGCTATGTGGGCGGCGATATCACCGCCGGCGCGTTCGCATCGATGCTCTGGAACCGGGACGAGCTTTCCCTGTTCATCGACCTGGGCACCAACGGAGAGCTGGTGTTCGGCAACAATGAATTTCTGATGAGCTGCGCCTGCTCCGCCGGTCCCGCCTTTGAGGGCGGCGATATCAGCTGCGGTATGCGCGCCACGGACGGGGCCATCGACAGCATGACCATCGACCCCGAAACCTGGGAGCCCGCCTTCACCACCATCGGCAATACCGAGCATCCCGTGGGCATCTGCGGCAGCGGCATCATCGACTGCATCGCGGAGCTGTTCAAGGCCGGGGTGATCAACGGCAAGGGCAAATTCAACCGGGCCCACCGCCGCGTCCGCTTCGACGAAAACGGCATGGGCAGCTATGTCATTGCCTTTAAGGAGGAAACCGGCGCGGTGAAGGACGTGGCCATCAACGAGGTGGATATCGACAACTTCATCCGCGCGAAGGGCGCGATCTTCTCCGCCACCATGACGATGCTGGGCAGCATGGGCATGGACCCGGGCATGCTGGAGCATGTATACGTGGCGGGCGGCATCGGCAGCGGCATCAACATGGACAACGCCGTGACCATCGGTATGCTGCCGGATATCGACCGCAGCCACTTCAGCTACATCGGCAATTCCTCGCTGTCCGGAGCCTACGCCATGCTCACCAGTATGCAGAGCCGCCAAAAGGTGGACGAACTGGCCACCACCATGACCTATCTGGAGCTGTCCACCGAACCCGGGTACATGGATTCTTTCGTCGGCGCGTGCTTCTTGCCCCACACCGACGCGAACCTTTTCCCCAGCGTCAACGTCTAAACACAAAGGAGGTACAAACCCATGCTTCGCAAAATCATTTCTCTGCTGGTCGCCCTGTCCCTGCTCCTGCTCCCCGCAGCCCTGTCCGAGACCGCCCAGGTGCGCGTCGGCGCGCTGAAGGGCCCCACCGCCATGGGCATGGTGAAAATGATGCAGGACAAAGCCGACACCTACGCCTTCACCCTGGCCGCCGCGCCGGACGAGATCGTGCCCCTGCTGGTCAAGGGCGACCTGGACATCGCCGCGGTGCCCGCCAACCTGGGCTCGGTGCTGTACAACAACACCAGCGGCAAGATCCGCGTGCTGGCCGTGAACACGCTGGGCGTCCTCTATATCGTGGAGCGCGGCGACACCGTCCACTCCGTGGAGGACCTCAAAGGCCGCACGCTGGTCACCGCCGGCAAGGGCTCCACGCCGGAATACGCGCTGAACTACATCCTCAGGGGCAACGGCATCGATCCCGAGGCCGACCTGACGATTGAGTTCAAATCCGAACACGCGGAATGTCTGGCCGCCATGCTCCAGGATGAGAGCGTCGTGGCCATGCTGCCCCAGCCCTTCGCCACCGTGGCGCAGACCAAGGCCGACGACATGCGCATCGCCCTGAATCTGACCGAGGAGTGGGACGCGCTGCAGGCGGACGCCGAAACGCCCTCCACCATGATCACGGGCGTGGCCGTGGCCCGCGCGGACTTCATCGATCAAAACCCCGACGCCGTCGCGCAGTTCATGGCCGACTACGCCGAAAGCGTCAGCTTTGCCCAGGAGGACGTGGAGGGCGCCGCCGCGCTGATCGGCCAGTTCGATATCTTCGAGGCCGCTCCCGCCCAGAAGGCCCTGCCCTATTGCAACATCGTGTTCATCGACGGCGAGGACATGAAGGTCCGCCTGGGCGGCTACCTGGCGGAGCTGTTCGCTCAGGACCCCGCCTCCGTGGGCGGCGCGCTGCCGGGCGAGGATTTCTATTACTGATCCTTTTGCGTCAACACCGGGCCGCTTCATTCGGCCCGGTTTTTTTCATATCGCGTTTCGCCGCTCATCCGTCACAGGAACATAACCTTCATGAATTATCATATAGGCGTTGGACGCTTTCCACGCAATCCTTCCGCGAGGTAATCGATATGTCGCTGAAAAATCCAAGGCTTCGCCGCCTGCTGGCGGCGGCGTTCTGGCTGCTGGTATGGCAGCTGGCGGCCATGACCGTGGGCCAGCCCATACTGCTGGCTTCGCCCGCGGCGACGCTGGCGCGGCTTGCAGAGCTGGTGCAGACCGGCGGCTTCTGGCGCTCCATACTCTTCACGCTGGGCCACATCCTCGCCGGGTTCCTGCTGGCCGCCGCGGCGGGCATGGGACTGGCGGCGCTGGCGGGCAGGTTCGGCCTCGTGGCGGACCTGCTTTCCCCCCTGCTGGCAGCGATGCGCTCGGTGCCCGTGGCCAGCTTCGTGATCGCGGCGCTCATATGGGTCCCCTCCCGCAGGCTGAGTGTGCTGATCGCCTTTGTGATCGTTCTGCCGGTGATCTATGCCGGCACCCTGGACGGCCTGCGGCAGATCGATTCCCAGCTGATGGAAATGGCAAGGCTGTTCCGCATGTCCCGGCGCAACCGCTTCCGCGTCATCGTGTTGCCCGCCGCGCTGCCCAGCGTGGCCTCGGCGCTGTCGGTTGCCGTCGGCCTGGCCTGGAAGTCCGGCGTGGCGGCGGAGGTCATCGGCATCCCCGGCGGCTCCATCGGTGAAAAGCTGTACAAGGCCAAGGTGTACCTGGCGACGCCGGACCTGTTCGCGTGGACGCTGGTCATCGTGCTGATCAGCGCCGGATGCGCAAAGCTTGTGCGGCTGGGCCTGAAGGCCGTGCGGCGCCTGGAGGTGAAGAGCGCATGACGGAGCTTGAATTGAAAAATGTCAGCAAGGCCTACGGCGAGCATGTGGTGCTGCGCGGCTTCAGCCATGTGTTTGAGGCGGGGCGCGTCACCGCCATCCTTGGACCCTCGGGCTGCGGCAAGACCACCCTGCTGAGGCTGATCGCGGGGCTGGAGACGCCGGATTCCGGCGACATACTGGGCGCGGCGGAGGGCGGGCTTTCCATGGTGTTCCAGGAGGACCGGCTGCCCCTTCAGCTGACAGGCGTGGACTGCCTGCGCTGCGTGTTGAAGAAAGCCCCGGACCGGGACGAGCGAATCCTCTCGGCGCTTCGGGCGCTGGGGCTGGGCGACTCTCTGGCGCAGCCCGTCCGAGAATATAGCGGCGGTATGAGGCGGCGGATCGCCCTGGCCCGGGCGCTGCTGTTTCCCGCGCCGCTGGTGCTGATGGACGAGCCCTTCAAGGGGCTGGACGACGCCACCCGCAACCGCGCCATCAACTTCTCCCGATGGATGCTGACCGGGCGGACGGCGCTGCTGGTCACCCATGATCCCCACGACGTCGCCGGCCTTGACGCCGCGATACTGCGTCTGGAGGACAGCGCGCGATAAACCCTGCGACCATCCCCAAACGCAAGGCTCCCAAGCCCACAAAAGGCTTTCGGGGGCCTTTTTTGATGGTTTTTGGGCGATTCGGCCCGGCTTTGGATTCTGTCTACTTCTTTGATTTATCAGCCTTTTGACTTGTCTACTTTTATATATAATGGTCTATTTTCTGTATTTGGCGTGTTTATAGGCTGTATTTCAATCATATTTATCTAATCTTTTAAAAACGATGCCGCGCCTTTCTACCCCTTGAAGCCCCTCTGCGAACCGCCTGATTTCATCTAATTTTACAATATTCAGGCTCAGTTATTTTCTGCTTTTCTAAATGATGCTGGATTGCGACTCAATTAAGTGATGCCTGAATGATATATAGACAAACTATTGAAGGAGGTATCATAATTCAGCCTAATTTCGAGCATGTCAGTTCAACCAATCTATTTTGCTTCCAAATTATCAAAATCATCGTCTACTTATGTTTAAATCGCCAGTTTTTCAGTCAATTGAGCTTCAATTTTCGGCTATTTCAGTCAATCATGCGTCTACATCGTTCCGGATGCCCTTTCCACGGCCTTTCCCAGGGTTGGACCCGTGCAAATCCCCTCCCACGCCTGAATAATGCGGTAAAAAGCAGCCCGCGAACCAGCTTCGCGCCCCGCGAAAGCAGGGCTTCGACGGAACATGCAACGAGGGCCCGGATGACATAACCCGCGAAATGTCTGCGCCGGCTCAAGGCGCGACGGGGCACAGACAGCGATTTCCCCAGGGCGGAATTTGGATGGCGAAAGGTACTAACGATCCACAGACAGCGATTCCCCCAGCGTTGAAATTTGGGTGGCGCAAGACGCGGACAGGGTACGGACAGAACAGGCAGCGGCGCGATCGCAGACTGGCGCTTCGGCGGAGCAGCGCCCGCCGCGGGGAGTCCTTGAACCACTTCTCCAAACTCCGGCAGGAGAGGGGATTTCCGGATTGTCACTCGAAGAGCAGCACTCCAAATAAGAGGGGTCCGCGCCTGGCCACGCGCGCCGGTTCGCCGCTTCGACAATGGCTTTACAAAAAAATATACGCGCCAAAGTATTGACAAGTCTCTCTTTTTCGTGCTATAATCTTACTGTTGCTTGTGAGGCACAGCCTCCTGGACGGGGTGTGGCGCAGTTTGGTAGCGCACGTGCTTTGGGAGCATGGGGCCGCAGGTTCGAGTCCTGTCACCCCGACCAATGCGACCTCTTGGTCAAGCGGTTAAGACACCGCCCTTTCACGGCGGTAACACGGGTTCGAGTCCCGTAGAGGTCGCCATTTTCTCCTTACCATAGCGGGGTTACGGGCCTTTAGCTCAGTGGTTAGAGCAGTCGGCTCATAACCGATCGGTCCGGGGTTCAAGTCCCTGAAGGCCCACCATGGTGCGGTAGTTCAGTTGGTTAGAATGCCAGCCTGTCACGCTGGAGGTCGAGGGTTCGAGCCCCTTCCGCATCGCCAAAAGCCTTTCCGTCAATCGGGAAGGCTTTTCTCTTTGCCGTTTGTAAATGAACTTTGAATAATTCCCCCATTCCGTTGTGAAATCTCATCCCGTGTGCTATAATCCAATTGATACTCCGCAAAACGCGGAGAATGGAATGGAGGCAAAAACCATGAATATGAAGAAACTGCTGTGCATGGCCCTGGCCATGCTGTTGACCCTCGGCGCAACGGCGCTGGCGGAGAGCGCGGATCTGCAGGCCCAGCTGGACGCCGCCAACGCGCGCATCGCCGAGCTTGAAGCGCAGGTGGAGCTGTACAAGCCCTATTACGAAAGCCAGATCGTGGCCGAATACGGCGAGGGCGGCGTCATTTGGCTGACCGACGCCCAGGAGGAATATGAAGCTGCTTCCAGCGCTTACGCCCAGTACGGCTTGTCCATCGACGACTTCGCCGGCGAGATCAAGCAGGAAATCCTGGAGACCCTGGTTCAGAACGCGATCCTGGACGACAAGGCCGCCGAGCTGGGATTGGACCAGCTGGACGATGAAGCCAGGGCGTCTCTGGAGGCCGAGGCCGCCGAGAACTTCGAAACCTATATCGAGACCTATAAGAGCTACTTCGCCGCGGAGGACGCCACCGACGAGGATGCCCGGGAGCAGACCATCGCCGCCCTGGAATCCTACGGTCTGACCCAGGACACCCTGCTCCAGCAGATGCAGGACAGCTACGTGAGCGAGCAGCTGTACAACCACGTGACGGCCGACATCACCGTGTCTGACGAGGACGTCAAGGCGGCCTATGATCAGATGGTGAGCGAGGACGAGGCGAACTACGCCGACGACCGCAGCTACAATTCCGCCCGCAACAGCGGCGCGACCATCGCCTGGAACCCGGAGGGCTATCGCACCGTGAAGCACGTGCTGATCAAGTTTGACGACGAGCAGGCCACGCTGTACAACAACCTGCAAAGCACGCTGAAGAGTCTGAACGAGGAGCTGGAGGCGCTGGACGCCCCCGCTGAGGAAGCCGATGCCGAAGAAGCGACGGAAGCCGAAGCGGCGGAGCCCGAGGAGACCGAAGCGCCCCGCAGCCGCGAAGAGATCCAGGCCGATATTGCCGCCATCGCTTCCCAGACGGAGGCGCTGTACAGCCAGCTGCTGCCCAGGGCCCAGCAGGTCATCGACGAGTTTGAGGCCGGCGCGGACTTCGACAGCCTGATCGAAAAGTACAACGAGGATGCCGGTATGCAGAATGAGCCCACCGCCACCAACGGCTACGCCGTGGCGCTGGACTCCACCACCTGGGACCCCGCCTTCACCGAGGGCGCGATGAGCATCGAGGCCATCGGCCAGATCAGCGCTCCCGTCTACGGACAGAACGGCATCCACATCATCTACTACCTGGACGATATCACCCCCGGCCCGGTTCCCTTTGAGCAGATCGCCGACACCGCCCGGGAGGACGCCCTGAACGAAAAGATGGACGACGCCTATAACGCGCAGATTGAAGCGTGGGTGGAAGAGGCCTCCCCCGTTTACTACGCGGACCGCTTCTGATTCACACAGCTTGGCATCCGCCTGTTATCCAGGCGGATGCTTTTTCATAAATATGCCGGCGACAAATAAAGGAGAATAATATGCGCATACTGCTTGTTGAAGACGAAAAGAACCTGTCCGCCGCCATCTGCCGACTGCTGCAACAGGAGCGCTTTGTGGTGGACGCGGCCTATACCGGGCCGGACGGCCTGGACAACGCCCTGTCCGGCGGCTACGACGCCATCATACTGGATGTCATGCTGCCCGGCATGGACGGCTTTACGGTGCTGAACCGGCTGCGCGGGGAGGGAATCCGGACGCCCGTGATGATGCTCACCGCCCGGGGTGATTTGCAGGACCGCATCCGGGGCCTGGAGGGCGGCGCGGACTACTACCTGCCCAAGCCCTTCCAGATGACCGAGCTGGTGGCCTGCCTGCGGGCCATCACCCGCCGGGGCGACGGCACGCCCGTGATGGCGCTGGCCTACGGCGGCATTTCCCTGTCCGAAAAGGACGGAAAGCTGCAAAACGACACCTCCGGCCAGTCGGTCAAGCTGGGCGCGAAGGAATACCAGCTGATGGAGCTGTTTTTACGCAACCCCGGACAGATTCTGCCCAAGGAGACGCTGATCGAGCGTGTATGGGGCTTTGACAGCGACGCGGAATACAACAACCTGGAGGTCTATGTCTCCTTCCTGCGCAAGAAGCTGAGCTTCATCGGCGCACAGGTCAAGCTGAAGGCCACGCGGGGACTGGGCTATTCCCTGGAGGCGGACGGCCATGATTAACAGGCTTCGCAGGCGATTGACGCTGCTGGTGGTGGGGGTGCTGGCGCTGGTCACGGCCGGGATCGTACTTTCCATCAATGTGATCAACCTGCGCAACATCGATACCGCAGCGGCCTCGGCACTTCAAACGCTGGCCAAAAACGGGGGCAGGCGTCCCGGCCAGGATACGCAGGAGCTGCCGGAAGCCCCTCCCCAGCCGGGCCAGGTGGAGCCGCCGGAGGGCGCTTCGCAAAACGGAGAGCCCCCCGCCAAGCCCGAGGGCGACATGGAGCCCCCGGAGAGCGCTTCACAAAACGGAGAGCCCCCCGCTCTGCCCGATGGGGATATGGCGCTCCCGGAGGGCGGAATGACCATTCCGCCGGACGGCGAAAGAGGGCCGCAGAGCGGCGGGCGGCGGGGCTTCGGCCTCTCCATGAACAATGATTCCCTGGCCCGCCTTTCCAACGCCTATTCCATCCGGTTGGATGCGGACGGCGCCGTGACCGAGTGGGTCAGCGATCGCTCCGACCTTTACACCGATGAGCAGATTCAGGCCATCGCCGACGCCATCATCGCCGACGGCAGGGAAAGCGGGCGGGTGGACACCCAGTACTACAGCCTGTCCGACTCCGGGGACAGCCGGCTGCTGGTGGTGCTGGACGCCCGGCTGGAATTCCTGTCCGCCGGACGTATGCTCCGCGCCACGATCACCGTCGCCTCACTGGCCTGCCTGCTCTTGAGCGCGGGGGCCTATCTGCTGATCCGCAGGATGCTCCGGCCCGTGCAGGCCTCCTTCGACCGGCAGAAGCAGTTCGTGTGGGATGCCAGCCATGAATTCAAAACGCCGCTGGCGGTGATCTCCGCCAATGCCGAGCTGCTCTCCCGGGAGATTGGCCCCAACGAATATCTGGGCTACATCCAGTCCGAGGTGAAGCGCATCGACAACCTGGTGCAGAGCCTGCTGACCCTGGCCCGCATGGACAAGGGCGCCGTTGCCGCCGAAATCAAACGCTTCGATCTGTCCAACGCGCTGCTGGGCGTGGCGCTGCCCTTTGAAAGCACCGTGTTCGAAGCGGGCCGGACGCTGGAAACCAACGTCCCCGAGGGCATATTCTGCCGGGGCGACGAGGCCATGCTGCAACAGCTGGCGGTCATATTGCTCAGCAATGCGCTGAAGTATTCCGACCAGGGCGGCCTGATCCGGCTGAGCCTTGCCCAGAAGGGGCGCGGCGCGATCATCACCGTGTTCAACACCGGCGAGGGCATCGCCCCGGAAAACCTCGAAAGGATCTTCGACCGCTTCTATCGGGAGGACGTCTCCCACAACAGCGCCATCGCCGGCAACGGCCTGGGCCTTGCCATCGCCCGCACCATCGTGCAGGCGCACAAGGGCCACATCCGCGCCGAGAGCGATTACGGCAAGAGCGCCACGTTCATCGTGACCCTGCCGGGATAGGGCAATCGGCGCAAAAACAAGGACAGAAGCCTGAAATGACTTCTGTCCTGTCTTATAGCATTGTTTTACCTGACCACGCGCACGGTGATGCGCGCCTTTTTCTTATTGGCGGTGGTGACGGTGATGGTGGCCTTGCCGGGGCGCAGGGCGGTGACAAGGCCTGTGCTGGAGACCACGGCGACGCGGCGCCTGCCGCTCTTCCAGGAGAGGGTGGTCCTGGCCGTGGCCGGGGCGACCACCGCGCCCAGCTGTAGCGTCTGGCCCACCTGGAGCGTCACGCCGCCGCCCGTGATGGCGACGCCCGTGGGCTTGTAGGGATCCACCACCTTCACCTTGATGGTGGCCTTTTTCTTATTGGCGGTGGTGACGGTGATCTTCGCCGTGCCCTCCTTCAGGGGCGTCACGAGGCCGCTGCCTGAAACCACGGCGACTCTCTTCTTGCTCGTCTTCCACGTCAGCGCGCTCTGTGCCGTTGCGGGGGCAAGCACCGCGCTCAGCTGCAGCGTCTGGCCCAGGCTGACGGTAATGCTCTTGCCCTGGGCAATGCTGACGCCCGTGGGCTTGAAGGGGTTGACCACCTTCACACGCAGGGTGGCCTTTTTCTTGTTCGCGGTGGTGACGGTGATGGTCGCGCTGCCCTCGGCAATCGCGGTCACCTCGCCGGTGGCGCTCACGATGGCCACCCAGGGCCGGGAGGACTTATAACCAGTCACGGTCCAGCCGGAATACGTGGCGAAGGTGGGCACCAGTTGCAGCCGCTGGCCCACGTTCAGGGTGATGGTGCCGTTGCTCTTGAGCGCTCCCAGCAGCTTTTCCGCGTAGCCGCACCTGGAGCAGACGTTGTTTACAAAGGTATGTCCCTCCCGGGTGATGATGCTGTCGCCCGGCTTGCCGGAGAAGCGCTCTCCGCAGCTGACGCACTCCCAATAGAGCATGGTATCGACGATGACCCTGTGGCCCGAGCCGCCCTCGGAGATGTAGACGGGCGGCTGGCCGACGGCCACCTGCCGCTTCTGCGCGTGGGCGCAGCCCTGCTCAGCCGTGGCGATTTGCGCCGCGGAGGCAAGCATCACAAGGCACATCAGCATGGATAATAACCGCTTGAGCATTTCCATTTTCCTCCATTCTGTAATCACGTTCATTATACCATGATTGTCGCCGTCTTTCCCTTCGGGAGCCGCCGACCTGGAAAACCTGCGGTTTTCCTAATCATTATACCCGGCCCTCTCCGCACCCGTCAACGCATGTCCCCCGAAAGCCATAAAGAAAGCCAACTTCCGCAGAAATTGGCTCACAATGCACGCCGGATTTTACCTGCGCGCCACATCCCCGTGCCCGGCGCTCAGCCCTCCTCCCGGGCTACGGACAGCATCAGCTTCAGCCGGTTCTCCTGGTTGACGCGGGTCGCGCCAGGATCATAATCTATGGGCACGATATTGGCCCTGGGATACTTTTCCCTCAGCGCGCGGATGGTGCCTTTTCCGGCGATGTGGTTGGGCAGACAGCCGAAGGGCTGCACGCAGACGATATTGGGCACGCCGGCGTCGATCAGCTCGCACATCTCCGCCGTGAGCAGCCAGCCCTCCCCCATCTTGCAGCCCCGTCCCAACATTCCCCCCAGCTTACTTCGGGTGGTGCTGTAGGGCGTAGGCGGCTCCAGGCGGCTGTTTTTGCGAATGGCTGAAGAGATGGACCGCTCCACCCGGTTCGCCAGGCGCATGACCAGCCTGAGGCCCAGTTGCTTTGCGCGGCTGCCGCCGTAGAGGCTGATATCATCGATGTTGTGATCCAGCGAGCTGAGCAAAAAGCCCATCAGCCCCGGCACGGTCACCTCGCAGCCCTGGGACAGCAAGAAACGCTCCAGGTGATTGTTGGCCACGTGGGAATACTTGACGTAGATTTCCCCCACGATGCCCACCCTGACCTTCTTTGCCGGGGTATAGGGCACGGCGTTGAAGTCCCGGGCAATGGCGGCGATATTGCGCCTGAACCGGCGTGCGGCCAGCCGGGGGCTGCGCTCGAACTGCCGCGTCAGCCGGTCCGCCCAGGCATCCGCCAGCTTCGCGCAGGCACCCTCTTCATTCTCATAGGGCTCCACCTGGTTTTTCAGACACATCAGCACATCGGCGTAAAGGATCATCAGCATGGCCTGGAGCAGTATTGTCAGCGTAATCTTAAAGCCGCTGTTCTTCTCCATGCCCAGGGGGTTCAGGGAAATCACCGGGACAAACCCCAGCTGCGCCTTCTCCAGCGCCTTCCTGAGCAGGAAGATATAGTTGGAGGCGCGACAGCCCCCGCCGGTCTGGGTGATGATCAGCGCCGTTTTGTGTACGTCATAGCGCCCGCTTTGCAGCGCGTCGATGAACTGGCCGATGCACAATAGCGCCGGATAGCAGGTGTCGTTGTGGACATATTTCAGCCCCGCCTCCACCACTGCGGGGCCCTCGTTTTCCAGCAGCTCCATGCGATAGCCGTGCAGGCGGAAGATTTCGCCCACCAGCTTCAGGTGGATCGGCAGCATGTTCGGGATCAGTATGGTATAATCCCGCTTCATCTCTTTTGTGAATTCAATCCGGTTTGACATGGGTCTGCTCTTTCTCCTGCTCCAGCGCCGCAAACAGACTGCGCAGGCGTATGCGCACCGCGCCGGGGTTGGAAATCTCGTCGATCTTCAGCTGGGTATACAGCTTGCCGCCCTGCTGGAGGATGCGCCGCACCTCGTCGGTGGTGATGGCGTCCACACCGCAGCCGAAGGACACCAGCTGCACCAGGTTGACGCCGGGATCGGCACATTCGGCCACGTACCGCGCCGCCGAATACAGCCGGGAATGATAGGTCCACTGGTTCAGCACATCCACCGGGAATTTGTCGGTTTGCAGGTTGACGGAATCCTCGGTAACCACCACCGCCCCCAACTGGCCGATCTGCTGATCGATGCCGTGGCTGATCTCCGGGTCGATATGATAGGGCCGCCCGCACAGCACCACCACCGGCAGGCCCTTGGCCCGGGCCTCGCGCAGCATTGCAGCGCCCCGCTCGCGCACCTTCGCCATATGGCCGTCATAGGCCGCGTATGCGCCGCGCACGGCGTCGCGGACCTCCCGCCGGGGGATGCCGGGAAAGTAGCGGTCCAGCACCCGGGCAAACTTTTTCTCAAAATCCCTGGGCCGATGGATGCCCAGATAATCGCAGATGAAGCGCGTCTGCCCCAGCTTCGGCACGTTGAGCCGAAGCACCTCGGGATAGTAGGCCACCACGGGGCAATTGAAGTGGTTGTCGCCCCTGTGTTCATCGATGTTGTAGCTCATGCAGGGATAGAATATGGCGTCCACGCCCTGGTTGAGCAGCCATTCGATGTGCCCATGCAACAGCTTCGCCGGATAGCAGGCCGTGTCCGAGGGGATGGTGCGCTGGCCGGCGGCATACAGCGCGCGGCTGGATTCGGGAGACTGCACCACCTGGAAGCCCAGGCGCGTGAACAGCGCGTGCCAGAACGGGAACAGCTCATACATGTTCAGCCCCATCGGTATGCCGATGCGCCCCCGCCGGTTCTCGCCGGGATTGAAGGCGCGGAGCATACGGCGCTTTTCCTCGTACATGTTGGGCAGCGTCTCCCTGCCGCCCCCCAGCATCCGTTCGCAGCGGTTGCCGGTGACAAAACGGCGCGGAGCTGTTCCCGGCGCGCCCTCAAAGCGGACGATGGTCAGCATACAGTGATTCTGACAGCCCTGGCAGCGCGCGCCGGTGGTCTTTTGTTCAAAGCACTCCAGCTCTTTGGCCGTCAGGATGCCGCTGCCCTCCCGGCTCGCGCGCAGGGCGCTGTACACCGCCACACCATACGCGCCCATGAGCCCGGCGATATTGGGGCGCACCACGTCCCTGCCGATTTCCCGCTCAAAGGCGCGCAGCACGGCGTCGTTCAGGAAGGTCCCGCCCTGCACCACGATATGCTCCCCCAGCTGGGCCGCGTTGGCCGTGCGGATGACCTTGTACAGCGCGTTCTTGACGATGGAGATGGACAGTCCCGCCGAAATGTCCTCCAGCGTCGCGCCGTCCTTCTGGGCCTGCTTGACCGAGGAATTCATGAACACGGTGCAGCGGGAGCCCAGCTCCACCGGGTGCTTTGCCAGCAGCCCCCGGCGCGCGAATTCATCCACCGGCATACCGCCCGCGGCGGCGGCAAAGGTCTGTATGAACGATCCACAGCCCGAGGAACAGGCTTCGTTCAGAAAAATATCGTCGATGGCACCGCCCTTGCCCGAAGATGCGCGATCGATCCTGAAGCACTTGATATCCTGCCCGCCGATATCGATGATGAAATCCACATCCGGCTGCAGCTGCCGCGCCGCGATGAAGTGGGCCACGGTCTCCACCACGCCAAAGTCCAGCCTGAAGGCCGCCTTTACCAGCGCCTCGCCATAGCCGGTCGCCCCGGCGCCGCCCACGACAGCCCGGGGATATTCGGCATAAAGCTGCTGCAAAAACCGTTGAACGGCCGGCAGTGGATTGCCCTTGTTGGACATGTAGGCGGTCTTGAGCAGGTTGAGATCCTCGTCGATCACCACCGCCTTGATGGTGGTGGAGCCGGAGTCCACGCCGATGTACACCCGTCCGTCATAGCCGGGGCGGGAGACGGTTTCCACCCTGGCGCGGGCGTGCCGCTGCCGGAACGCCTCGTAATCCGCCTCGCTTTCAAACAGCGGCTGGCAGGCGGCATAGCGCGGCCTGGCGGCGCGGTTCTGGATTCGCCGGATGACATCCATCAGGTCCGCGCTGCGCCCGGCCTGCATGGCCGCGCCGATGGCCACGGAATACAGCGCGTTTTTCGGGTGGATGCCCCGAACGCCCAGCGCCCTGTCAAAGCAGTCCCGAAGCTCGCCGAAAAAGGTCAGCGGCCCGCCCAGATAGATCACGTTTCCGGCGATCTCCCGGCCCTGGGCCAGACCCGCGATGGTCTGGCTCGCCACGGCCTCGAAGATGCTGCGGGCCACATCCTCCTTGCTCGCGCCCTGATTGAGCAAGGGCTGTATATCGGATTTGGCAAACACGCCGCAGCGGGAGGCAATGGCATAGCTGCGCCTGTGCGCCCGGGAGAGTTCCTCCAGCCGTTCCACGGGCACGTCCATCAGCGTCGCCATCTGGTCGATGAACGCGCCGGTACCGCCGGCACAGCTGCCGTTCATGCGCACCTCCAGCCCGCCCGCGCCGGTCAAAAACAGTATCTTCGCGTCCTCGCCGCCCAGCTCGATGGCCACGTCCGCCTCCGGCGCCAGGGCCTTCAGCGCCACGCGGGTGGCGTAGACCTCCTGCAAAAAATCAATGTCCAGCTCCTCGGCCAGACCCATGCCCGCGGAGCCGGAGATGCCCAGCTGAAAGGTTTCACCGGGAAATTGCGTCATGATGGCGTGCAACAGCACCTCGCTCAGCAGCGCGATTTGCGCGCGATGGCGCTCATAGCGGCTGAACACAATTTCCCCCGCCTCGTCCAGCACCACCGCCTTAATGGTCGTCGATCCGATATCCAGTCCAATCCTCATTTGTCTCTCCGGGCCGCAGCCCATGCTCTTTTGCGTAGCAGATATATAAATATGTACAAACCCAATTTAAAGCATACCGCCCGAGTGTGAAGCAAGAGTGAATTCAAAATAAAATCGCAATAAAAATGCGTCGCAGGGCGCATATTATCTGCCAAATCAAGGAAAAGCAACGCAGGAGTGCCGCTTCGGACGCCGAAATGGCATCCCGGGGACTTTAGAACATGCTCTTGCCCGTCAGCGCCTTTGAAGGGTCCCCACCACGCAAAAGCAGCGCTTTGAGCCCTCATAGCCGCAAAAGCCAAACCTGTCCCCGTCGCGCGTCAGCTCCGTGCGCACCGCGACGCCGGGCAGCACCTCCGCGTCGTAATTGATGGCAAAGGACATCAGCTGGTTCTGTGCCAGCGCTTCGTGTCCCAGGGCGTTGCAGGCCCAGTCCATATACTTGGTGTTGTTCACATGGCCGTTCAGATCAAAGTCCGCATAGGGCGGAAGCATCTCCGCCACCGCAGCCTCCCCCGCCAGAGGCCGGACCGCGCCCAGCGGAATCCCCGCGGGCAGGTCTGAATTATCCGGGATACGCGCCAGAATCGCATCGCTGTTCACGATGTGCCGTGTGTGAATGTCCATCAGGACCCACAGGCTCGTGGCGGAGCCGATTTCCCCGCCGTCCGCGTCCAAAAAGGCGTTGATCCTGGGATAGAACATGTGCTTCGGCGTCTGCGGCCAGGTTTGCACGGTGACCGTCTCGCCCGCCTTCGGCAGCCGCCGCATCGAAACCCGCGCCCGGGTCAGCACCCAAACGATGCCCATGGCGTCCGTCATGTCCCGCCCCATGCCCACGCGCTCGCAATGGGTGGTGGCGGTCTCCTGCATGGCCTCCATAATGGCGCCGGGCCGCCACTGGCCGTGTATATCGCACTGGGGCGCGCGCAGCTTGATCTGCTCCGAATACATCTTTTCCATGTCGATTCCTCCCGGTGCCACTTTATCACAATTGCGCCGCATCTTCAAGTTCCGTTTCTTGATATTGTGCGGAAATGCCGCTATAATAGATATATCAAACGCAGGAGGCGCATCATGGAACAGCTGACTATGTTTTCAGGCGCGACCGGCCAGCCGCTGGCGGCGAGGCTGCGCCCGCAGACGCTGGAGGAATTTGCCGGGCAGCGGCACCTGCTGGGCAAGGGCAAGGTGCTGCGGCGACTGATCGAGGACGACCAGGTTTCCTCCATGATCTTCTGGGGGCCTCCCGGCGTGGGCAAGACCACCCTGGCACAGATCATCGCCCGGCGCACGCGGGCCGCGTTCATCGATTTCTCCGCCGTCACCAGCGGCATCAAGGAAATTCGCGGCGTGATGCAGCAGGCCGAGGACAACCGCCGCTTCGGCGAAAGGACCATTGTGTTTGTGGACGAGATCCACCGCTTCAACAAGGCTCAGCAGGACGCCTTTTTGCCCTTTGTGGAAAAGGGCAGCATCATACTGATCGGCGCGACCACCGAAAACCCCTCCTTCGAGGTCAACGCCGCGCTGCTTTCCCGCTGCAAGGTTTTCGTGCTTCAGGCGCTGAGCCCGGAGGATCTCAAGGCGCTTCTGTCCCGGGCGCTGACGGACCCCCGGGGCTTCGGCGACCAGCAGATTTCGCTGCCGCAGGATATGCTGGAGAAAATTGCCGTGTTTGCCAACGGCGACGCCCGCACGGCGCTGTCCACGCTGGAGATGGCGGTACTCAACGGTGAGCTGGACGCCGATGGCCGCGTCACCGTGACGGAGGACGCGCTGGCCCAGTGCATTTCAAGGAAATCCCTTTTATACGACAAGGGCGGCGAGGAGCATTACAACCTGATCTCCGCGCTGCACAAGTCCATGCGCAATTCCGACCCGGACGCCGCCGTCTACTGGCTGGCGCGTATGCTGGAGGCCGGGGAGGACCCGATTTACATCGCCCGCCGCGTGACCCGCTTTGCCAGCGAGGACGTGGGGCTGGCAGACCCCCGGGCGCTGGAGCAGGCCGTGGCCGCCTTCCACGCCTGCCGGCTGATCGGTATGCCGGAGTGTTCGGTGCATCTGACCCAGGCGGTGGTTTACATGGCGCTGGCCCCGAAGTCCAATGCGCTGTACGCGGCCTACGAAACTGCCAGGGACGACGCCGCCCGGGAGCTGTCGGAGCCGGTGCCCCTGCACCTGCGCAACGCGGTGACGGGCCTGATGAAGCAGCTGGATTACGGCAAGGGCTATCAGTATGCCCACGACTATGAGGACAAGCTGACGGCCATGAGCTGTCTGCCCGAATCCATGGCGCAAAAGCGCTATTACCGCCCCACGGACCAGGGCGAGGAGGCGGAGCTGGGCCGGCGGCTGGCCCTGATCGAATCCTGGAAACAGGACCACCGCGAAAAATAGCACCACGGGCACAAAAAACGGCCCATCGCCTGTCGCAATGAACCGCACCGGTTTCAAGCCTGTTACAGCTCGACCTTGCCCTCGGTCTGCTTGTTGACCACGTAGTACACGGTGGCTTCCTCGGGCTTGACGTAGATGTCCAGATCGACGATCTCGGTCAGCTTGTGGCCGGCGTCCTTCCAGCTCTTCTTCACATTCGCTTCAACGGCGCCAAGGTCGAACTCGCGGCCGTTGAACTGCAGGGTCATCTGCTGATTGATCTTCGCCATGAGTGTGATCTCCTTTCAGAATTAAACGCAAGATGCACATTGCATAATGCTGGTTATAATATAGCAAATCGAACGTAAACTTGCAAGATTTTTCATGTGAAATTGCACTTTGAAAATTAGTCAACTATCACAAAGCTTTTTATGCGCCGCGGCCCGTTTGTTGGTGTTTTTAAGAAAATAAGGCAAAGCACGTTTTTCAGACCCGCCCGCCGAAGAGCCGGAGCAACCCTCTTTTCCCAAAATCGCCTCCAAAATTCTCAATTTCCCAACATTTAACACAAATAGGAGCGCTAAAGGGCTTGATTTTTCCATATATAATGGTTAAACTATCATCTGTAAGCGTTAGCACTCAAATTTCAAGAGTGCTAACAAATTCAAGATTATCTCGGGAGGTAAGAAGCATATGAAGATCAAGCCGCTGGGCGACCGCGTGGTCATCAAGAATCTGGAAGCAGAGGAGACCACCAAGGGTGGCATCATCCTGACCAATTCCGCAAAGGAAAAGCCCGTGATGGCTGAAGTGCTGGCCGTCGGACCGGGCGGAAACGTGGACGGCAAGGAGATCAAGATGAACGTCAAAGTTGGCGAAAAGGTCATCTACTCCAAGTATGCCGGAACAGAAGTCAAGCTGGACGGCGAGGAATACATCATCGTGCGCCAGAGCGACATTCTGGCCGTCGTGGAATAATTTCTACCATATATAAGCAATCAATCGGAGGATATAAAAATGGCTAAGCAGATCAAATATGGCGAGGAAGCTCGCAAGGCATTGCAGACCGGCATCGACGCGCTGGCCGATACCGTAAAGATCACCCTGGGCCCCAAGGGCCGCAACGTCGTGCTGGACAAGAAGTTCGGCGCTCCGCTGATCACCAACGACGGCGTGACCATCGCCAAGGAAATCGAGCTGGAGGATCCCTTTGAGAACATGGGCGCGCAGCTGGTGCGCGAGGTTTCCGTAAAGACCAACGACGTGGCCGGCGACGGCACCACCACCGCCACCCTGCTGGCGCAGAGCCTGATTCACGAGGGTCTGAAGAACGTGGCCGCGGGCGCAAACCCCATGATCATCAAGAAGGGCATCGAAATGGCCACCGAGACCGCGGTGCAGAGCCTGGCCGCCCAGTCCAAGCCCATCGAGGGCAAGACCGAGATCGCCCAGGTTGCCGCGATTTCCTCCAGCGACGAAACCGTCGGCCAGCTGATCGCTGACGCGATGGAAAAGGTTGGCAAGGACGGCGTCATCACCGTCGAGGAATCCAAGACCATGAAGACCGAGCTGAGCATCGTGGAAGGTATGCAGTTTGACCGCGGCTATGCCTCCAGCTACATGTGTACCGACATGGAGAAGATGGAAGCCGTTCTGGACAACCCGCTGATCCTGATCACCGACAAGAAGATTTCCAACATCCAGGAGATCATCGGCCTGCTTGAGCAGGTGGTGCAGCAGGGCAAGAAGCTGCTGATCATCGCCGAGGACGTTGAAGGCGAAGCCTTGGCCACCCTGGTGCTGAACAAGCTGCGCGGCACGTTCACCTGCGTGGCCGTGAAGGCCCCCGGCTTCGGCGACCGCCGCAAGGCCATGCTGCAGGATATCGCCATCCTCACCGGCGGCCAGGTCATCACCGAAGAGCTGGGCCTGGAGCTGAAGGAAGCCACCATTGACATGCTGGGCAGCGCCCGCCAGGTCAAGATCGACAAGGAAAACACCGTGATCGTCGAAGGCGCCGGACAGGCCGACGAGATCAAGGCCCGTATTGCCTCCATCCGCAGCCAGATCGAGGACACCACCTCTGACTACGACCGCGAAAAGCTCCAGGAGCGACTGGCCAAGCTGTCTGGCGGCGTCGCTGTGATCAACGTCGGCGCAGCCACCGAGGTGGAGATGAAGGAGCGCAAGCTGCGCATCGAGGACGCGCTGGCCGCGACCCGCGCCGCTGTCGAAGAGGGCATCGTTCCCGGCGGCGGCACCGCGCTGATCAACGCCTCCAAGTCCGTGGCCAAGCTGGTGGCCGAGACCTCCGGCGATGTCAAGACCGGCGTGCAGATCGTGCTGCGCGCGCTGGAGGAGCCCGTGCGCCAGATCGCCAAGAACGCCGGCGTCGAGGGCAGCCTGATCGTGGAAAAGATCAAGAGCCGCAAGTCCCCCACCTTCGGCTATGACGCCGCCAAGGACGAGTACGCCGATATGATGGAGCGCGGCATTGCCGATCCCACCAAGGTCACCCGCTCCGCCCTGCAGAACGCCGCGTCTGTGGCCGCGATGGTGCTGACCACCGAATCTCTGGTCACCGACATCCCCGCGCCCGAACCCGCCGCGCCCGCCGGCAACCCCGGCATGGGCGGCATGTATTGATTCAAATACAGGCCTCAAGCGTCAAGAGGCTGTCTCAAAATGACTTGAAGAGGTCAATTTGAGGCAGCCTCTTCATTTAACGATTAATCCATGCCCCAGGTGGAAAGAACCTCCGGCGGCAACTCCACGGCGCCGCAAGGCCAGCCATCGTCCTCGACCATATCGCCCTTCTCATAGCCCCAGGGCGCGAGGGTATGGGGCCAGTCCGGGAAAACGCCGGTGAACGTCGGAGGGAATGTCGCCGCGCATCCGGGACACGGCTTCTGTCCCTCGGATTC
>JAFUCP010000087.1 GCA_017459565.1 Clostridia bacterium | reverse complement strand
GAGTACCCTGCCTATCTCTCGCAGATCAAAGCCGCCCGCGATTCCGCGATAGCGTCCATAGACGCCGGGATTGATCCCGGCGGCCCCCCTCAAATTTGGGAATAATCACACACCCCGCCCCGGAGGTACGAGGGCAGGAAGAATAGCCTAATGACCGTTCCAATCAAAGATCGCGTGGCGAAATGCCGCGCACGGCAAAAGCGAGTTGAGTTGCTATTTCGGCTTGACGAATTCAAGAAAATCGAAAAAGCGGCAGCTGGGCAGGCGATTTCGACTTTCATAAAGTCTGCAATTCAAAAAGAGATCGAACAAAAAACCCCGCGTTTATAGCTGTGGGCGACAAATGGGCTACAACCATCCCACAAACCCGCATAATTCCTTGGTTTCCCCGACCCCTGCTAAGGGAGTAGGGCGTGTAAAAAGCGCCGCGGAGGTTCAAATCCTCTCTTCCGCGCCAAAGGCACAAATCATAGCAAAACGCTTTGATTTGTGCCTTTTTCTTTTTGTATTTTGGCTGAGTTTTGCATTTTTAGCCAGATGGAAGGGATATGCGGCCAGCATTATTTTGCAACAAAAATGCTGTGAAGAACTCCTAAAAATCCTTCTATGGGCTACACAATGGGCTACAAAAAAGAGGGCGGCTATGCCGCCCTCTTGGTGCTGTGTAGCGTCTCAGCCGCCCATCTCGCGCATCCACCGGTCGATCCGGTCGCGCTCGTCCAGGGTGCTGGCGTTGGCCCTCATGTCGGCAAGATGCCGCATCACGCCGTCCCTGCCGTTGCCATAGCTGCCGCCGTTCGTGCCGTAGCTGCCGCCGTTCGTGCCGTAGCTGCCGCCGTTCGTGCCGTAGCTGCCGCCGTTCGTGCCGTAGCTGCCGCCGCCCATGCCATAGCTGCCGCCGGCGTTCCGCATGGCGTCGCACGTCAGTAAGCATTTCATCGCGTGGGACAGTTCGTCCACGGCCTCGCGGGCGCCGGCGCTCTTAAAGTTGACGCTGTCGCTTTCCATTTCGTGGAGCTCGCGGTCAATTTTCTGGATCAACTTGTCGTACATTCCTCTCACTCTCCTCTCACCGCCGAACACCGACGAAATTAAACACGATATTCGCGTTCTGCACGCCCACTGCCTGCGCGCTCGTGTTCCGCACACTCACCGTGGAGCAGCGGCAGATCCACGGCACAGCCACCAGGATTGCCGTGCTTACGCTGCCAAAGTCGCCGACGGCGGCGGGCGTGTAGATCATGGTGCTGCTGGGATCGATCTCCCCGTCCACGGCCAGCGCAAGGCTGATCGGCTCCACCGTGCCCGCCGGGTCCGTGGGCACGTTGATGTTCGCTCCGAAGCTGACCTGATAGATCGCCACGGGAGAGTCGCAGCAGCAGCAATTCCCGCGCCTCGCCCAGCCCATCACGCTGGGCGAAGCGAGGCGGAACAGCCCGCTCTCGTCCCGGTGGTACACAAGGCCGCGGTTGCAGGGGACCGGCGACTCGCTGAAGATCACGCTGCCGTTGGCGGCAACGATCTGGAAGGCGTTTGCACTGTGCTCAGCCGCCATGTACGTCACCCCCCCTTGTCAGGCCACAAAGGCGTTGCCGTTGCAGCCGCAGCCGTTGTTGCAGGTGAAGATGGGCGTCCGGCCATAAACGGGCGTAGAGGGGACGGGGCAGCTGTTCAGGCGGTTGTAAAGCTGATCCACCTCATTGGCAAAGCCCTGCGCGATAAACGCGTTCTGTGCGGTCTGGCTCTCGCGCATAGCGGCCATGTTGAGCTGATTCTGGAGGCCGGTGTTCTCCCGCTGTGCCTGCGCCAGCTGATTCTTGACGCCGTCCAGCTCCAGCGCGCACAGCTTGTCCAAAATCGCCTGCGTGCCGCGGTTCTGCGCCTCGATGATGTCGCGGGTGTTGCTTGCCGCCGCGGTGCGGTCGGCACAAGCCTCGGTGGCCACCGTGTACTTGAGATCGGCGGTCGCGGCGCGGTTGTCGCAGCAGCACTGCGCAAGCTGCGCCTGCAAGGCGTTGGCGTTCTGCTGCGCCGCGGTCTGCGCGGCATAGCTGCGCTCCATGTCGGCGATCTGATTGGTGTAGAGCTGCTGGGAAACGGCGTTCTGCGCGCCGTTGACCGCGGCATTGACGCCCGCGAAGCCGCCGCACAGCGCCGTCTGCACGTCGCCGAAGCCGGAGGTCACGGCGTTCTGAATGCCGTTGAGTTGCGTGCTGAGCTGCTGGTCACGGAACCCGTCGCTGATGTGCTGCGAGTTGTTGAGCCAGGGGTAAAGCCCCCACTCGCCGCCCATGCCGCTCATCATCATGGGCCACATTCCGCCGCCGAAATTGCCGTTGCCAAAGCAAAGCAGGAGAAGGATGAGCCACCATCCGTCTCCGCCGAAGCCGCCGAAGCCGCCTCCCATCCCGCCGCCGAAGCCGCCGTAGGCGGGCATAACGGGCATATTCATGCTGACGCCGCCGCCTTCCTCATAAGAAGCCATAGATTGTGATTCCTTTCTGTCAAAATGTATTATATCAAACGCTGCGCGCCGCGCTGATACCTTATTTCAGGCCCATCCGGGCCATCATCTGCCGGGCCGCCTGCATACGAGGCCCGTCCGCCTGGCCGCTTTGCAGGATGTGCATCACCATGTCCCTTGGATTGCTCATCCCGTCCGGCACGTTAAACCCCGCCTGCTTTAGCGTTCCCGTAGGATTCTGCCGGAGCTGCCGCATCGCCGTCTGCGGTGTCATCTGCTGCGTCTGCTGCGGCGTCATTTGCTGCTGCGGCTGTCCGCCGCCGAGTCGATCAAACAGGCTCACTGTGTTTCTCCTCCTTCATTCCCGCTGCCTGCGGCGTCAGGATTGCCCTCAGCCGCGTTTCCAGCTCTTCCTTGGTCACGTACACCGCCGGGTCAAACGCAGGCTTGGGCGGTGCGGGAGGCCGCTTGACGTACACGTCCAGCGTCGGCTCGCCGTTGGCCAGCACGGACTTGATTGCGATAAAGCTGTCGTCCCGCGCCATCATCATCTGCGCCTGGCCCGCGCCCACGGGATAGTCCGCCGCGGCCTGCTCGCTGTCCACCTGCACGATGGACGCATAGCGCGTGGGCGGCGTCATGGTGGGCTGCTGGATTTGCTGCTGCTGCGGCTGCTGATAGCCGTAGTTTTGCGGATACATCGGCTGATAGCTCGCCGGATACCCGGAAAAAGCGTTCATGTCATTCTCCTCCAATAGTAGATCGGGGTTTCGCCCCCGCTGTCCCATGTGTCAAACCAGTCCCCATCCTCCACCGTCACCACATGGGATCCGGTGGCGAGGATGTAGGTCCCTTGGGGGTGGTCGCGGGCAAAATCCGCCACGGTATAGCAGTCCGGGCAGGTGTTGGGGATGATCTCCCGCTCAAAGCCTGCTCCCCGCAGATATTCCGGCCAAAGCTGATTTGTCACCACCATCTTTTTCAGCGTAAAGCCGGTCAGGTACAGCTCTGTGTACACTCTGTCCCAGCTTTTGCCCGTTGCTTTGCAAATGGCCCGCACCAGGCAGTCGTCCGTGTGCAGCCCGAAAGGGTTCGGATTATAATATTTCCACATAGTTTTCTTCCAGATCAAGCCGCGCCGGGTGTGGTATTCAGTTTTGAAGGGAGTCCTCCTTTTCAAAAATAAATTTGTTCGTCTAACGCAACCACCCGGCGCGGCATGACTTACTTGTACAGCCCCGCCCGGTCGTTAAACACCAGCAGCCGCAGCATATCCTCGCTGAGATTCAGCCCCACGCCGTTGCCGGTGATGATCTTGCGGTCCATGAGCTTGCGGACGGTATCCACCGCCCAGCTCGCCCCCTGTTTGATCTCCTCAATGGTGTTGTAGCGTTTCATATCGCCCTCGTCCTCCTTTGTCTTCCGCGGCCCTTCGTACCTCGGCATGGTCGGGCAGACCTTCCCGGCCCTAAGCATCGCCGTCGTGTACTTCCCCCGGTCGTCCCACTGCAAATGCGGGAAATCCGGAAAGCTTTTCCAGTCCCCGCCCCAGGAAAAGCCCATCGCCTTTGCGATAATGGCAACATTCTGGAAAAAGCTCGCGTCGGCGTACTCCCGGCCCTTGATGTTCTCGCAGAAGTCCACCGCCAGCCCAGCGCCGTGGAACGTGGTGGTTTTGGAATTGGTGACAATGCTCCCGGGCCTGGTCCGTCCCTGGGCGTACAGATAGGCCTGATACTCGTTGTCGCGCTTGGTCTGCGTGATGAGCACGGCCATCTCCTGAGACCGGCAGAGCCCCAGCAGAATTTCGACGTTGGCCCGCACGTCGGCCCGGAGGTCCTTCAAATCACGGCTGTTGAGCATCGTCTCCGCCTCCTTTGTTTTTGGGGTCCCGCCCGGGCGGCAAGTCCCGCCTGGACGGCAAGTCCTGCCTGGACGGCAAGTCCTCCCCCGCCAGCGCCTCCCCGGCGTGGTCCACGGTCTTTGCCGCCACGGCCAGCAGCCGCAGCAGCCAGGGCGGGACCTTGTCGGTGAGCTTGCTTGCGTTTTCGATCATGCTGCCCAACTCGGTCAGCGTGTACCACGCCAGCACGATGACGGACACCATCACGGAGGAGTCGAACGGGAACTTGACCACGCCGGAGCGCAGGATGAGCGTGATCGCGGCGTCGGTCAGCGCGGCGGTGAGCACGATGAGGATCATGCCGCCCTTGTGCCACAGGCCCTCCCGCGCCACGGCGGAGGACCAGCGCCCTTCTTTCATCGCGGCGAGCGAGCCGGTGAGGTAGTCCATGACCATCGTGCAGCACCACAGCACGACGAGCCAGCCGAACCACCCCCACACTGCGCTCCCGGCGGCGATGACGCCGGTGAGCAGGAGCTTGAGAGTCAGTGCGTTATCTTCCATCGGGCGCCTCCTCATCCGGGCCGACCTCATCCGGTTCCTCCGGCGCGTCCTCCCAGCTGCCGGTGGGCTCACCGCCGAGGAGGGTGTGGCCGTCGAAAGCAAACAGCTCCTCGGTGTAGTGCTCGCGGCTGTTGCTCTCCCGGACGATGGTGAGGGCGCGGAAGCCGTCAGCGGCGTTCTGCTCGGCGGGAACGTAGGCCCCGTCGCGGGCGGTGATGAATTCCAGCGCGTCACAGGTCGAGTCTGTGCCGGTGGTCAGGTTGTGGATGATGTACATGGGATTGCTCCTTTCTTGCGGTTACGCCGCAATGGGCGGGTGGTCGGTGTAGTAGGTCGTGTTGATGGTCGGGGTTCCTGTGAACGTGCCGCCGGTGGAGGTGAACATATTTTTAAGAGAATCTGTCTCAACTGTGCCCGTGCCGGTTTTGGGGATGCGGTACTCGTATTGATAGTCGCCGGTCTGCGTGGTGGAAAGTTTGACTTTGGTGCAACCTTGGAACATACCGCTGTAGCAGCTGCTCGCTAGCGTAGTCGCAGGCAGTGCTGGGGCGCTGGTCAGAGCTTTGCAGCCGGAGAACATAGAGCTGTAGCAACTGCCCGCCAGCGTAGTCGCGGGCAATGCAGGGGCGCTGGTCAGAGCTTTGCAGCCGGAGAACATAGAGCTGTAGCAACTGCCCGCCAGCGTAGTCGCGGGCAATGCCGGAGCGCTCGTCAGTTTACTACAGTTGTAGAACATTCCCATGTAGCAGTAGCTTTTCAGTGTCATTGCAGGCAAAGCTGGAGCACTTATAAGCGAACAATCATGAAACATCATCCTGTAGCAGCCTTGTGATGGCGTAGTTGCAGCCAATTCTGGAGCGCTGACAAGACTGCCGCAGTATCCAAACATTCCGTAGTAGCAATAGTCTCCCATTACTGGGTGATTCCCGCTTGCCACAGTTTGGTAATTCAGCAGCGTTTCGATATTTCCATCGCACCTGATATTTGCCCCGGTTAGCACCCATCTATAATTATTGTTGATGGTCCCCGTTATCTTACTATTCCCGGTCCCCCGCAGCGCCAAAAACCCGTCAACGCTTTGCAGCGTCGTGGTCCCGTCCCACACAGCCCAATCGTTCTGCCCGTCGGTCCAATACAGCGTCCCGTCCCAGTGTTTGGCGCTGTCATAGACCTTCAGCGTGAAGTCGGAGAGGCTGGAGAAAATCAGGCAATTTCCCAGCCCGGACACGCCGCCGCTGGCTTTCTTGCCGTTCCGATTGAAAATCATGCAGCCGCTCCTTTCTCACGCCGCCACCGGTGGGTGGTCGGTGTAGTAGGTTGTGTTGATGGTCGGCGTGCCGGTGAACGTGCCGCCGGTGTAGGTGAACATGCTGGCGAGGGCGTCTGTCGCCGTTGTGCCTTCGCCGGTTTGCGGAACACGGTATTCATATTGGTAGTCGCCGGTTTGCGTGGTGGAGAGCTTGATATTAGCGCATCTGTAGAACATATATCGATAGCAGTAGGCACGCAGCGTAGTCGCTGGCAACGCCGGGACTCTTGTCAATGACGTGCATCCTTGGAACATATATTGATAGCAGTAGTAACTCAGCGCAGTCGCAGGTAATGCCGGGGCGCTTGTCAGGCTTGTGCAGTCTTTGAACATTTCGGAGTAACAGTAGTCCGCCAGCGTAGTCGCGGGCAATGCCGGAGCGCTTGTCAATCTTGTACAGCCATTGAACATACCGCTGTAGCAATTCCTTGCCAGCGTAGTTGTGGGCAACGTGGGGGCGCTTGTCAAGCTGGTACAGCCATTGAACATACCGCTGTAGCAGTATTCACTCAGCGTAGTCGCGGGCAATGCCGGAGCGGTTGTTAGAGCTGTGCAGCCGTTGAACATGCCGGAGTAGCAACTCGTTTTCATAGTAGTTGCGGGCAAGTCGGGAGCGCTTGTCAACGATGCGCATCCGCGGAATAAATTACTGTAGCAATAGTTCCCCATCGTCGGGTGCATCCCACTCGCCACAGTTTGATAGTCCAGCAGCGTTTCAATGTTCCCGTCGCATCGTATATTGTTGCCAGTCAGCACCCAGCGGTAGTTTAAGTCACGCGCAATAATCGTATTCCCCGACCCACGCACTGCCAGAAACCCGCCAGCGCTCTGCAACGTGGTCGTCCCATCCCACACAGCCCAATCGTTCTGCCCGTCCGTCCATTCGAGCGTCCCGTCCCAGTGTTTGGCGCTGTCATAGACCTTCAAGGTAAACTCCGCTGCGCTGGTGAACCGCAGGCAGTTGCTCAACCCGGACACGCCGCCCGCTTTCACGGCAGGCTCGTTCAGAATCATGTGGCCGCCTCCAACTCTGTGATGCAGACGTACACCGTCAAATTGCTCTCCGGCACCGTGTCGCAGCTGAACGTCAGGCTGTCCGCTGCCTGCCCCGTGGCGCGGACGCCCGCCGCCTCATATGCGTCCCGGCTCGCCGACGCCGCCACCGGCTGGATGAGCTGGTCCGTCTCCGTCGCGCTCACGCCCGTCACCGTCACCGTCTGCGCGTTGTTCGTCCACCCCGCCGCCGTCAGCGTCACAGCGGCGTACTTCGTCTCGCCCTGCGGACCCTGCGGGCCAGTCGGCCCGGTCGGACCGGTGGCTCCCGTCTCGCCCTGGATGCCCTGCGGGCCTTGCGGCCCGGTCTCGCCCTTCAGGCCGGAAAACGCAAAGGCAAACACCTTCGCCGTGTCCGGGCCGGACGCAGACACCGTGACGGACGGCGTGCCGGTCTGCGCGTCCACCGTGGCCGTCGGCGTGCCGAATCCGGCAGCGGCTCCGGTCTCGCCCTGGATGCCCTGGATGCCCTGCGGGCCTTGCTCGCCCTGCACGCCCTGCGCGCCTAGCGGGCCCTGCGGGCCGGTCTCGCCTTGCGGGCCCTGCGGCCCGGTGTTTCCCGTGTCGCCCTTCGGGCCTTGGATGCCGGCGGAGCCGGACATGTCCACCACAAATACAAAGCGCTCGTCGCCCTTGACGTACACGCTGGCGTTGTCCGGGTCCTCCACGTTGGAGGCGATCATCACGTACTCGCCGATTTGCACGTCCGTGCCGCTGTAGTCCGCGTTCATTGCGGCGACCGTGGCGTAGGTCTTGACGATGTGGAACACATCGCCAGGCTCGCCCTTGTCGCCCTTCGGCCCCTGCGGCCCTGTCTCACCCTGAATGCCCTGGATGCCCTGCGGGCCTTGCTCGCCCTGGGGGCCGGTCTCGCCCTGAATGCCCTGGATGCCCTGCGGGCCTTGCGGGCCGGTTGCGCCGGTCTCGCCCTGGATGCCTTGCGGCCCCATGATATTGACGCTCTCGGGGTTCTGCCTCCCGCCGTCATTGGTCCAGGAGATCACCCCCTCCGCGCTGACCGCCGGGGTGAAGGTCACGCCCTGCGGCCCCTGCGGGCCGGTGGCGCCGGTCTCTCCCTGGATGCCTTGCGGCCCCATGATATTGACGTTCTCGGGGTTCTCCCGCTCGCCGTCGTTAGTCCAGGAGATCACGCCCTCCGCGCTGACCGCCGGGGTAAAGGTCACGCCCTGCGGGCCGCGGATGTTGACGGGGTCCGGCGCTGTTTGCGTGCCGGACCGGGTCCAGGACAGATCCCCGGCCCCGTCCACCGACGGCAGCCACAGGTCGTAGGTCCCCGCGCCGCTGGAGTCGCCGATGGAGGGGCTGACATAGGTGACGTAGGCCGGCGACTCCGCCTTCTTGACGCCCTCGACGTAATACACCAGCGCCGCCTTGCCGTAGCCTTTGGAGGCGGTGTCGAAAGCCGACACGAGCCACTCCACCAGCCCGTCCTCCATCGTCACCTGAGCCGCGGTGTACGGCTCGTCCGCCCCGTGGGGCTGCACCAGCAACTCCACCGCGCCCTCGCCGAACTGCTCCATCCACGGCGTCACATCAAAGCGGATCGCCCGCGTGTTATAGGTGCCCTGCGCCCCCAGCGGCAGCGCACCGCCAAAGGGCCGGAGCACACAAATCGTCCGAAAATAATCCATATTGCCTCCTAAGTCTGCGTCCCGTAGTACACCAGCCCGCACCCGGGGCCGCCCTTGCCGCCTGCTCCGCCATCGGCGCCGCTGCCGCCGGTGAATCGGACGTCAAAAGAGTGGGTCTCGCCGCGAAAGCTCCACGGCTTGTTGTAGTAGCCGCCGACGCCGCCGCCGCCACCGCCGCCGTCGCCGCCGTCTCCGCCCTCTCCAAAGGTTGTCTTTTCCGGCTTGCTCGCGCCGGCAGCGCCGTTGCCCGCATTTGCCCTGACGGTAAATGTGCCGTGTCGGCTTGATTCGCTCCAGGTGTCGTAACTCGATATACTGCCGCCTCGCGTGCCGATTGCCTCGCCGGTGCCGCCGCCGCCCATGCCGCCGGCGGTGGTTTGCGGAGACCTCGTGCCGTACAGGGGATTGTCCCAATACAGCACCCTGGAGCTGCCGCCGGACGCGCCCGTGGTGATCGCGCCGCTGCCCTCGCCTCTGCCTCCGCTCTCGCCCGTGCCGGTGGTTTGTCCTCCATCGCCGCCCTTGCCGCCGGGCACGCCGTCGCGTCCGGACTTGCCGTAAGTCGCGCTGTTGATGATGTCCACAAAGCCGTATTCAATGCTGTTGCCGCTGGCGCTGGAATAGCTGCCGAAGGTGGTGGCAGTCCCCTCCTGTCCGGCGTCGCCGCCCACGCCCGGGGTAAACACAAAGGTCTGCCCCGGCGTCACGGAAATGGTAGTGCGGTAGATTTTGCCGCCCATACCGCGCAGTCCGCCCGCGCCGCCCTTGCCGCCTTTGCCGGGGGAATAGTTCTGCGCTACATCGGAGCTGTGAGACAAATACAGCCCGTATGTGCTGTTGCCCCGCCCGCCGTTATAACCGCCGTTCCCGCCGCCGATCAGGACCAGCGTGATCTCGTACACCCCCGCGGGGACCGTCCAGGTCTGCGCCTCGCTGAGCAGCTCAACGGTGCTGATGTTGTTGCCCTGCCCGGTGGGCTTGTACCCGGCGATGATCTCGCAGTCCCCGAACAGCGCCGTGGAGGCGCTCAGGCCGGCCTCCTGTAAATAGCCCTTTGTCGCTTCGCCATAGGGGTCCGAAAACTGGATGCAGTCTCCGGTGCGCTCATCCTTGAGCAGCAGCCGCGTCCGCACGGTTTTGGCGCTGGAGTAGTAGGCCAGCACGCGCTTGGCCACGTTGCGCGAGTTGAGGATGGACACCAGGCAGTTGTCCGTCACCCGCTTCACGTTGTCCAGCCCCTGGGCCGTTGTGTCGATTTTGGACACAACCCGCATGGCGTGGCTGTACTTTTTGCCGGTCAGAACGCCCACGCCGGTGACAATCGCATGGTTGACACCGCTGGCGTTGATGGTCAGCCCCTGGCTCGCCGCCAAATCGTAGACGGGGCCGTCCACGTCGAACACCACCAGGGAGTGGTCCGCCGCGTCGGCGCCCTGCCCGGTGTTGTCGCAGAGCGTCACGGTCTCGTCGAAATCGCCTCTGAAAAAGGTGTGCTCGGTGATCTCCGCCGCCGTCGCCGGTGCCATATAGTCCACGCTGCCGCCGAAGACCACGCGCCCGTCCGGCACAACCGTCGGCTCCGCCTCACTGAGAAATCCGAATCGGATCAAGCCGTCCTCGCTCTTGCGGATCGCCGCGCCCGACTCAAACAGCAGCCGGTGCAGATTGGCCCGCGCCGTGTCGTAGGGGAGCCAGCCGATGACCTCCAGGTCCGCCAGCTCCTGCGCCACCTCATAGTCGAACATGGTGCCGATGATCTCCGCCGCCACGTCGGCAAAGGGCGTCCGGTTGTATAGATTGCCCGCGTGCATTACTTGAGCCAGCAGCCCCACGCCGGAGAACGCGGTCACGCGGTAAAGGTATTTCGCCACCCGCTCCACGCCGGTCAGGTACAGACGCACCACCCGTGTCTCGTCATGCACCCACTTGATGGGCGTGCCGTAGGGCAGGGCTTTGATGTCCGGCCCGTATGGGTTGTAATTCGGCGCGTCCGGGTTGCCGTACTGCACTGTAGCCGTCAACTCATCCCAGGGCAGTGTGTCCCCGATGCAGTCAGCAGAGAAGACGCCGCCGATCTCCTGTATCGCGCTGTTGACAAAGATTGCCGTGGGCGCGGTGTCCAGCCCGATCTGAAGGTAGTTTCGCAGCGCGTTGCCGGTATCGTCTGTCCATTGGCTGACAAGCCGGAGGCTGGACACATCCTCCCGCGCATAGGGGTCATCAGGCGGTGGCTGATACAGCGGGAATGGGCCAATCCATTCGGTGTTCGGGCCTGGGGTCTCGTTGTAAATGAATTTGATCGACCCCAGATAGCCCTCCAGCCCCTCTGCCAGTTCCACCACGACGAAAAGCGTTTCCGCCGATACGGTGTAGCTGTGTCCGGGCGCCGGGATGTCAAAGCCATACTCTTGCCCGTCCAGCCCATAGATCATGTGCTGTCCGCCGTACTTGAACCAGAAAGGTTGATCATCGCCCGGTTGCCCGCGCAGTTCCCCAGAGAAAAGCCTGTATTTGATTGCCATGCCGTCACCTCGCCCGCAGCGTCAGCACCGCGCCGTCCCGGAAGGCCGCGCCCTGCGCGTTGTTAAGTCCGATGGTGGTAGCGGACAGCGTGCCGCGGAATTCGCCCGTGATCTCTTTGGCCGCTCTGGTGTCATAGTACCGCACTGGGACATAGGCATTCCCGTCGCCCAGCGCACGGTACAGCCGTCGCAGCTCCTCCGCCCACAGCATGTTGAGCGGCCATGTGATCACCGGTCTCCGTGCCAGCACGTCCGGGTACTCGTCGCCGTTGAGCATCGTCACCGCAGACGCACCCACCCGGTCCTCATAGCCGATGCTGTAGCTCAGCCGCTCCGCGGCCTCGCTGAAGTCGCTCCCGTTGATCTCCAGCGGCAGGCGCTTGACGACCTCCTGGTCCGTGCGGACATACTCCAGCTCCGGCGTCCCCGCCAGGTCGCAGCCGTAAGTCAGCGCCTCATGCAGCGTCCCCTCCGGCTGCTCGTCGGTCAGGTCCATGCCTGACACCATGCGAATCTCGTCGGCGTAGATGTCCAGCGTGACGCGCTCCACGTCGCCGCCGGAAATGTATACCCGCACGGTGACGGTCACCTCCGGCAGCCTGCCGGACGAGTAGCGCGGATAGGACCCCGTGCGCCCGTAGGGCAAAAACGAGTGATAGTACTCCCCCATCGTCGGGATGTCTACAACCCACACGTCGTACATGCTGACCACGGACGTGGCGGAGGCGGGATAGCCCACGTATTGGTAGATTTCAACGTCTTTGACCATTTTCTGTCTCCTTTACCGGACCATTGATCCCCCGCGACGCGCGCTTTCCTGCTGGTTCGCGCTGTAGGTTGACTGCGCCAGCCGCTTGCCGTCGATGTTGATGCTGGTCTGCACCTGTATGGGCTGGTTGGCCTTGCCGTTGTACTGGTTCCGCCCGCTGCTGCTGGCCTGTGACGCCGCCACCTGTGCCACCGCCGTGGGGCTGGTGAGGTTGGGGATAGACAGCGAGTTGGACCGCGTAAGCGCGGCGATAAAGTCGCCCACCACCTGCGTGGCGCGGCTTGCAATCTCCATGATGTCATTGATTACGTCAATGACGCCGGTGAGCACGACCACAAAGGGCTTAATCAGGTCCGTCGTGGTGCTCAGAAAATTGCCGACCGACCGCCCGAATTGATCCCAGTCCACGGATTGCAGCAGGTCGACGAAAAGCCCGATCAGCTCCTCCGTGGCGGGGGCCATGCCGGCGGCCACTTGCAGCTTTGCCGCCTCCATTGCCTTGTCCAGCCGCTGGAATGAGTCGTCCACCGCGCCCAGGGCCTCCAGCTCCTCCCCGGACATGATGTATCCCATTTCCTGGGCTTCTTTGGTGTATGCCTCGATACCCTCGCTGCCCAGGGAGATGATGCTGTTGAGGTCCATGGCCTTCTTGCCAAAAAGCTCCTGCGCCGCGGCGTCCCGCTCGGTGCCGCTCTCCATCTCGCCCAGCCGGTCGATGGCCTCCTTGAAGACGTCGTTTGCGCTGCGCAGCGTCCCGTCCGTGTTGGTGATCTGGATGCCCAGCTCCTCAAAGGCTTTCGCGGCGTCTTTGTTGCCGTCCCTGGCGTCGTCCATCTTCTTGGTCAGCTTCTCAATGCTGCCTGTGATGGTTTCCATGGACGTGTCTGCCAGCCCCACCATGTACTGGTAGGCTTGCAGCTCTTCCGTGGCGATGCCGTAGTTGGTGGACAGCGTAATGATGTTGTCCGCGTACTCCGCGCCCGTCTTGATGGAGTCCACTAGGAATTCCGTCAGTGCTTTCAGCCCCTCCACCGCCAGCGCCACGGCTCCCGCCATCGCCACCATTTTGAGGCTCAGCCCATCCTCGCCGATCAGCTCGCCCAGGATGCCGGACTGCTCCCCGGTTTGCTCCTCCGCGTTGCCCAGGTTCTCCATGGCCGTGGTGTTCTGCTTCATCTGCGCCTCGGCCCGGTTCAACTCCGCCGTGGTCTTGTTCACGGTCTGCTGCCATTTTTCGGTCCGTGGGTCCGCATCGCCAAAGGCCCGCGTGGCCTCGTCTAGCATTTCCTTCTGCTTTTCCAGCTTTTCGTTCAGCTTTTCGATGGTCCGCTCCAGGACCTCGTTTTTTTTCGTCAGCGCGTCCGTGGAGTTCGCGTTGTCGATGAATTCAGAAGTCACGACGTCCATCTCGGTCCCCAGCGTCCGCAGGCTCTCGCTAATCTGCTTGATCTCCCGCCGGAATTCCGCCTCGCCGTCAATGCCGATTTTTGGTCCGATGTCAGTTGCCACGCCGTCACCTCCTGTCCAGCAGCGCCCAGAAGTCGTCCTCCGACTCCGGCTGCTTGAGCTTAAAGCCCTCCATCTTGATCTGCTCCACGGCGATCAAGTCCATCAATTCCCCCACCGGCAGCGCCAGGGCGTGGGCATAGGGCAGCCCCAGCCGCAGCGCGTACCAGCGGAACCACGCCGGGGAGGGCTTCACTCCCCCGGCGTGGCCTCGGAGTTTTTTCCCGGCTCCGCCTCCACCGTGCGCCGCGTCCCTGCGGTCACGGCCTCCGCCACCGCGGCGGTCAGTCCCGCCAGATCGTCCACGCCGTAGAGGTCCATCAGCTGCTCTGCACTCAGCGGCTCCGGGCACGGCTCACCGACGAGCTGCGCATAGGCCTGCCCTGCCTTGAGCAGCGCCGCCAGCAGCCAGAAAATGCCGTCCATTTTCCGCTTGAGATTGTCCTCCCGCATCACGCCGAACATTTCGCCGACGCCGCCGAATCGCTCTGTGGCGTCGCACATCACCCGCGTAGAAAAGCACAGCGGCCTTTCTTCGCCTAATATCGTAATTTTTGCGACCTTCATGCTGCCCCCTCCTTAGGTGATGTTAAGGTACTGCTTGATAGCGGCCTCCGCCTCCGCCTCAGTGGCCAGCAGCGTGGTCACGCGCTTCCAGTCGTGGCTTGCCTTGTCGCTGCGAAAGATCGTACCCTCCAGCGCGGGCGTCTGCCACTCGATGGTCTCCCCCTGGGTTGTAATGCTCTCGTTGGGGTTGCGCAGCATCACCTTGTCCAGCACGATCCCAACGTATCCCACCGCGCCGTCCACCTTTTTCTTGGCGATGCCGCCAATGCCCAGGTAAGGGATAGCCTGATTGTCGTTGTGTACGAGCCACGCCGCACCCTCCGTGCTAATCGCGCTGCTGGTGATGGTTTCCTTGGTTAGTCCCAGCACCGCCTGCATCGCGTCGGCCCGCAGCTCGTCGGTGGTAATGCTGACGGTACCTCCCGCAAACTGGTTGTCGCTCTCCGCCGGCGCGTTGTCGGCATACAGGATATTGCTGCCGCCGTCCTCCAGCTCGATGCTCATTTCCGTGAACTTGCCCAGCACGCCGCCGTCCGTGTATCCGATGTCGCCGCCGCTTGCGCTGTAAATTGCGAAATACGGCTTGCTCAGTCCGATTGTCGCCATAATTAACCCTCACTTTCCCATGATTTTTGCGAAATAGTCATCTAGCCCCTGCTGCATCAGCGTTTCCGCCTGCTCTCGCACCCGGTTCACCGCCGGACGCACAAAGGGCTTTTTCTTTCGCTTTGAGGTCCCGCTTTCCAGCGCCCTTGCCTTCAGCACGTTCGCCACGCCCTTCCGGTCTTTCCCCTCAAAGCTGAGTTGTGTGTAAATGAACCCGTTTTTCACCCGAAACGGACTCAGCTTTTCGCTGTCTCTCAGGTCGCCCGTATCTACCGGCGTGTTGGCTTTCACGGCTTCGATCACCAGCGCCGCCGCCGGATACGCAGCGTATTTGCACGCCGCCTCCGCTCGCGGCCCCAGCTCCGCCAGTCGCTTGGCATAGACTTCTATGCCTCTGAACTCGATCGTCGCCATATCACACCACCTGGAATACCCATTCGTGGTGCAGCAGCCCCGTGTCGGTCTCAAACTGCGTTGAGGCGTAATACCACGCCGCGCCGGACTCCTCCAGCGCCGACTCCACGACCGCTATGTCCCGCCCCGTGTCGTCCCTGGTGTACAGGTCCACCGTGCCCTCCACGGCCCTCTCCGCGTGCGCATTGCCCGCTTCCAGGTCGTTGGCTCCGTCCTCGCCGTATACAAGGTATGGAGCCGCCGGCGCGGTGGACCAGCCAAAATGCGCGACAGGGAGGCCGGTCGCCTCCAAAGCCGTTTTCAGCTCGTCAAGCATCCACCGTCGCCTCCCTGATCCTGAGTTCTGTGTATTCTGCGTATACCTCCGCGCCGACCACGCCGCAGCGCCGCCCGCGAAAGACGCACAGCTTTTCGCCCCGGTAGCCTCCGGCGCGCAGCGCCAGCACGTAGGTTTCGCGCAGCCTGTGGTCGCCGCTCTCCATGCCGCTGTCCATCTCGATGCGCTCCAGCGTCGCGCTCACGGGACGCTCCGTTTCCTCTGCCGGGTCGAAAATGCCGTGCGCGCCGGGGTCCTCCGCCAGCAGCACAAGGTTGTCCGCCGTGTTGACGCCAAAAACCCAGCGCTGCACCTGCACCTTCTTGTTCCACTTCAGCGGGATGTTCTGCTCGATCCCCGCCGTCGGTATTCCAATCACCCGGTACATCCCGGAAAACGGCTCCGGCAGCACCACGCGGTTTCCCTCCCAGCTGTGCGCGTCGCCCTTAGGCAGCGCCAGCGTATAGGCCACCCAGCGCCCCGCGCTCTCCAGCGGCGACGGCAGCTCTCCCGTCTTGGGCTCGCCCACCAGTACGCCGGGCACGGCCACCGCCGTCTCCTTATACACGGGGCTGCCGTACTCGTCAACCCCGTTCTGCGCACGCTCCAGCAGCGTGATGGTGATACCATGGATCATGTCGCACCGCCAATCCTTCCACGGGGCTGCTCGCCCCAATTCTGTTGCCTACGCCGAGAATCTGCTTTTCGGTCTTGCCGATGTACAACTCCCCGGTGCCGCCGCCCGCCGGCAGCGTCCACTGCTGCTGATAGCCCAGCGCGCTCATGCTGCCCTGATTCGCTCCCAGCGGGAACGCCGCCGCGATCTCGTCGCCGTCGCCCAGCACCCGAATCACCATCCGGCAGGAGGCGAGCCGCTTCGCGTCGATGCTCGCCCCCGGCGCCATCGCGTCAATCATGGTGGCGGCGTCCTCCAGCAGGGTTTCCAGCCTCGTTTTTTCGTCGCTTGACAGCTCCCGGCTCATCCGGGCCTCCACGTCCTCTGTGTTGGCGTAGATCATGCCCTCACCTCATCCCTTGGGTGCTTTTTTCTTTTCCGCTTTTTTGGCCGGCTCCTGAGCGGGAGTCCCCGCGGCGAGGCGATGCCCCGCCGCAAGGTAGCTCTCGACTTTGCTCTCATGCACCCACATGTCCCCGCCGGTCGTGCGGTTGATCATGCGGACCATCAGGCCGTGGGAATCGCGCCGGTCAACAGGTTGAACACGTCCACGTTTGCGATGAAGCCCACCTCGATTTCGCAGCGGACTGCGAACATGTTGCGCTGCCACAGGTTGACCGTCACGGTCTGGCTTTGCTCGTCGGTGTAGGTCAGCGTTGCCTGGTCGGAAATGCTGATGTCGATGCCCTCCACCACGCCGTACATAGCCCGGGTCCAGTCGCCCGCGACGCCCACAATGGCCGGCGTTCCCGCGTCGCTGCCGGACGCCGCCGTGCCAGGGATATACAGCCCGCGGTTGTAGTACACGGGATTGCCCAGGATGCGGGGAATCGCGCCGTCCGCCACGGAGTTGACGAAAAGCGGCCTGCCGTCCTTGCCCACCGCGCTCAGCAGGATGCCGCGGGCAGCGGGGGAGAGGCCAAAGCCGTTGAGCAGGCCGTTGTGCTCCGCAATGTCCGTGTCCGCCGCCACCAGGCCGTCATAGGTGGTGGCGCTGGCGGAGGGGATGATGCTCTGCGCCGTGGCGTTGGCCAGCGTGTCAAAGCCCGTGCCGGGGGCCTGCACCGCGCCCATGACCGTGGCGTCGAACTTCCTTGCCAGCGCGCCGGGAAGGCGCGCCACAATGTTGTCATACAGCCCCGCCATGTCGCGCCGAAACTGGTTTGAGAAGGGGAGAATCACCGCCAGGGTGTAGCCCCTCATGTTTTTCATGCCGATGCCCGGCTGCTTCACAGGCTTGGCGTTGGTCTCGGCGATCCACTCGGCCTCCGGGTCGCTGGTGATGGTGGGGATGTCCAGGCCCCGGCCCGGCAGAGTGACGCGGCGCGCCAGGCGCATGATCGCGCTCTCCTCCTGAGCGGTCTGGATGATCTCGCTGGAAATTTCCGCCGGCAGAGAAATCGCCGTGCGGTTGGTCGGAATACCGGATGCAGGCATATTTAGCTCCTTTCAGTCGTCAAATTTGGTTTTGTTCGGCCCACGCCGCGAACTGGTCGCGGGTGGTCAGCCCCGCGCCGCTCTTGTTCACCTCGCCGCCGTCCCGCAGCACGGGGTAGCCGTTGGGCCTGGCAAATGCCAGAATCCCGTCGGCCTGCGCTTTGCAGGCGTCTTCCGAGTCGCCGGTCAGCAGCTCCACCGGGATGTTCTTTTCCTTCGCCACGGCTGCGCGCATATCGCGGAGTTGGTTGCTGAGCTTCAGGCCGTTCAGCTCGCTTTCCAGCGCCGCCGCCCGGTCCTGCGCCGTTTTCAGCTCCTCCGCGCTGGCTGCCGCGGCCGCCGCCTTCTGGCTCGCCTCCAGGTCGGACTTCGCCGCCGAAAGCTGCGTTCTCAGGTCGTCCATGCCGCGCTTAGCCGCGTTGATGTCCGCGCCGTTGATGTCCATCAGCGCGTTGATCTGCTCGTCCGTCGCGTCGGGAAAAAGCTTGGTGATGTCGGTGCGTTTCATGGTTGTCTCCTCCCTCGGCTACGCTTTGTTGACGCGGGTGGCTTCCGCTCGCCTTGCTAGTTTTACGGCGTCCCGGCCAGATTTTTTATCTAAAGCCCCGTGCCCAAAATGGGCACAAGCCCTTATTCGCTTGTCTCACTTTTCTTGTACTCGCGGACCTGGGCAAAGAACACCTGCTCCTCCGCCTTGATCCGTCGGATGTCCGCCTGGGAAAAGCCCATCATTTCCAGGTATACGTCCGTGTCCGCGAAGCTGGGCCGCACTGCCGCGATTTTCGCCGCCGCGTCCGCCGTCACGCTGATCGACGGCATTGCAGGGTTCCGGAAATGCGCCACCACAGCTTTCTCCTTGTCCGTCAGCTCCTCCGGCGCGGTGTTGCGGATGATCGCCAGCGCCATCTGCGCGATGCTGCGCAGCGCGTCACCGTTGCCCACGTTGAGCTGTTCCGCCATCGCCACCAGCGTCTGCGACTGCGCGAGGATCGCGTCGCTGCTGGTGGGGTTCGCGTCGTTGACCACGCCCGTGTCCGTCACGGTCAGCCCCGTGGCCGCGCTGAACTGCGTGGCCAGCAGCCGGAGCATATCCACGTGTGGCTGGATGCTGCCCTGCATCAGTTGCCCAAATACCGGGTTTTGCCCCGTTTCAGGGTTCTGCGTCGCGGCGATGAGGGAGCCCACATACTGCCGGAACCTTGCCGAGGTCACCGCCTCATATTGCTCGTCCGTCACGCCCAGCAGGTACTTCTGCGGGCTTGTGGCGAATTCCAGCCCAATGCTGGCGTTGGCCAGCGTTCGCACGTATCCGTCGATCAGCCGCCGCACCGGCTCCTTGATGCGGCTGCGCCCAAAGGGCTTGTCGCTGGTGGCGTTCCATACCAGCGGCTCCATCAGGGGCCGTCCCATCCTGTGGGCTTGCGGCGCGGCAACCCACGCCGTCCCGCGTCGCGTCAGCACCCAGATCGCCGCGGCGGTGTAGAGGTACACCACCGACGGTCTCCACACGCTGGTGTCGTTGTTGTCCGGCGCGGTGTCAATGATCGCCATGCCGCAGCGGATGCGACCCTTGTCGCCGTCCCACAGCGCCGCCGCCGTCTCCGCGCTGTGGAATCGGATTTTGCAGCCCAGCGCCGGATCAGCGGACAGCGTCGCAAACGTCGCGCCGATCTTCAGCTCGTCCCGCACCGCCTTGTTGTACTGGTCAATCAGGTTGTTGCGCCGCACCAGCTCGTTCAGTTCGTCCACGCCGTCGCCGTCAGCCCCGACAAAGCCGTCGAACATGGACCGCGCCGCCAGCACGTCCACGCATTTCGCGCCCCACGCGCAGCCGATTTCCAACTTGCGCAGCCCCTCCGGCAGCGCAATGCCCAGGTTGACGCTGTCCAGGCTGATCTTGCCCTCGTAATAGCGGTTTTTGATGTCGTTGGCGGCCTGGTGCCGCCAGAACACCTGTTGCAACTCCGCGAGCATCGCCCGCTCCGGATCCGGCAAGCCCACCACCGTTGCAGCCGGAATGCTGAAGTTGATCATGTCGGCCTCCTATATGTCCGCGTCTTGCTCATGGCGGGAGATCAGCCGGTCCAGATAAAACCGCGCTTTGCGCAAATCCTCCGCGCCGCCCTTGAGCGGCCAGCGCCTGATATACTTGATGATCTGCCCGGTCAAAAACGCGTCCGCCGGGTCCGTCTGGCAGCACACCGCCGCCTCGATCGCGTCAATGCACTCGACCCCGCCCGCGTTGTAATGCGCCGGGTGATTTACCGCCTCCCGCGCCGTACTCAGCGCGTCCGCGTATTTCGCCTCGAAGTCCATTGCTCCGCCTCCCGTATTCCATCGCTGCGCAGCCGTCACAGGGCGCCGAGCCGCGGTCGGGAGAAAAACGCCGCGGCCCCTGGCCACCGTTCACGGCAGGCGCCCTCTGACCCCCGCGCACCGAGGGTTCAAAATAAACTTATCTGCGCCGCATACGCGGCAAACTATCCGGCACTTCCCGCTTCAAACTCAGCCATTCCCCGCGCTCCGTGCCGCCTGATCGGGAACCCCGACAAACTTGCGGAATTTTGCGTTGTCATCCAAATACAGCGGCAGCTTTCTCCGCCTTCTTGCCTCCGCAACGTTCCAGCCGCAGCGCCTGCAATCCTCCGGCACAATGTTCGAGGCGTCGCACGTCCGGTTGCTCAACTGACACCCCGCCGCGGCCTCCCGCTGCTTTTCCTGATATTGCCTAAGCGCGTCACCGCGCAGCTCTCTTCCCATATCGTCACCCTATCAGCATTTTTTTCGCCGGGTCGCGCTTGCTTGTCTTCGCGCCCCACAGCGCCAGCGCCGCGGCTTCCACCGGCGCACTGTTTTCTCCTCCAAATGCCCAGCCGCCCGCCAGGGGGCGCTTGACTGCCGACACCGCGCTTTCGCGCAGCGCGGGCTGCTTGTTGTACCATGTCACGGTTTTTTCGTCCACCGCCGCCGTCAGCGTGCTCACCGAGGCAATGATCTCTCGTACGTTGGGCCGCTTGACGCTGTTTTTTGCGCGCCACGTCCCGGCGATCTTGTCCACCAGCACGTCCACGCCGTTGCGTCCGTCGATGACCACCACGGACGCCTTGCTGTATCTTTCGTTGAGCCAGTCGGCCAGCCATTGCGTCCCCTGTCCCGTCGGTCGGCGCTGGATCAAACTGACCCGCGCCGGTCCCTCTGCCGGAATCACCGCCCCGCAAAGGCAGACCTCTGAACCGTCCACCGTGAACTTGACGCCATAGGCCGTCTTGCCCTCCGGCTTTGGCTTGCTGCTCATGCAGGCGTCCCAGGCCTCCGCCGAAATCGCGTGCTCGTCCAGCTCCTCCAGCACGGGAGACCACCAGCCCAGCCGTTCGCGGGCAAAGCCGTCCGCGCTCATGGTCCGCTGCTCCTCCGCCGTGAAATCTTCGGTCAGCCGCAGCCCCAGCGCGGGATTGGTCATGTACCAAAGCGTGCGGTCGTCGGTCTTGATGTCGGCGATACTTTCGCCCGCCACGCTCCACTCATGCCATGCGTCATGCGGTCCCGGCTCTGTGGTGCATATCATGCGCCGCCGCCGGAATACCACGCCCGGGCATCCGGGATATGGCGGCGTCCCCGTGTAGATGATCTGCCGTGATCCGGTGGCCGACGCGCTCAATGTGGCCATAATGGCCTCGACCTGGTCGTCCGTCAGCTCCTGCGCCTCGTCGTACACCACCAGAGAGACGCCGGCAAAGCCTCGCGCCCTCTGCCTGGACCGCGCGGAAAACTCGATGCTTCCGCCGTTCTCCAACTCAATGGCTTCCTCGCCGTTCGTGTAGCGGATCGACCTCACCAGCCGCTGCACTTCCGGGTGGCGTTTGTCGTTGAACATCCGCTCCAATCGCCGAAAGCTTTTTTTCGCGGTGACAACCTGGTGCGCAGTGTGCAAAATGCGCTCGCCCCGAATCGCCATGCCGAAAAATTCCCGTGCCTCCAGACACGTGTTTTTCCCGTTCTGCCTCGGCACGGCCAGCCCGGCGGACGTCGTGGTATACGCTCCCGCGGCATCCCGCCCCAGCCAGCAGTCCACAACCGTCCTCTGCCAATCGTCCAGGGCGCAGCCGTAAGCCTCCATCAGCATTGCCGCAGCGCTGCCGTCAGTGATGACCCTCTGCGGCTCCACTTGAAGCCTCGGCGCCTGCGATCCGATCATTGCTCCGCTCCTCCCAATATCCGCACGCCATGTCTCCCGGGTACGGCGGCGCATCCGCGCAAAAAGGGGAGTCCCCGTTGCAGCACACGCCCTCAAACTCCGCGTACCAGTCGCAGCTTGTGCATCTTGCTCTCATGCCCCGTATTTGGCCCTGACAAAGTCCAGGACATTCGCGGCATCCTCCGCGTCTTTCTCGTTCTGCCTCTGCGCGGCGTTCTCTGCCGCATTCTCAAATTTCGTGCCTTTCAGTTTCCGCAGCGCTTTCGGCGTCAGGCCCAGCGCATCCCGCAGCCGGTCAATATCCCGCCCCTGCTGCAAAATCAACAGATAATGCGGGTCCAGTGGCGACGGCGCGCCGCCGTCCTCCGCCGTCTCTTTCCAGGCCTTCCTGGTCCTGGCCTGCTCTCTTTCCAGTATGGCAAGATCATGGACCGTTCCGGCGAAGGCGTCCTCCCAGATGCCCATTTCCTTGAGCTGCTGCGTGTATTTCTCTTCCTTCGTCAAGCCCTCGCCTCCCGTGTCCAAATTTGGCCTCGCTCCGCGCCGTCTCGCCCGTGCGATGTGCGCATTTCCCGCCTCCGCGTCCCGCCTCCGCGTCCCGCGCCCGGTAAATCTTCCCGCCCCCGCGCCCGAGAAAAAAAAACTTCGGGGGTATTTTGGCGCG
>JAFUCP010000011.1 GCA_017459565.1 Clostridia bacterium | reverse complement strand
GGCATTGAAAGTGCGAAGCAGGGCTTGAACCTGTTGATGGGGATATGGGGCCATTATGGAAACCGATATCCCCAGTTGAGCCACTACCTCGGGGACTGGGTTTTCGATTATATGCGGGTCAACGAGTTGGATTACCCGGTAGATCAGCTGCTCGCACGGGTGTCTGAGCTTTCAGATTGCGGCCTGAATGTGGTTCTGACGGAGCTGGTTGAACGAAGGGCGCCGCTTGCACTGCCGGTGTGGGCGCTTGAGAAGCTGTCGCAGTATCGCATCACGAGCAGCAAGTTTTATCAAAAGGGAAACTATGCGCTTGTCAATACAAAGCTCCCCGGGGCAGTGGCTGCCGTGGACAGTGCGCTGCGTGAAAAGAGCGGCAAGGGAATCTTGGAGACTTACGCGGCTTTAAAACTGCGCACCGAATCCATCAACGCCTTTTCCGGGGCGTTGACGGAATCGCCGAGGATATACCGCGTGAAGTACCGCAACTATACCAGCGGGTTGAAGCTGCAGAGCTTCCTGAAAAACCTGGTTCGATACATAGAAAACGCCCTTCGTGCGCATTGCAGATACAGCACCCGATTGCAGGGCGTCGAATTGGCAGAGCCCGTCAAGGCATATGTGGACGCCTATCTGAAAGCGACGCTTGCCAAGCCGAAAGCCGTGGAAACGGCGAAAAAAGCGCCGAAGATTGTTCTCGATCTCAGCAGCGTCAATCGCTTGCGGGCGGAGTCCAATCAAGTGAGGGATGCGCTCATCGCGTCCGTGGGAGAAGAACAGACCTCGGGAGAAATACCGGCGGAGGCGCTGGTGCAGCGCCCGGCAGATGCGCCGGAAGGCTTGTTAACGGATCTGGAGCCTGTACAGCGCATCCTGATGCGCCTGTCCGGGGAGCAGCGGACGGTGCTGGACATGATGCGTGACGCGGATTGGCGAACAGATGTCAGGCGCATTCAACAGAGGCTGCCCCAAGCCATGCCGGAAGTGTTGGTCGATGAGATCAACGTGGCGGCATTGGGACAGCTGGGATGCACCCTGATCGAGCGCGAAGGCGACGGACTGGTGGTCGCGGAGGACTATCGGGACGAGCTGGAATACCTGATGCCCAGGCAAAGCCGGGATTCGCTGTGGTCGATCGACGCGGAAGGGCTGGACGACGATTGGAGAACCTTTTTCGAGCAGGTTCACGAGCGTTACAGCCTGGATGCGTTGGCGGCTCTGGCGGAGGGGCCGCAGACGCTTGCGACTTATGCGAAGGCGCGGAACGACATGCCGGAGCTGCTGCTGGACGGCATCAATGAGATTGCTTCCGATACCATTGGCGATTTGGTTGCCGACGCGGACGGTATATTTGAAGACTATCTGCCCGAGATACAAAACCATCTGATAAAGGAGTAAAGCCATGCAGAATATGAAGATCGCCCGACGCTATTCGACAGCCATTCTGAAATCCATGGGGGCGGGCGTCGTGCCGAGTATTGGGCTGGAGTACATCGCCGTGGGGCGCAAGGCGGAGGTCGACGCGATACTGACCGACCTGACAGACATCGCGGAGGGCGGCGGGGCGTTCCGCTTTATTGTAGGCAAATATGGCAGCGGCAAGAGCTTCCTGTTGCAGCTGGCGCGAAACAACGCGCTGGAGCGGAACTATCTCGTCGCCAATGCCGACCTGAGCCCGGAGCGCCGTCTGACCGGCACCAAGGGACAGGGATTGAAGTTGTACCGGGAGTTGATCGCCAACCTGTCCACAAAGGCCAGGCCGGAGGGCAACGCAATGGAGAGCCTGTTACAGCGCTGGATCATGGATGTCCAGCGGCGCGTGGAGGCCTCCGGCGTCAGCACTGGAAATCCCGGCTTTGATCAGGCTGTGGAGGGCGGTATACTGGAGACAGCCAGCGATATGCAGGAATACGTCTATGGCTATGACTTTGCCCGTGTGATGCTGAAGTACTGGGAGGGCTATCGCGCCGAGGACGATGGTTTGAAGCAAAGCGCCCTGCGCTGGCTCCGCGGTGAATATGAGCGCAAATCGGATGCCCGTGAGCTGAGCGTGTCCCAGATCATTTCGGACGACACCTGGTACGAGGTCATCAAGCTGCTGGCGCGGCTTTCGCAAAAGCTGGGCTATAAGGGTCTGCTGGTGCTGATCGACGAATCCGTGAACCTGTATAAGATAACGAACCGCGTGTCCCGCGAAAACAATTATGAGAAGCTGCTGGCGATGTTCAACGACGTGATGCAGGGGCGGACGCAGTATCTGGGCATCTATGTGGGCGGAACACCCCAGTCCGTCGAAGATGAGCGGCGCGGCCTGTTCAGCTATGAGGCATTGAAATCCAGATTGCAGACTTCGAGCCTTGCCAGGGACGGCATGGTGGATTTTTCCGGCCCGATCATCCGCTTGGAGACGCTGAACAATGAGGAAATCTATGTGCTGTTGGAACACTTGCACGATGTGTTCTGCGC
>JAFUCP010000001.1 GCA_017459565.1 Clostridia bacterium | reverse complement strand
TTCTCCTCGTCGGAGACTGTCTCGTCGATCGCAGCCTCGACCTCAGTCTGTTCGGTTTCAGCGGTCATGTTTTCGTCATTGTCTACCGCTGTCTCAGTTTCGTTCTCATCCGCGGCCCCGTCAGAGCCGGATTCTTCATCAGCCGTCTCAGCCTGGGCGTTCGTCTCATTTTCGCCGTTTTCCAACTCGGTATCAACGGCCTCGGCTTCATTCTCAGCGCCGATAACTGCCTCTGTCTCCTCGGCGGGCTCCTCCTTCACCGGGCTCTGCTGGTAGCAGGCGTCGGTGTGGACATGCTCCTCCAGTCCGCAGGCCGGACCGTTGCTCATATCGTAGCAGGCCTCGGTGTGAGTGTGGCCCTCGCTGACCAGCACGGGATAGCCGGTCCAGTCGGATTCCTCACACTTGAGGGTGGGCACTTCCACATAGCCGCAGGTAGCCAACCGCACCACATGCTCCACGCCATCCACCACGCGCGTCTCGGTGGTGAAACATTCATCGGTGTGAACATGGGTCTGCACGTTATCCACGCCCAGGTACGCGGCAACCTCCTGGTTCGTATCCAGCTCACCGCAAATCTGCTCCACCGTGTGCTCGTAGCAGGCATCGGTATGAGTATGGCCCTCGGTTTCCTCCTGGCCGCAGACCAGGTAGCTGTAGCTGACATAGCAGGCATCGGTATGGGTGTGGGCGCCTTCGCCCTCTTCACGCCCGCAGACCAGCGTATTGTATTTGGTGACGCACTCCGCGGTGTGGACGTGGGCGCCTTCGCCCTCCTGCATACCGCAGATCTGGATGTTGTAAACGGTGTAGCAGGCCTCGGTGTGGGTGTGGGCGCCCTCGCCCTCCTGCAGGCCGCAGCTCAGCACGTCGGCATAGCACTCGTCGGTGTGGATGTGTTCCTCGGATTCCAGCTGTCCGCAGATCAGCTCATGGGTGAAGCACTCCGCGGTGTGGATGTGGCCGGGGTTCTCCTCCTGCCCGCAGGTCAGCTCCGTAACGGGATAGTAGCAAGCCTCGGTGTGGATGTGGCCGGGGTTCTCCTCCTGCCCGCAGGTCAACTCATTATGTACATAATAGCAATCGGCGGTGTGAATGTGGCCGGGGTTCTCTTCCTGCCCGCAGGCCAACTCATATAATGTATAGTAGCAATCGTCAGTGTGGGTATGGGCGGGATACTCATCCTGACCGCAGATCAGCGTCGGCACATCCTGGAAACAGGCCTCGGTGTGCGTATGGGGTTTAATCTCCCTGAGGCCGCAAACCAGGTTGTTGCCGTCATCATAACACCAGCGGTTATGGGTATGGTAATACATGCCTTCCACATAGCCGCAGGCCAGGTTGCCCTCGCCGTCCAGGCAATCCGCCGTGTGCTGGTGTGGCGCGACATGGCCTGTGAAGGCGTGCCGCACCTCATATGCAGGCTCTGCCTCGGCCTGACCGCATATCAGCGGGTAGCACGCAAGCGTATGGACATGCTCCTCAAGGCCGCACATCGGAATACGCTCCAGCGTGTTCGCGCTCCTCTTCAGGGATATCATCGTCAGCAGCAGCACAAATGCCGACAGCAGCGCAACGCCCCGCCGGATGTGGCCGTGCCGCCTCCGTTCCCTTATAAAGTTTTCTGCCTGAAAATCCGCCTGTCTCTTCATGGCTTTAACTTCCTTAATCATTATTTTCGTGTTCCGTCCCCGCGCGGCGCCTACTCGATGACGCCGAAGCGGTTCAGGGGCCAAATCCTCAATACAACGCGACCGACAACCTGTTCCTGTGCGACGCAGCCCACCGCGGTGTTGCGGCTGTCGGATGATGTAGCGCGATGATCGCCCATGACGAAAATCTTGCCGTCCGGCACCTGGTAGGGCAGCGCGATGTTGCAGTCTCCCAAAGCCTTTTCTGTCAGATACGGTTCGTCCAAGGGCACATCATTGATGAATACGTTGCCTTCGCCGTCGATATTCACCCATTCGCCCGCATTGGCGATCACGCGCTTGACCAGAATCTTGTTGTTGTAGTAAAACGCGATGATATCGCCCTTTTGGAAGGCGGTGCCCTTGGGGGCAATGACGATCTCTCCCTGGAAAATGGAGGGGGTCATCGATTCGCCGACCACCTGCAGCACCGGCAGCGCCAGCATGGACACCAGCACGGCCACTGCCGCGACGATCACCAGCGCGCTGATGGTGCTGAGCAGGGTGCTGCGATAGCTGCGCCTGTGGCGATCCCGCTGGAGTTCCTTCTCCAGCTGTTGTACAGTGGGGTTGTCCGTCAGTACTCGCTTCATGCCTTCCTGTTCCTCCGCAGCAGCCCGCGCCGCTGTTTGCCCTCCTCTTCCTCCGCCTTGCGAAGCTGGTCGATCGAGGGCGGCTCCTGCCCGGTGCGTATGCGGGCCTCATCCAGCAGCTTCTGGGCCTCGGCCTTTATGCGCTCACTCTCTTCGCGGGCCTGGCCGAGGATGCGGTCCGCCTCCGACCGGGCGCTCCTGAGCAGGTCGTCCGCCGTGCTCTTTGCCCTCTGAGCCTCTGCCTCCGCCCCGGCGCGCAGCTCCTCCGCCCGGGTCTGAACCTGTTCCATATACTGATCCGCCGAGGCCTGAGCCGCTTCAAACACGCCGTTGAGCTTCATCGCCGCCTCGGCAATGGAGCCGGCCTGTTGAATGGCGATCGTACGCTGGCTCAGCTTTTCCTCCGCGCTTTCCAGCGACGCCTTCATTTCGTCAATCTGTCGCTGCTGATTGATCAATATCTGCAACAGATCGTCTCTTCTGAGTTTACGAAGCTCTTTATCCGTCATCGGCTCATGTCCTCTCAACCGAAATGTTACAAAATCTTGCACAGGGACGGCTTTCTACGGTTTGCGTTTTCATCCCGTCCGGCGCGCCGGTCTCTCGATTCGTTTTAGTGCGTTACCGCGCTGAAACAGCGCAATTTGGACATACTGATATAACTATCCCACTTTCATGCTTGTATCATAGCACTTCGTGGTTACAAATTCGGTTACATGCAGTCGCATTTTCTTTTTGTAACAAAATTTTCACATTCTGGATGATTTTTCATCATGATTTCAAGCGGTCAAATCGGCCCGGTCGGGCCCTTGCGCCGCCTGTCCGCCGTCTTTTCCATTGCATGCGTAAAATATCGGTAAATAAAAAAATAACTCGTCCGCCGGGGCGGAATATGCTATAATTATTTCAGAAAACACGGGAGGTTGAACTATGGACCCTATCTATGTAACCGGGCATCGAAACCCCGATACCGATTCCATCGTTTCAGCCATGGCCTACGCCCAGCTGCGCAACGCGCTGGGCGACAGGGAATATGTGGCCGCGCGGCTGGGGCGCATCAGCGATGAAACGCAGCTGGTCCTCGACCGCTTCGGCTTTGAACCTCCGGTGCTGATCCACAATCTGCGCAACCAGGTGGGCGATTTGAACTTCGATACGCCGCCAGCGCTGAACAAGGCTGTCACGGTAGACCGCGCCTGGCAGCTGCTGCACCGGGACGAAAACACCGTCGCCCTGCCGGTGGTGGAGGAAGACGGCACGCTTTACGGTATGCTTTCCACCAACACCATCGCCGCCCAGGATATGCGCTCGGTGCTGCACCCGGATATCGAGGATATCCCCGTTTTCAACCTGGTCAGCGCCCTGGAGGGCAGCATCGTGCTGGACGGCGAAACGCCAACCAACAGCGTCACCGGCCGTGTCACCATCGCCCTGCCCACGGGCGGCGAGGAGGCGATACAGCTCACGGAGCAGACGGTGCTGGTGTGCGGCCATCAGCCGGAGGTCATCCTCGCCGCACTGAGGGCCAACGTGCCCTGCGTGGTGGTGTGCCAGGCCTCCGTCCCCGACCAGGCCCGGGAGATCGCAAGCCAAAGCCTCGTCATATCCACCCCCCACGAGCCCTACCGCGCGGCGCGGATGATCTTCCAGTCGGTGCCCGTGTGGCGCGTGTGCCGCACCACCAGCCTGTGCCCGGTCCATCTGTCCGACTATGTGGACGACGTGCGCCAGATGGCCCAGGACAACAAGCACCGCGTCTTTCCCGTGGTGGACGACGAAAACCGCGTGGTGGGCACTCTCAGCCGCATCCACCTGCTCAAGCCACGCCGCAAGCGGGTGGTACTGGTGGATCACAATGAGGTCGCCCAGTCCGTGCCCGGGCTGGAGCAGGCCGAGATCCTGGAGATCATCGACCATCACAGGCTGGCCGACGTGCAGACGGGCAGCCCCATTTACATGCGCAACGAGCCCGTGGGCAGCACCGCCACCATCATCGCGGGCATGTTCATGGAGCGCGGGCTGATGCCCACGATGCACATGGCGGGGCTGATCACCTGCGCCATCATCTCCGACACGCTGATGTTCAAATCCCCCACCTGTACCCAGCGGGACATCCGCATGGCCCAGCGCATGGCCAGCATCGCCCATGAATCCATAGAGGCGCTGGGGCAGATGATTTTCTCCGCCTCCACCAGCGACGATAAATCCCCGGACGACATACTGTTCCAGGACTACAAGGAATTCATGATCTCCGGCCATACGCTGGGCGTGGGCCAGGTGGTGACGCTGGATTCCGGGCGAGTACTGCGCCGGTCGGACGATTTCCTGGCCGCGATGCGCGCGCGCATGGAGGAGCGCAAGTATGACATGATGCTGTTCTTGATCACCGACATGCTGCTGGAGGGCAGCCAGCTGCTCTTCCTGGGCGCGCCGGACGTGATCGCCCAGGCCTTCAACGTCCGGCCGGAGGGCAACCGTGCGTTCCTGCCGGGGATATTGAGCCGGAAAAAGCAGGTCATCCCCGCGCTTTCCGTGTTCTGGGGCTGACCCTTCCCAATGAAAAATCCGCCTGAAACGGCGGATTTTTCATTGGATGGCCCGGGGCTATTCCCCCTGCGACTTCTCCAGGAACGCGGCGTATTCCTCCGTCAGACCCATGTCCCACAGCAGCGAACAGGACAGGTACTTGTCCCGAATGTCCCGGGCGCCCACAAAGGCGTCCACCACGTCCCGCACGGGCACGTCGATATCCGCGGGTTTCATGGGCATACCCGTGGCGGCCATGGTGCTGTAGAGATCATCGTAATCCGGCAGCTCCCGGTGGATGATTTCCAGTATCTCGTCCCAGTGGGCGATGATATTGTCCAGCCGCCGGGCGTGCTTTTCCGGGTCGTTCTTGTGGGTTTTGGCCTCGATGGCCAGAATCTGATCCGCCGTCTTGCCGAATATGCGGCGCACCTGCGCCTCCCATTCAGCCGCGTCAAAGGCGCGCATGTGGGCCTCGGCCTTCGCGCGGTCGGGGACGGTGCCATCCGCCAGCAGCTTTCTGTAAATTTTCATCGTCAGGATCGTGCCCACGCCCACCTGTATGCCGTGCAGGTCATAGGGCACGCCCCGCTCCAGGGCCATCATCTCCCACATGTGGGAGAAGTAATGCTCCAGCCCCGAGGCCGGGCGGGAGATTTCGGCATAGGCCATGCCGATGCCCGCCAGCACCAGCCCCTCGGCGATGGAGGCGATGGCGTCCGGATCGCGGCTGGTAATGCGGTCCGCGGCAGCCATCAGCTTTCTGAGGGACGCGCGCATCAGCTCCGCCACGTCCTCGCAGTAATATTCGCCCGTCACCAAATGGGAAATGCGCCATTCGCACACGGCGATGTACTTCGCCACCATGTCGCCCAGCCCCGCCCACAGCATACGCATGGGCGCCTGCGCCAGAATCTCGGAATCCAGCAGGATGCCCTCGGGGCCGTGATTGTACAGGGAGACCTTCACGTGGTTCATCTCCATGGAGCTGGAATTGGAGGCGTAGCCGTCCATGGACGGCGCGGTGCCCACTACGGCGGTGGGACGGCCCGTGGCGTGGGCGGCCACCTTGCAAAGGTCGTTGATCACGCCGCTGCCCACGGCCAGGAACATGTCGCAGGCGGGGTCAAAGTTCATGATAATGCTGCCCGTCTCCCACTCCGCCGGGGCGACGCGCACGCTGTCCGGCCCCTCCAGCGGCACCACATACAGCCCATGCTCAATGCCGGCGGTGGTCAGGATCTCATCCACGCGCCTGCCGGCCACCGCCCAGGTGTTGTCGTCGCACACCACAAAGGGGCGCTTCTTTCCCATGGCGGCAATCATTTTCGGAACCTCTTCGATGATTCCCCGTCCGATGTTCAGGTATTTCAGCGCGCACACGTGCGTCTTGCCGCAGGCGCATTTGTGTCCCTCGGGGCGCACCAGCTCCGAAAGGGTCATTTTGCCAAAGTTGGGCATAGTCAACCTCCTTATTATTGATCGCGATGGCAACATTATAGCACATTCGTCCCGCCGTTCACAGTCCCCGGCGCTATTAAATTACGCTTTCGCGCCAAGCCCGCCCCAGGGTTATCCGAAGGCCGTTCAAGCGACCCATATTTATGTCGGATTTGTTGGAATTGTCACTTTCGCAATATATTTCTTCACAACTATTGCATGTTATTTTCTGATTGCCCCCTGCGATTCACAGATTGCAAGCCCTCGCTGCCTAACTGCTTTCCATTGTCCCGAAACAGACCCCTTTTGTGCATCCGTATGCGCTTTTTCACAGCACGACGTTCGTTTTGTGCAAAAACTCGCGCCCCCGCCATTCGGCGGGGGCGCTGCAAACGCATATTCGATTATTCCCCGATCACGGCCTTGATCCTGCGCACGCCGGCGGAGGAGGCCTCCTCCTTCTTGATCTTGAAGGACTTCAGATCGCCGGTATTGGAGGCGTGGGGGCCGCCGCAAATCTCCTTGGAGAATTCGCCCATGGTGTACACCTTCACGCGCTCGCCATACTTGCTCTCAAACAGGCCGATGGCGCCCTGGGCCTTGGCCTCGGCCACGGTCATCTCCTCGCAGGTGATGGGCGCGCCGGCCTGGATGTATTCGTTCACCAGGCGCTCCACCTCGGCCTTTTCCTCCTCGGTCATCTTGCGACCGAAGGAGAAGTCGAAGCGCAGGCGCTCGGGCGTGATGTTGCTGCCCTTCTGGGCCACCTCGGGGCCGAGGACCTTGCGCAGCGCGGCGTGCAGCAGGTGGGTGGCGGTGTGCAGCTTCGTGGTCTGCTCGCTGTGATCCTGCAGGCCGCCCTTGAAGCGCTGCTCCGCGCCGGCGTGGCTGTTCTCCTGGTGCTTTTTGAAGCGCTCGTCGAAGCCCGCCACGTCCACGGTGATGCCCTTTTCCGCGGCCATTTCGCAGGTGATCTCGATGGGGAAGCCATAGGTGTCGTACAGCTTGAAGGCGCTGCGGCCATCCATCTTTTCACATTCCGCCAGCAGGGAATCGAGGGCGGCGTCAGAGATGGTGCCGTCCTTCACCTGCTCGATGATGGGCTTGTTGTCCGGGCTGGGCGGCAGCACCCTCAGCGCGGCGGCCACGGCGTCCGCATCGGCCCGATTGGCCTTGAGCGCCGTGAAGGCCTCCTTCCTGCGGGCCATGTTGCCCCAGACCTTTTCAAACTCGGCCTGGCCCTTCTTCAGTGTCCTCTGGAAGCGCTCTTCCTCCAGCTTCAGCTGCTCCAGGGTGTGTTCGCCGTTGCGGGAAAGCTCCGGATAGACATCCTTGTACTGATCGATGATGACCCGGGCGATCTCACAGGTGAAGCCCGCGGGCATACCCAGCTTCATGCCGTGGCGCACGGCGCGGCGGATCAGCCGGCGCAGCACATAGCCCTGGTCCACGTTGGAGGGAGTGACGCCGCGGTCGTCGCCGATGATGAAGGTGGCGGTGCGCATGTGGTCGCTGATGATGCGGATGGCGCGGGTGACCTCCTCGCTCTCGCCGTACTTCTTGCCGGACAGCTCCTCGATCTTGCCAATGATGCCGGCGAAGATTTCGGTTTCATACACGGTGTTCGCGCCCATCAGCACGCAATAGGTGCGCTCCAGGCCCATGCCGGTGTCCACGTTCTTTTGCTTGAGCGGGATAAACGTGCCGTCCGCCTGCTTTTCATACTGCATGAACACGTCGTTCCAGATCTCAAGGTAGCGGCCGCAGGAGCAGGCCGGGGAGCAATCCGGGCCGCAGGGCGGCTGGTCGCGGATGATGAACATCTCAGTGTCCGGGCCGCAGGGTCCGGTGATGCCCGCCGGGCCCCACCAGTTGTGCTTCTTGGGCAGATAGAACAGGTGGTCGTCCTTCACACCCTGAGCGCGCCACAGGTTCGCGGCTTCCTCGTCCCGGGGCGCGTCCGCGTCGCCTTCAAACACCGTAAAGGCCAGCTTGTCGGGGTCCAGGCCCAGCCAGTCGGGGCTGGTCAGAAATTCCCAGCTCCAGGGAATCATCTGCTCCTTGAAATAGTCGCCCAGGCTCCAGTTGCCCAGCATTTCAAAGAAGGTCAGGTGGCTGGGGTCGCCCACCTCGTCGATATCGCCCGTGCGGATGCACTTCTGCACGTCCGTCAGCCGGTTGCCCATCGGGTGCTTTTCACCCATCAGATAGGGCACCAGCGGATGCATACCGGCGGTGGTAAACAGCACGGTGGGGTCGTTTTCTGGGATGACCGACGCGCTGGGGATGCGGGCGTGGCCCTTTTCCTCGAAGAAGCGCAAAAAGAGGCTGCGCAGCTCGTTGGCGGACTTGATGTTCATTTTCCTTCTACCTCCGTTTTCATGCGGCACCGCGGTGCCGCGCAAAATAAATCGCACCTGCCATCTCAAGGACGAACAGATGCGCTTCGCGGTACCACCCTGATTGACTCCCATCGCCCGGTCGCGTCCAGCCGCCATGCAGCGACGCGCACGCCGAAGCCGGAGAGCCCTCTCGATTCCTTTAACGGGGAAAGCCCGCCGCGCCATTTCCTGCGCGGAGCATGGGATCCCACACCGCCGATGCGGCGCGCGAAACCCGGGGAAATTGGCCGGCCCTCCGCGCCGCTTGCCGCCTTGCACCCACCGGCGGTTCTCTGAAAGCGTTGCGAAGCGCGCGTTTCCCACGTGCCTTTTGATATCAGTGGGCATTATAGCACCTTTGACGTTTTCATGTCAACCGGCGGCGTGTAAAATTGGATGGCCCGGCTGCAGCCGCCGATCAACGTTCCCCGCTCCCGCGTCCCGTTTCCCGCCGTCTTTCATCGTACCACTCCAGAAAGCTGTGGGCCTCACCCCGGGATTTCCAGCCGGGAAAGGTATCCAGGGAAACGGCATGGATGGCGTTGAACACGCTCTTTTCCACATCCGGGTTGTTCCGCTTCAGATCGCGCAGCAGCTGCTTGATCTCCTGGCGCTTGGATTCGCCCACGCCGTCCCCGCTGGCGGAAATGCCCTCGGTGAAGCGGCAGGCGCACTGCAAGAATTCCAGGCCGTTATACCGCCTCCAGGCGATGATATCGTCCTCATGGACGCAGTACAGCGGGCGGATCAGCTCCATGCCCTCGAAGTTTGCGCTGTGGACCTTGGGCATCATGCCCTGCAGCTGCGCGCCGTAGAGCATGGCCATCACCGTGGTTTCGATCACGTCGTTGAAGTGGTGTCCCAACGCGATCTTGTTGCAGCCCAGCGCCTTGGCTCTGCTGTA
>JAFUCP010000086.1 GCA_017459565.1 Clostridia bacterium | reverse complement strand
TCGCCACCGTGGAGGATGGCATCGCAACCCTGGAGATGGTCAAGTACCTCCTGGCGGAGGAGGCCGTGCGTATCGGACAGGATGCCGAGTTTCATACTCATCACTCCAACAAAAACTTCGCTATGGCGAGGCTGCGCTTCTCTTCGCCGGGGTTGAAGATAAGGCCACCTACGGCCTTACTCCGCTTTACGTAGGCAAGGACTTTCCCGGTAGACACGCGAGCGGTTTCGCCAACTTCAGTCTTCCAAGTGGCGTTACTGCCTTTCTTCCGCCGCTTGCCGTATCGTTCGTCCAGGTTTGAAAAGTCTGGCCCAGCTTCGTGAGCATCGTCCGCTGGTGGAGAGACCGGCTTCCTTTTCGCCTGTTTCTCACTCGTGAAGCAGATCAGATATCGGTTCCCTGTTGCATCAGGGTTCTGCTCATCAAACGACGTGAAGAGGTGCTGGATGCGACCGTGGGAACGACGACAGCTAATGAGGAGGGGAAGTTCGGGGTGGGCGCAGAGCAGCTCTGCCGCTTCAAGGAGGCGGTCAGTGCCCTTGGAGGAGGCAAGGGAGTCGAGACTGGCCCAGTATTGCTCGGTGGTCATTCTTCCTCCAGTAACTTCTTCAGCGCTTTGTTGTACTTGGCCTGCCGCTTGACATCCTTCATGGTGACATGCGGGATGCGGCTGAGGTTGCTATTATCAATCAGATCGCTGATCTTCACCTGCCTCGCCACTGGGTTTGCCGCCACGCGATCGATATAGTCCGACCACGCTTCCCCGTCTCTGTGGGATATAGCATCCACAGCGGCGGCAGTATCAGAGCCGAACTGTTCAGCGATATCCTTCACGGTCAAGAAGGTATCCTCCACAGTATCGTGGAGCCAGCCAACCACTTGGGCCTCTGGTGTGGTCAAACGGGAGGCAACCCTCTCTGGATGGGTGATGTAGGGGAGACCAGCTTTGTCAGTCTGCCCCTCGTGGGCCTTTAGGGCGATAGCTTTTGCAGCTTCGATATCCATACTGTAAGCCATCTGTTTATCCTCATCGTGAAATTCTGGACTCAGTTTACCACAGGCAGTATCGCTTTGCAAGATATGGTTTCAACATCGATCTTAAAAGGAATGATCTGCTATTGGGACAGCTTAAGTTATTTGAAAGCAACACATCAATCTGGAAAAGCAACACATCAATCTGGAACACGCCCCTTGACAGCGATGAAAAGAAATCCGTATAATGATGGTTATAAGAGGATGAAAAGGATTGGAGGGCTGATATCATGGCGGCAAGCGGCACCACATTTTTCTTTCCCTGGGAGGTGTCCCTGATGGAATGGCTGCAGGCGCGCATCGGCAGCGGGTTAATGTCGATCATTTCACTTTTCTCCATGTTTGGGGAGGAGTTGATGCTGATTCTGATCCTGGGCTTCGTGTACTGGAGCTACGACAAGAAGCTGGGCAGGACGATGGGGCTGAGCGCCATCATGGGCCTGACCTGGAACACCATGGCGAAGAACATCATCCTGCGCCGCAGGCCGTACTTCGATCACGAGAGCATCAAAATCCTTCGCGTCGTAGAGCCGGGGGCGGACATCTACGACATCGCGGCCCAGGGCTATTCCTTTCCCAGCGGCCATTCCACCAATGCGGCGACGCTGTTCTGCTCGATGGCGGCCGGTCTGCGCAAGCGCTGGGTGACGGTCGTTGCGACTGCGATTCCCCTGCTCACCGGGATTTCACGCTTTGTGGTCGGCGCACACTATCCCACGGACGTGCTGGCGGGCTGGCTGTTGGGCGTGCTCAGCGTGCTGATCGTTCGGGAACTTCAAAAGCGGGTGAGGAATACGCTCCTGCGGTACGGCATCCTGCTGATCACCGCCGTCCCCGGGTTCTTCTTTTGCAAAAGCGCGGATTATTTCACCGCGATGGGGCTGATGATCGGATTTATGGGGGGCACGCTGCTGGATGACCGCTGCGTGCACTTTGAGAATACGCGCAAGCCGCTCTGGATGGTTGCTCGCGTGCTGGGAGGGCTTGCGATCTATTTCGTACTGAACACCATGCTCAAGCTGCCCTTCTCCAGGGAATTCCTGTCGAATGGCAGCGGCGCCGCACTATTGGTGCGGTGTGCGCGCTACGCCATCATCGCATTTGTGGTCTTTGGTGTTTATCCCTTGTTGTTCAAGCTTGAAAGAAAAACAGACGGAAGAGATTCTGCGACCGAATGGATATGAAGCCGTGAAAACAGCTATACCAGAGGCAATTGCGGAACAGCTCGACGCGGACTTTCCGCGTAACCTCATTATGGACGTAAATATATGCTGTGATACTTTCGGAGAGGAAACCATCCTCACAGAGATATGCGATATGGAAGAACGGGGAAAATGAACATGTCATATTCATTTGAAGGAAAGGTTGCCGTCGTCACCGGCGGGGCGCGGGGCATCGGCGCGGCGATTGCGCAGGCGTTCCGGGAGGCCGGCGCGACAGTGCACATCATCGACATTGCCCCTGGTGACTGGTTCGTGGGCGATGTGTCGGACAAGGCAACGCTGGAGCGTTTCGCGGCCCATGTAATAGGGGAGAGCGGGCACGTGGACGTTCTCGTCAACAACGCCCTGCCACGGATGAAGGGCCTGGACGAATGTACTTACGAGGATTTCCAATATGCCCTCGCCGTGGGGGTGACCGCGCCGTTCTACCTGACGAAGCTGCTCGCGCCGCACTTCGCGGCCGGCGCGTCGGTGGTCAACATCGCCTCCTCCCGCGACCGCATGAGCCAGCCCCGGACCGAGAGCTATACCGCGGCCAAGGGCGGCATCGCGGCGCTGACCCACGCGCTGGCGATCAGCCTTTCGGGGAAGGCGCGGGTGAACAGCATCTCTCCCGGCTGGATCGACACCACGGGTTCGGATATCACCGGCGCGGACGCCCTGCAGCAACCGGTGGGTCGCGTGGGCAAGCCGGACGACATCGCGGCTCTTGCGCTGTTCCTCTGCTCGGAAGGCGCGGGCTTCATCACCGGCGAGAACATCTGCGTGGACGGCGGCATGACGAAGCTGATGATCTACCACGGGGAGCACGGCTGGCGCTATGAACCCGAGGGCAGGGTGGGCGTATGATCCGCCCCATCGTTCGAGATGTATTCTTCCTCCG
>JAFUCP010000085.1 GCA_017459565.1 Clostridia bacterium | reverse complement strand
GGACGCCTTCGGCCACACCCAGCTGGGCGGCCTGGCCTCCTTCCTGGCCAACCACATGAAGGCCGCCACCGGCGCGAAGGTGCGCGGCATCGAGCTGAGCCTGCTGCAGCGCTGCGCGGCCCACTGCGCCTCCCAGACCGATATCGAGGAATCCTTCAGCGCCGGCAAGGCCGCCGTGGAAAACGCCGTGGCGGGCATCACCGACAAGATGGTGGGCTTCGAGCGCGCCTATGAGGACGGCAAGTACGTCTGCAAGATCAAGCTGTTTGAGCTGACCGACGTGGCCAATACCGAAAAGAAGGTTCCCGTGGAATGGATCAACGCCGAGGGCGACGGTCTGAACCAGGCCTTCATCGATTACGCGCTGCCGCTGATCCAGGGCGAGACCCAGCTGCCCAAGCAGAACAGCCTGCCCCGCTTCGTCCACCTGGCCAAGGTCAAGGCTGAGCCGATGGCTTAATGGCCCACAACAGGCGTTTCGCCTGAAATATCGTGCGGGAACGCCGAAACGGCGTTCCCGCACGCGTTGTATTGAATGATTGTCGACGCCATCCTTCGGATGTCGCCGCCCCGGAAAACGTTCCGTTTTCCGGGGTGTGTTTCCAAAGTCGAGGTGTTGTGGTTTCGAGCGGATTTGGCTGCATTTCAGGGCGCTTTTCCGCGGGTTTACTGGCGGTAAACCAAGGAAAAGTAACGCGGGCATGAAGTCAAAGACGCCGAAAATGCGGCGCGGCGATTTTGAAACACGCCCTGATCATGTACAATTCCAACAAAGCGCACCATGCCGGACAATTCGGCATGGTGCGCTTTGCTTCTGTGCGGTTCGGCAGGATCAGGCCGTCGCCGCGGCGGGCGCCGCCTTTTCCATTTCCTCCTCCAGCACGCGGTAGGCAACCTTGCCCACCAGGGTCTTGGGGAGGTCGTCGCGGAACTCAATGTCATAGGGCATGGCATACTTGGCAATGTGCTTGCGGCAGTAGTCCATCAGCATCTCGCGGGTGGTCTCGCTGGGCTCATAGCCGGGCTTGAGAACCACAAACGCCTTGACCTTCTGCATCTTGTAGGGATCGCGCACGCCGATGACGCAGCTGAGATGCACGGCCTCGTGGGCATCGAGAATGTTCTCGATCTGGGAGGGGTACACGTTGTAGCCGCTGGTGACGATCATGCGCTTGATGCGCTGGCGGAAGTAGATGAAGCCCTCCTCGTCCATCACGCCCAGATCGCCGGTGTGAATCCAGATGCGGCCGTCAGCGTGCTTGCGGCGGGTCTGCGCGGTCTCCTGGGGATGTTTGACGTACTCCAGCATCACGGTGGGGCCGGACAGGCAGATTTCGCCCTCCTCTCCATAGGGGACCTCGTCCTCGGTGCCGACCTTCACGATCTTATAATAGGTATCCGGGAACGGGATGCCGATGGAGCCCTCCTTGGCCTTGGTCAGCGGGGTCAGGCAGCTGGCGGTAACGCACTCGGTGGTGCCGTAGCCCTCGCGCACCTCGATCTTCGCGCCGTGATCCTTGAGGAATTTGTCGAAGCGCTTTTTCAGCTCCGGGGGCAGGGAATCGCCGCCGGAGAACACGCCCTTCAGGCAGGACAGATCCAGATCCTCCAGGTTGGGGATGCGCAGCAGCGCCTCATACAGCGTGGGCACGCCCGCGATGAAGTTGGGCCTGTACTTGCGCAGCAGCTGGGCATAGGTCTGGGGCGTGAAGCGGGGCACCAGGATGCAGCAGCCGCCGTTGGCCAGCATGGAATGGATGCTCACGCCCAGGCCGAAGCCGTGGAACATGGGCATGATGGCCAGCATCTTGTCGCCCTCGTCATAGATGGGATTGGTGGCGATGATCTGCGCCGCCAGGGCGTTAAAGTTCAGGTTGGACAGCAGGATGCCCTTGGTGATGCCGGTGGTGCCGCCGGAGTACAGTATGACCGCGGGGGCATCGGCGTCGCGGTGGACCCGGGCGTCGCCGGTGAAGCGCTTGCCGGAGGCGATGAAGTCCTTCCACAGCAAGACATCCGCGTCCTTTGGCACCTTGGGAATCTTGCGGCCCTGGGTCAGCGCATAGCCGATCTTCATCACGGGCTTGAGCGCGTCCTTCACGGTGGCGATGATCAGGTGCTTCAGGCAGGGGGTGTTTTTGCGGATATTGGCAAACTTGCCGTAGAACTGATCCAGCGTCAGCGCGGCCACGGACTCGGAATCGTTCAGATAGAACTCGATCTCGCCCTCGGCGGACAGCGGATGCACCATGTTGGCGATGGCGCCCACCATATTCACCGCGTAAAACATGACGACGGTCTGGGGCGCGTTGGGCATACAGATGGTGACCTTGTCGCCCTCCTTGATGCCGATGGCGCGCAGCGCGGCAGCGCACTCGTGAATCTGCTGCACCAGCTTCTGATAGCTGACGCGGCTGCCCATGAACTCATAGGCGTCGAAATGGGCGTATTTCTGGCCGATCTTCTCCACGGCCTCGGTCATGGTGCCCTGAAAATAATCGATGTGCATGGGAACCTGGCCCATCCAGGGCTCCCACGGAGTCTTGATGGTCGCTTCCATATTAATATTCAACCTCCTCATTGGCGGGCCGGTCCAGCAGCTCCGGTTCCTCGATCAGCTTCTTGATCAGCCGGACGGTCTTTGCGTAGTAATAGCCGTCGGCAATGCGCTCGTCCAGCGTGATGCCGATGGGCAGGATCTCGTGCAGCTCATAGGTGCCGTCCTCGTGGAACACGGGCCGCTTCTCCTTCTCGCCGACGATCACAAATACCGAAGTCGTGCCCCAGTTGCTCAGGTGGTGGTACCCGGCGTTCAGCTTGATGGAGCCCAGGTTGCTCAAAAACACCGAAGCATAGTTGGGGTCGGCCTTGATCAGGTCGTAGGGCACCTTGCCGTAGAAGTCCAGACGGTGCAGCCCCCACATGACAATGCGCATGAGCCAGCGGGGCAGGTGGGTGAAAAACTCCATGCCCTTGGTGGAATTGTCCATCGCGTCATCCCGGCGGCACTCGAAGATTTCCTTCATGATGCGCTCGTGCAGACTGTCGATGGTGGTCTCGGGCGGGAACTTGATGAAGGCCAGCCCCTCGCCGGCGTCATCCTTGAAATGCTTCTTGACCACAAAGCCCAGGCTCAGCTCATCCCTCTGGTACAGCCGGCGGCCCTGGATGAATCGATTCATCTGGGGCCGAAGCGTCACCGCCTTGACCACCGCCGCGCACACCGCGTGAAAGATGGTGTAGCGATGGGCATGGTCCAGTCCCTCGTTCTTCTTCGCCAGGAAGCGCTCCAGATTGGTCAGGTCAAATTCCTCCCGGACAAAGGCCTCGTTGTCGGCCCGGTTCGGGTACAGATAAGGCACAAACCAGTGCAGCGGATCGATGTTGCGCACAAGCGTCGCGTCGAAGCGATCTCCCCTGCGCTTCTTCTGCTTGGCCATCAGGCAATCCCCCTTCCAACGCCTTTTTTCGCGCCCATCAAGCGGGCGGTTATCCGTGATTGAAATCAACTTATATTATCACAGCAATGCTAATTTATCCAGCCCGCAGGGCGGAAAAACCCAAAAAATCACCGATCTTCGGTCATAAAATAACCTTATTTTAATATCGTATCATGCCACAGGCAAGGTCATGTCATAGTCGGTATATCATGATATGGTAATCAATACCGCTTCATTTTCACGCTTGCGGAGCGTATGCAGAAATGCTATGATAGATACCGTCAGACACATTCCAATCGGGAGGCGAAGACAATATGAAGCTGATGATCGCATCGGATATTCACGGTTCGGCCAAGTGGTGCGCGCGGATGCTGGAGGCCTGGCGCGCGGAGGGGGCGGCGCGGCTGATCCTGCTGGGCGATTTGCTCTACCACGGCCCGCGCAATGACCTGCCGGAGGACTACGCGCCCAAAAGGGTCATCGAAATGCTCAACAGCGTGGCCGACGAGCTGTTGTGCGTGCGGGGCAATTGCGAAGCTGAGGTGGACCAGATGGTGCTGCGCTTCCCCGTAATGGCGGACTACGCCGCGCTGCTTTTGGAGGGCCACACGATCTATGCCACCCACGGCCACCTGTACGGCGAGGACAATCCCCCGCCGCTCAGGCCGGGGGATGTGCTGCTGTGCGGCCACACCCACGTGCCGCTCCTGCGCCGCCACGAGGGCTTTACCTATGTCAATCCCGGCTCCGTATCCATCCCCAAAGCCGGCAGCCCCCACAGCTACATGACCCTGGAGAACGGCGAAGCCGTCTGGAAGGATCTGGTGGGCGGCGTCTTTGACCTGCAGCGGCTGTGGTGACGGGCGGCGGCATCGAAAACGTCAGCCTGGCGGTTTATTCCGGCTGGAACAACCCGGGCTCCGGCTCCACGATCGAAAGCGAATACGCGAATTAAGGCCCATACGCCTGCCCCGCGTCGGACTTCCACGCATCCCTGCCCAGCGAATTTTACATTTCCGGGGCTTGACAAAACCCCGCCGCGGGTGTATTATAATTAAGCGCTTTGCGAAAGCGAAGCCGAGGTCCCTTAGCTCAGCTGGATAGAGCGTCTGGCTACGGACCAGAAGGTCAGGGGTTCGAATCCCTTAGGGTCCGCCACCCAACAACGCTGATTTTGATACGAAATCAGCGTTGTTACTTTTTGGCTGAAAGCGCCCAGCCTATGGGCGTTCTACGCTTTGTTCCGTTTGGTGAGCCCGAGAGCCACGATGCCCGGCTGGCCTATGACTTGTTCTGGCTGATGATGGACTGGGAGAGTCGCAATGCGCTGGGCGTGGCACCTCTGAAGGATAAGGTGGACGCGGTGGAAGCCATCGATTCCATCGATGCCATGACAGACTACCTCACGTTGCCCTATGGGGAAGGCCTGGGACGGTTCTGGACCTGCGGCATGTCCGAGGATCTGGACAACACCGACGCCTACATCCTCTATGTAGGCCCGGCAAGTCTGAAGATCGGAGAGACGGAATCGGATTATGGCCAGCTGATAAAGGACGCCATGAGCACGCTCGCGTGCAAGGTGCTCGCCAAGGATGGCTATACACAGGCGGAGGCCGCAGGGAAGTTTGAAAACTGTCTAAAGTGGGAAGGCATGCTGTCCGATTGCATGTCCAGCCGCGAGGCGCGCATGAGCCCGGATTATCTCGCCAGCATCAACAACCATCACACCCGCGCTGAAGTGGAGGCCATACAGGGCGCGCTACCGCTGCTTCGGAGCCTTGAACAGGGTCTGGGTTTTCCTGAGGCCGACGATTACCGCGTGGAGGAGCCGGACTATTTTGAAAAGCTCAACGCGCTGTATACCGCTGGAAACCTGCCGCTGATGAAGGACACGTTGATCGTCTATGGTGCCATCAGCCTGGCGGAACTTCTGGATGAGGACTGCCATCGGTGGAGTCAGGATTGCGGCAACACACTCATGGGCATCGAAGTCTCCATAGACGACGAGACCGCCTTCGCCCAATCCATCGCAGGACAGCTTAAATGGCCAGTGGCGCGGCTTTACACGGAGACCTTCCTGAAGCCGGACGACAAGGCCCGCATCTCCGCTCTGGTGGATGAACTGGTCGAGGCCTATCACGGCATCATCAACGAGGCGGATTTCCTGTCCGACACCACCCGCGCCAAGGCCATTGAGAAGCTGGAGGCCATTGACCGGCGCGTCCTCTATCCTGACGACTGGTCGGCATACGCCTGGGACGG
>JAFUCP010000084.1 GCA_017459565.1 Clostridia bacterium | reverse complement strand
TTAGAAATCGGGCTTCTTGCCCAAAAATTTCTCGACCTTTGCCGTATCCTTAGTATACTACGCTTTGCGATATGGCGCAAACATTACGTCCTGTGTTTCATTCATGGTGGACCCAAACAGTGGGATGCCGATTTAGAAGCATAGTTATATAAATACGCGGCAACTTGTAAGATTTCCTCACAAGTTGCCGCGCTTGTTCGCGTTTTGGAATGGTCGGGCGGCGTTACTCGTCGGTCTGTTCATCCTGCCGGGCTTCCCTGGCTATGTCGGCGCGGATTAGCTGCTTAATGTACTGTTGCTTGTTCTCCTGCCTTGCCAGGTGTTCGAGTATGTCCGCGTCTGTCCTGAGATTAAACTTGAACTTGATCTGTTGGGTGTTCGCCCTGTCATACGCAATACTTCCCATAGTGGTGTTGGCCTCCTTCCGTAGCACATTATAACAGGGTGTAAACCCTTGTGTCAATCCAAAATGGTTTCGCGGCGTTGCGTGGCTATCCCTCGATCCTAAAATGCTTGCCCTCGAATATCAGACAGCAGCCATGAATTGACGGGATCATAAGCGTGCGCACGCTCTCGTCGCGTATGCTCCGCCCGGTATACTGGTTCTCGTCGAATTGCTTTTGCGTCAATACAAGCATTTCGCCGTTGTCATAGTCGATCCTCCATCCGTGATCGAATATGTATTCCTGCTCGCGTGCGTCCCAATGCTTCATGTGCGGCTCCTTTCCAGCTTCGTTTTCAGCGAGGGCGCGTAACGCTTTACGCGCTTGATGAACTCCCAATAGCTCGGATTGTCGGTCAATCGCTCGGCAGCCTTGCGCACGATGAAAGTATAGCGCCTGCCGTGGCGGTCAAACAGCAGCAGCTTTTCGTCCTCGTCCTCCAGCAGGTAAAGCCAGTCGATAGAGCGATACAGATAGAGCGTTTCGCCCTCGTACTCCAGCATTGGACGCCAGCGGTAGGGCTCACCGTCCTGCTCCATAAACCCGTCCTGGTAGTTGGTGTAATTGGCGGGAATGGCATACTTCCATCGTTCCGCCTCCGGGACTTCGATGATCGTTTCCGCGAACCGTTCAAGGTCTGCTTTGAGATTGGCGCGGATGTGCTCCAGCGCCCGCGCTTGTCGCTGCTCGGCTATGGTTATATAGCTCATGTTCCCTCCTTGCCCGCGTACAATGCCCGCGGGCGAGCGTTCAAATAATTCAGCGGCGTCATTGCGCCTTGCGCTTGATCTTCAAACCGCAGCGGAGATGCGTGCAAACATACCCCGTTTCGGGGTCGTTCTTCTCCTCCAGCAGCGAATCGCACAGCGGGCAGCGCGTCAGGCCGTCGAACCGCTTCACGGTGATGTGGAACGGATGTGGCTTCCGATCTGCCAGGTTTACCCCTTCCCAATACCATTTGTCGAACAGCCTGCGCGCGTCCTTCGCGTTCTCTGCCTCAACCGTCTTGGCGTGGGGCCAATCGGCGCGCCCGCGCCGGGTGATGTAGGCAACGACATATCTTTTCATGGTGCCTCCCTTCTGCCCTCGTGACCTCCGGGGCGGGCATGGTTCAAATGATTTGGCGGCGTTTGCTCGATCCCTTATATCTCGATGTCATAAAACCCTATGGCGGCATCTGGATCGGTGCTATCGCCGTTCTTGATTTCCTCTATGGTGATTTGTGCCCACCTTCCGCATTTTCTCTCGTACTCAACGCGCCACTCGTCGCGCCCTCTCCACCTGTTCGCCTCGCTTTCGCAATGCTTGATATACCTGTTCAATCCTGCAATCATTCGCTCGTCGCTGATGCTCCCATTTTTCAGAATATCCGTCAAATCCTCCAGGTCATCCAGGAAGATATTACAGCCATAGGCACGGGCGAGAAATGCGGCAGTCTTGTCGCAATTCGCAATGGTATCGCTGTAAATATGCCCCTTGCCGTCGCCGCTGCCGCTGTCGTGCGCGATACAATTAGCGACATACATAGCATCACAAGCGCCGTGAAGCTGGAAACGCTTTGCAATCTGGATGGCGGTCAACTTGATGGATTCCGGGACATTGTAGATTGTCAACTCCTTCACCGCCTCGTAGTATTCCCTGTTCATTTCTCCTCCTTGCCCGCGTACCATGCCCACGGGCGGGCGCTCGCGTTAGTTGAAAGTGTACTGCCTGGCCCGGCGCGGCGCTCCGGCTCTCTGTCTGCTGCCGGGGCTGTCTCACCGCCGCGCTGCCTGGGGCGGGATCGTGCGTTACTCTTGCCTGTCGTGTATATCCAGCGCGTAATGAACGCCGGACAGCTCGAAAAACCTTGAATCACACGTGCGGGCCACATTGCCGCCGAACATCCACCAGCCGGGGCGCTTCACGATCTCGCCGCGCTCGTTCACAGTGGCGGGCACGATCCGCACATGGTCGGTAAATCCCAGGTGCCGGAACTCCATCACGCAGAAGTTGAGCGGCAGCAGCTTGTCAGCATCGAAGGATTGCGGCCCGTCAGGGCAGGCCACAAGCAGCTCGTTAAAGCGGCTTGATATGCCTCCGTTGGTGCAATCTCCGAATCTGTCCCGGAGAACTTCGACGGATAAACAGTTGATTTTCATAGGGTGTACCTCCTTGAAATGATTAATGATCGTTGCGCAGATTTTTGAGCCGTGCTATAATCGAATGGGGTGATTGGGTTGCTGGATATAAATAACATGGTCCGCGATATTGCCGAATTGTTGAACATCGAACCGCCGCGCGTCCGGCGTGTGCGCAAGCTTCGGTCCGGCGATGGCATCGCGTCGTATTACCCTCTCGACAACACGGTTGAGATCGTTACATCTGCCATGGACGCGGATGTGGCGTTTGCTCTGGCGCATGAGCTGCGGCACGCCTGGCAGCACGTCCATGCGCCTGAAATGTGGCAAGGCTATAGAACGCGCCTTGCGTGCGGAAGCGTTGAGGCCTATAACATGCAGCCTGCGGAGATTGACGCGAACGCTTTCGCACAAATCATCATGGTGGATGCTATAGGCCTAAAACCGTTGTTTCGCGGTCTATCTCCGCGTGTCAGGGCGGCAATAAATGCACGTGCGGCAGAAGTTGCCAGGTGCCTTAAAACGCTTTAGGCGTGCCGGTGGACGCCATGGCCATGTCATATGACTTCTCGACGCTCTCCCGCTCTTCCGGCGTGCGGCACTTGGCCAGCGCGTCATAATACTGCTGCGTGTAGACCTGGCGCATAAAGCGGTCATTGCTATTGACGCGAGGCCGGCGGCGGCGGCTGGGGTTGTTGTACTTGGAGAATTTCATGGGTCTAACCTCCTTGAAATGTTGTTGCGGCGTTGGCTATCCGCGACGCTCCAGCGGGGAGCGTTTCGGGCCGGGAGCCGCCCGGCCCATCATCAGGCGGAAGGATTGCGGCGCGTTATGCCTTGACTTGCTTCGTGGGGTTGAAGTGCAGGCCGTCGTTAAAGCCTTGCGCCCTGGCGCTTTCGTTGGCTTCGGCTCCGCGTACTCTGAAATTGACCTTGTGCAGGCCATTCGCCCAATCTGTGACCTCCTTCGGCTGTACCATCACCAGGGCCGTGCTGACCTGTTCGCCCTCCTGCTCGTCGTTCGCCGCTTCGCGGTTCTGCTGCTCATACTTGGCTTTGATGCCCTCCCGGAAGCCTTGCGCGTAGCTCTGTTCAAAGGATCGGGCGGCGTTGTTCTTCTCGCGCTGATCGGTGACGCTCCACAAAACGCGCTTGCGGTACTCGGCGACGGTTCGCCGGATATGCTGCACGGCGTAGTCAAACAGTGTGAGCAGGATTTCCGGGTCATCGTCCAGCCCGGCAAAAACAACCCGGCGCGTGGTCTGGCCCTTGTAGCCTCTCATGCAGGCGTAGCAGCAATGGTATTCCGCCATGACCTTTGCAAGGTCGATCATCCAGGCGTTTTTCAGCCCGCTAAAGGTCTGATCCTCATAGACTACCTGGCGCAGCTCGTGGTGCTTGCCCTCCTCCAGGTCGTTCTCGGTGAGCTTATGCTGGGCCATCAGCTTGCGGGCGGCCAGCAGCGCGGCCTCCGCCTCGTTCTCGTTGCTCTTGTCCTGCGCCAGGGCCAGCAGCTTGCGGATTTTCTCTTTCGCCTGATTGGTATTCATGGGGTGTACCTCCTTGAAATGATTTCTGCTCGTTGTGCGGGGCTATCCGCGACGCTCCAGCGGGGGAGCGTTTCGGGCCGGGAGCCGCCCGGCCCATCATCAGGCGGAATGGTTCAGCGGCGTTACTTGTCCGCATACTTGATATACCAGGTCTCATAAAATCCCCTGTCGAAGTAGTCAACCATGCTGTTACTATCGTCATAGTTGAAGCTGTCCACAATCTGCGCGATACGGTGCAGCTTCTTGATGAAGTCGGGCCGAAATACCTTGTAGTTGTCGATGTGGAAGTGGTTGAGCTGGGCGTGTTCGCCCTTCATGCTCTCCAGGTCACGGCGGGCAAGCTCGGCGTGTACGCGGCGCATCTTCTCATGGCTCCAGCCGTTGACCGCTTCCGTGCTGACCCGTTCGCCCGTTTCGCTGTCGGTGTCCACGATCCAGCCGAACGCGGAGAAGTCCCAAATGTGCGTTGCGTCGATGTACTCGGCCAGCTCCAAATAATCGCGGGGCGTTGCCGTGATTTTCAGCGTGATTGACTGGCCGCCCGTGTAGGTCTTGACGGAGACGGTAACGCCCTTGATCCCGTCGCCCTTCAAGGCTTCGCGGATCGCCTTGCTCAATCCGGCCCCGTAAAGGTCGGAGCGTCGGGAGTTGCTGCCGTCCCAGGCGGTTGCGCCCATGTAGCCGGGGCGAGTGGTGACGGAATAATCCGGGGCCGTTTCAGCCGGGGCAGCTTCGGCGGCCTGCCTTGCCATCCTCGCGCGGTGGATTCGATCCACCAGGGAAAGCCCGCTATCCGGGAACAGTTTAACGACGTTATCCATGGTTCAAACCTCCTTGAAATGATTTCTGCTCGTCGCGGGCCGGGGCCGCCCGGCCCGCGTGGGTGGAATGATCCGGGGCCGTTTACGCGGCCAGCTTGTGCAGCTCGGCGTGGAGCTTTTCGGCGGCCCGGTACGCTTTCCAGGTCAAACCCTTGTTCCAGCTCTGCATGGAGGGCGACCAATAGAACCCGGCAGCCTTGACTGCCTCCAGCACCTTTGCGCTGGGCTTGCGGGGGAATATAACCCGCGTTTTGCCTGCGTCGCCATCGAACAAGATCCGCCAGCTCTTGCCCTCCAGGGCCTGCCCGACAAACCATTTTTCCGGGACTTCGCCGTGGCGCTCCTTGTCGGGGTTGACCTCGCGGGGGGCCTTTTCCTTGACCTGGGCAGCCGTGCCAAGCACGGTCATCAAATCGTCACCGTCAACGGTCACGGTTTCGCCATTCGTGGCACGCTGGCAGGCGGTGAACAGCTCGCCGCACACGCCGGAGAACACGACCCGGAACCGCTCGCCATCCATGGCCACAAACGCCGTGATGCTGCGGCCCGTGCTGCTCGTCCTGTACTCGGCAGGCATTACAACGCCTGCGGCGGTGATGTGATCCGGGGCTATCTCGGACACTTCGACGGGGGCCGGAGCCGGGGCCGTCTCGGAGGCTTCGACGGCCTCCCAGTATGCCAGCTCATAATCTGCCATCTCGCCCACGGTCAACTCGTGATCGTAGCAGGCATAGCCCCAGGCCGTGCCCAGGCCGTTAATGCGGATGCGCTCGGAAAGCTCGCCAGTTTCGACAGCGCCGGAGGGGATGCTGCCCGGCATCGGCGGACGGCGGAGAGTGTAATACTTGTGCATCATGGTTTTTTGCCTCCTGTGTGGTGTTGGTTGTTGGGGTGTACCCCCTTGCGACAATGGCATCATATCACGGGGTGTACACCCTTGTCAACCCCTTTTTGCAAATTTTTTTCAGGGATTTTTGCCCGGCAAAATTCGCTTCTATATAGGCCAACGCGAAAAAATTTTTTCACGTCAGGCCAGGCGGAGCGGATCGGAGGCGGAGCGGGGCCGCTATGCGCGTATAACGTGGAATTGGAGCGGAGCCAGGGCGGAGGGCAGGCGGCCAGCTCGAAGGGGAGGCGGGGCCGGAGCTGCCGGAGGCGGGGCGGAGAAGCTGGAGAAGCTGGAGCGGATCGGAGGCGGCCAGGGCGGAGGGCGGCCAGCTCGAAGGGGAGGCGGGGCGGAGGCGGCCAGCTCGAAGAAGGGCCGGAGGCCCCATGATAGAATTTCCCTACGGGAAATTCATTATTTGCGCGCGATAGGAGAAAAGGCCAGCCGGGGCCGGTCCGCCTGGAGCAGATGACGGAGCCGGGCAGCTGGAGCAGATGACGGAGACGGTCCACCTGGAGCAGATGCTGGAGACGGAGCCGAGGCAGCCGGGGCAGATGATGGAGCTGGTCCGCTTGGAGCAGATGATGGAGACGGAGCCGGGCAGCTGGAGCAGATGACGGAGACGGTCCGCCGGTCAGCTGGGACCAATGCTATGTTGTACTCCAGGATAGACTTTGCCGGAGGCAAAGTCATTATTATACCCCCACAACCCTTACCCTTCCCCCCAGATCGTCTCCAGCAGCGTCGGCCAGGATACCGGGGCAGCATAAACGTAGTTTATGCTGGTCACTGTCTGGTCAGCATCAACAAAGTTGATGCTGGTGTTTGTTTGCCCAGCGTCGGTCCAGTACCTTAGAAAGGTACTGGACCGACGCTGCTTTTCTATGCGACCGCCGCGAGCCCAGGATTTCTCTAAATTTTTTTTGTTTTTTTTTGATTTCATGCACCTTGTATTTGCCTGCTGTCGCGCCCGCGCGCGCGGGCGCGCGCTTAATCAGAAATTAAAAAAACAAGCGGCAGGGGCTTTTGCTTCCCTGACGCTTGCTCAAATATGAAAAATTGATATATTCAGATTTCATAATGTTATCAAATGCGCGAACGTTCGCGTATTTGATAACATAAAAAGGCAAGCACACGGCTGTATGCTTGCCTTTCCATCACTGCACCTTCGGAAAGATGCAACCGAACACCCCGTGTACAAAAACAAATTGACAGTGTTCGGATTTGAAATGATTTGGCAGGGGCAGTAAGATTCGAACTCACAACAAAGGTTTTGGAGACCCACGTGTTACCATTACACCATGCCCCTATGTCCTTGCGAACAAAATGTATTATACTGTAGAAATCAGGAAATGTCAATACCGGCGAACGATAAAATTTCAGAAAAGCGCGGTACAAATCGCACAACACCAGAAACGCGGCGATATAGGTTACCGTGTACAAACTGTTAACGAAATATATTTTTCAGCTTCCTTGACTAATTAAACAAAACGTAGTATAGTTTTTTAGGTATGGCACGGGGGGATTTTTTGCCGTGCAGTTTGAAATGGAGTGGCAGAGTTGTATAAAAGACATTCTGGGGGAAGCGCCCGCCATCGTGTCGGCACACCATATATAAACGAAAACGTCACAAGCATCCTTCAGGCGGTTGAGGACGAGACCAGGGACAGCGCCCTGGCCCAGAGCATCTACTTTGGCCCTACGGCACTGACGCACATCAAACGCCTGATTGAGACGGGCGGATCGATCATCACCGATACCATGCTGGTGGCTAACGACATAGACGACAGCCTGCTGGCCGGCAGCGACGCGCGCATCATTTGCTTTATCGATGATCCGCAGGTGGTTTCCCTGGCGGAGCAGCGGCATGTGACCCGCGCGGAGGTAGCCGTGGACTGCGGCCTTGCCGTGCCCGGCCAGAAGCTGATGGTCGTGGGCAGCGCCCCCGCGGCGATCAACCGCATCATACAGAGGCGGCAGCACGAGCCCATGAGCGACGTGTGCGTGCTTGCCGCGCCTACCGGCTTTGCCAGCGTGGTGCAGATGAAGGAGCGCCTGCTGGACAGCGACCTGACCTCCATCATCGTGCGGGGGAAGAAGGGCGGCGTTCCGGCGACCGTGACCCTCGTCAACGCCATCCTGCGGCAGATCGCAAAGACCACGGGCAATTGAAGCGCCGACAGACAACCATACATAAACGACGGCAGGGACATTGAAGCGTCCCTGCCGTCGTTTGCGTGGGGCTTGAAGGCGCTCCCGCGCTCATCCGAGGATGAAATCCGCCAGCGCCCGGGCGTTGCCGAAGGCGCGGGGGATATCCAGCCCGGCCAGCTCGTCCCGCCTGCGATAGCCCCAGGAAACCCAGGCGCAGTCGATGCCGGCGTTCTGCGCGGTCATCAGATCCGCGTCGCCGTCGCCCACGTACAGCGTGCGCCCGGGTGCGGCGTTCAGCGCCCGCATCAGCTTCAGCGCGCCGTCCGGGGCTGGCTTTTTGGGAATATCGGCGCGCTCGCCCAGCGCCAGGTCGAAAAGCCCGTCGAAGTGAGCCACGCACAGCGCCTGCACCGCCGCGTCCGGCTTGTTGGAGTTCACGGCAACGCCGATGCCCGCCGCGTGCAGGTCCGCAAGCAGCTCCGGGATCTGCGGGTAGGGCCGGGTGTGGACGTTGACGTGGGCGGCGTAGTAGGCCCTGTAATCCTCAAGCACGCTCCGGCAAACCTCGTCGGTCGTGCCCTCCGGCACCGCGCGACGAATCAGCCGCGCCACGCCGTTTCCGATGAAACGGCGCACTTCCTCCCGGCTGCGCAGGGGAAAGCCGGCCCTCGACAGCGCATAGTCCGCCGCGGCGGCCAGATCCTCCAGCGTGTTCAGCAGCGTCCCGTCCAAATCGAATATCACAAGCTCATATTTCATGACAACCGCGCTCCATGCATTTTGTTTGTCTCCATCATACCAGACAGGATGGGAAACTGGGCGCTGATCGGGTTAGATTTGTGTTATCCCTGAAAACATTCGCCGGTGGACGGCGGCGGCGGAATTGAAATCACTTCCTGATTGTGGTATAATTAATATGGTTCAATGTAGTATCGTGGCGGAAATGGGCCGAAAACCCCGTTTCGCCCGCTGGGAGGCTGGCCATGGCCGCTTATGAAGCCTTTGCGGATATCTATGACGCGCTGATGGATGATGTGGATTACGACGGCTGGGCAGACTATTATCTGCGGCTGCTTGCCCGCGCGTGCGTTGCGCCAAGGACGCTTTGTGACTGCGCCTGCGGCACGGGGTCCCTGTCCGTCCGCTTCGCGGAGCGGGGAATCCGCGTCACCGGCGTGGATATTTCCGGGGAAATGCTCTCGCGGGCGCAGCAAAAGGCGCGGGATAACGGCGTGAGCGCGATGTTCGTGCGCCAGGATATGTGCGCGCTGGAGCTGCCGAGGCCCGTGGATGCCATCGTGTGCGGCTGCGACGGCGTCAATTACCTGCTGGATGACGAGCGCCTGAAGGCCTTTTTCCAGCGGGCACGGGACGCGATCAGGCCCGGCGGCGCGCTGGCCTTTGACATATCCTCCGCTTTCAAGCTCTCCCAAACGCTGGGAAACGGCTTTTTCGGCGAGGAGCGTGACGACGTGGCCTATCTCTGGAGCAACCGCTTCGACGACGACGCCCGGACGGTCACGATGGATCTGACCTTCTTCGTACGCAGGCCGGACGGGCTTTACCGTCGCTTTGACGAGGTCCACGTCCAAAAGGCCCATGAGGCGCAGCGCCTGCGGGCACTGCTGGAGACATGCGGCTTTTCGAAGGTGGAGGTCTTTGGGGACAGGAGCCTCGACCCGCCCGGGCCCCGGGCGGAGCGCATATATTTTCTGGCTGAACGGGAATAGACTATAAGGAGATACCTCAAATGAATTTACTCAATCGGGACGGCATTATGCACCTTTCGCTTTTGAAGGGACAGGCGCGCGCCATATTGATTGAAAGCACCCAAATGGTGGAGCGTGCCAAGCAGATACACGGCCTTTCGAAGATCGCCACGGCGGCGCTGGGGCGCACGCTGACGGCGACGGCCATGATGGGCAGTATGCTCAAGGGCAGGGGGGAGAGCGTCACCGCCTCCATACGGGGCGGCGGTCCCATCGGCACGGTGCTGGCGGTGTCGGATGAAAACAGCACCGTCAAGGGCTATGTGGACAATCCCGGGGTGGACCTTCCCCGCACGGGCCCCAAGCTGCCCGTGGGCGCGGCGGTGGGCCGCGAGGGCAGGCTGTCCGTCATCAAGGATATGCACATGCGAGAGCCGTATGTGGGGCAGGTGAACCTCGTGTCCGGCGAAATCGCCGAGGACTTCGCCATGTATTTCACCGCCTCGGAGCAGATCCCTTCGCTGGTTTCCCTGGGCGTGCTTGTATCCGAGGAGCGCGTGCAGGCCGCGGGCGGGCTGATCGTGCAGATGATGCCCGGGGCGAGCGAGGCGGCCATACAGTCCGTCGAGGGCAGTGCGGGCATGTTCATGGATATTTCGGGCACAATGAAGGAATATCATCTTGAAGGAGCCGCCGAGCAGCTGCTTTCCCACCTCCAGCCCGTGGTGCTGGAGCGCAGGGATACCCGCTATGCCTGCGATTGCAGCCGGGAGAGGGTGGAGCGCGCGCTGATCACCCTCGGCGCGGAGGAGCTGCGGGACATGATTCAGACCCAGCACGGCGCACAGGTGGACTGTCATTTCTGCAACAAGCGGTACGCGTTCACGGAGGATCAGCTTCAGGCGCTGCTGGATGCCGCCACGGGGCGAAGCAACGCGCAATAGCGGCCGCGAGCCGCGTTGAAACGCACTTGGGGCCGAAGGACATGACCGCCGGCCTTTAAGCGCTTTCCAGGAGGATGAATGAACAAAAACCTGAAGGTTGTGCCGATTCAGCGCTCTCCGGCCTATGTGCATCATCGGGCCATGCTGAATCGGCGCGATAACAACATCGTCGATGCGGTGGAACTGCTGCGCCGGGCGGTGGAGGAATCCCCCCAGAACCGGGAATACCGCCTGGACCTGGCGGAGTTGTACTGTGAAATGGGCTGTCATGAGCAGTCTGCCAGGCTGTTGCTGGACATGCTGGCCGAGGGCGACGGCCCCTCTGAGTGTTATTACGGGCTGGCGCTCAACCAGCTGGGCATGAACGACGTGCCCGGCGCGCGCAGTCTGCTTGGGCTGTACCGCCGCAAGGATCCCGTGGGGGCCCGCGTGGAGGAGGTGCGGCAGCTGGCCGCCGAGCTGGATTTTTACAGTGAAATCGGCCGTTCCGCCAGCCGGAAGCTGGGCCGGGCGTCGCGGATCGCGGACCGAGCCTGCGACGCCATGAAGGCGGACATGCCCCAAAAGGCCTGCCGGCTCTTTGAACGCTCCCTGGCGCTGGCCTCCGAGCAATATGAAATGCGCGCGCTGTATGCCATGGCGCTGCTGATCAGCGGAGACGCGCCCGCCGCCCGGCGCGAGGCCGAGCGGGCCAGTGGCGGTTATCCACCCTCGGTGCGCGCGCTGTGCGTGAGCGCCCAGGTGTTCGCACTGCTGGGAGAGACGGAAACGGCGCGGGAGCTGATCGGGCGGGCCGCGGCGGAAAAGCCGGAGGGCCAGGAGCTGCGGCTCATGGTCTATGCCATGGGCGAAATGCAGTTGGACGCCGACGTGGCGGAGTACACCCGCCTGGCGCTCCAGGAAACCCCCTTTGACCGGGACCTACTGCACATGCGGGCCGTCGCCATGTCCCGCACGGGCGCGCCGGACGCGGGCGTTGCGCGCTTCTGGACGCGCATACTGCGCATCGACCCGGACGACAGCATCGCCCGGTTCTACCAGCGCTGCGCGCTGAACGGCAGCCTGCGGGAATGTGGGGCCGATTATGGCTATCAGGTGCCGCCGCAGGAGTTCATGCGGCGCCTGCGGGAGCTTGTCGGCCATTTGAGCATGGGCTTTGAACACATTGAAGCCATGTGGCGCGAGGACAGCGCCTTCAGACAGCTGCTGCGCTGGGCCATCGGCGCGGAAGACGGGCGGTTGAGCCGCGCCGCGATGACCGTGCTGGCCGTCATCGATTCAGGCGAGGCGCGCAGTATGCTCCGGGCGCTGCTGTTCATGCCGCAGCTGGCTCAGGAGTTGAAGGCCCAGGCGATGCTGGCGCTGCGGGCCCAGTCCGGCGCGGCGGAAAAGCTGATGCCCCGGGATTCGGGGCTGGCAGACAGCTTCATGCCGGGGGCGGAGATACTGCTTGCCCGGCTGGGCGTGGGGGAAAGGCAGCTGGTGCGCTATGCGGACGAGGTGCTTTCAAAGGAATACGGCGTGTCAGCGCTGGCGCAGCTGGCGCTGATGTGGACGGCCTATCGCCAGCTGAGGGGCACCCATACCGATCCGCTGCTGCGCATCGAGGCCGCCGCCGCGGCGCTGGCCTACAACTACCTGCTGCTCTACGGCCCAAAGCCGGATATCGAGGCGCTGGCCAGGGCGTTCAATTGCGTGCCGCGCCAGCTGGTATACTACGCAAGGCGCATCGCCGGATGCGTCGAGAGATTGGAGATTGACAGAAATGAAAATCTATGATTTCGATGAGAAGTTTTACGACTATGCCCGCGCGTGGATGGCCATGCACCCCGGCATGACCGAAAAGCAGGTGGAGGACAGCTACAATGAGATCATGATGAACTGGCTCAACGCCCCGGCCAAGTGGCTGGGCGGCGAAAAGCCCGGGGAGTACTTCCAGCGCTACAGCGATCCGAAGGATTTGATGAAGCTGCTGGAGGAATACGACAAGCGGGATATCGGCCTGCCGGAGCCGCTGTACAGCCGCGTGGTGGCCGTGGGCGGCGAGTGCGTTCCCGCGCTGATTCGCCTGGCGGCGGACGCGCAGCGGCCCACCTCCCTGCGGGCGACGGCCCTTGCGATTTTAAGGGATATCGACAGCCCGGATGCCATACCCTTGTATATGGACCTGGCCTGCGGCGACGCGGACGACGAGCTTGGCGATATGGCGGCCGACATCCTTTCGGCGTCGGACGGCTCCGGGATCGAAGCGCTGCTGGAGCGCTATGAGGCCGTGCCGGAGGCCGCGCAGACGCGCATCCTGGAGATTTGCACCAATTTCCCCGGGGACGACAGGATATTCAACCATCTGGTGAACAAGCTGCGCAACCGTCCGGACCAGCGGGCGCTGTACGCCTCCTTCCTGGGAAAGCTGGGGGACGCCAGGGCGGTGGAGCCGCTGAAGTCCTTCCTGTCGCTGTCGGATATCAGCTATCTGGATTATATCGAGCTGCGCAACGCCGTGGAGGAGCTGGGCGGCGATCCCGGCGAGGAGCGCAGCTTCTACGGAGACCCGGATTTTGAAGCCATGCGCAACATGTGATTTGCACGGATATGCGAAGGGGGAGGGATTTGATGTACTGCTCTCACTGTGGTAAAAAGGTGACGGATACGATGCTGTTCTGTCCCTTTTGCGGCGATCCCATCGTGATTCCCGAGCAGGACGCGCCCGAGGACGCGCCACAGGCGTCATATCCCGCGCCCGATGCGGCGCCGCAGCCCGATAAGGCCGATGAAACGCCGCAGCCCGAAGAGATCGTTGAAAGACCGGCGGAGCCGGCGTTCGTGCCCCTGGACCTGGATTCGGAGGCGCCGGCCGACAAGGCGGAGGGCGATGCCCTGGACGCCGCGGCGGAGCTTCTGGACTGGAGTGCGTCCCGCCGGGATTTTGCGGACGACGTGTGGGCCCGGCGCGATGCACAGGAGAGCGGGTTCGAGCCCCTGGACCTTGACGGCGGCGACGATGGGACGCCGGAGGACTGGCGGGAGGAGATCGTCCGCCGGAAGGAGGCCGCCGCCGGCGAAAAGCACGCGCCGAAAATCGAGCGCGACAGCGGCGAGCCCGTCCGGCTGGACGGCGTGGCCCCAAAACTCGAAGCCGGCCGTGAGCGCGCGAAGGCCGAGGGCAGAAACTCTGAGGCGAAGCCGCGCAAGCACGCAAATACCCTCTTGCCCCCGAAGGCGATGGATCCCGACGACATCTTCATGGACGGCGGGAATTCGGAGGACGATTACGACGCCTACGATCAATATGACAAATATGAAAAGTACGCGGCCCCGCGCTTTGAGGACGAAAAGTATGCCTATGAGGAAGAGGAGGAGGGCGGCTTCTTCATGCGACACCTGCGCGGCCTGGTGGGGCTGGCGCTGTTTGTGATCCTGATTCTGATGTTTGTCATATATGCCCTTTCCTTCTCAGGGCAGCTGACGCTGGCGAAGATCAACTTGGCGTGGAGCGCCGGGGCCTACAGCCAGCTGGGCGATCAGAGTTATGAGGACGGGCGCTATGCCCAGGCGGGACAGTACTATGAGCGCGCGCTTCAGCGGGAGGGAGACAGCTATTCCTACGCTTCCGCGGCGGCCATGGCCTATCTTGAGGCCAAGGACACCGAAAAGGCCGCGGCGATGCTCAAGCGCTGCGTTCAGATCGATCCGGATCAGCTGGAACCCTATATCTATCTGCTCAACCTCTATCCCGAGGCCTCCGAACGGCCCTGGGACGTGACCCAGCTGTTGCAGCAAGGCTACCAGCACACAGGGGACGACCGCCTGAAGGTCACCGGCTGATATGGGCGCGGCGGTGGAAAAAATGAACAGAGACGCGATCGCGCGGCGCTTCGTGCTGGCCCCCATGGACGGCATGAGCCGCGCGTCCTTTCGCAGCGTATGCTTTGATTATGGCGCGGACGGCGCGACCACGGAGATGATACAGTCCCTGGCCTATGGGCGCGCGAAAAAGCGCATGAGCGCCGCCTTTGAGGAGACGCTGACGCGCTATCCCAACGAACGCTGGCTGGCGGCACAGCTCATCGGCAGCGATCCCGTCGCCATGGCGGAGTCCGCCCGCAGGCTGACCGCGCTGAACCGCTTTGACGCCATCGACATCAACATGGGCTGCCCCGCGCGCAAGGTGGTGGGCAGCGGCAACGGCTCCGCGCTGCTGAAGGACCCTGGGCGCGCGCTGGCTGTCATGGAGGCGGTTCGCGCGGCCACGCTTCTGCCCGTGCAGCTCAAGCTGCGGCTGGGCTGGGATGCGGCGCACATTACCGCGCCACAGCTGGCGCGTGCGGCGGAGCAGCTGGGGTTCAGCGCCGTCACCGTCCATGGGCGCACGCGGGAGCAGATGTATGGCGGGCAGGTGGACGCCGGAGCCATCCGCGCGGTCTGCGAGGCCACGGCTCTGCCCGTCTACGCCAACGGCGGCGTGGCCTGCGCCCGGGACGCGCTGCGGTTTCTGCGGGATACGGGCGCGGCGGGGGTGGCCATCGGTCGCGCGGCGCTGAAGCAACCCTGGATATTTGAGGATATCCGTTGCCTTGAGCGGGGCGAGACGCCCAGGGTCAGGCGCGCGCCGGAGCGCATTGCCCTGCTGACCAGGCTGGCCGCGCTGGCCTGTGGGCATCGGCCGGAGAAGGTCGCCGTCAGCGAAATGCGAAAGTTCTGCGGCTGGATGCTGCCCGGGTTCAGCGGCGCGGAGGATGTGCTGCGCCGGTTGAACGGCGTTGATACCCTGGACGGGTTTAACCGGCTGATGGACGACTACCTGGACCGGCTGGCCCGTCAGAACGATTTGGACCCCCATTCAGAGCTTGCGCCGACCCAGACGCTGGACACCGTGCGGGGGCGATAGCGAAAGGCGGCTCACAGCACGTGCATGACGATGCATAAAAAGTGCAGCAGGCTGCCGATGACTACGAATACGTGGAAGGCGGAGTGGGCATAGCGGCGCTTGCGCCCGATGATATACAGCGCGGCGCCCGCGGTATAGGCCAGACCGCCGCCCAGCAGCAGGTAAAAGCCCGCTTCGCCGATCAGACTGCGCACAAGGCCGATTTTAAAGACGATCAGCCAGCCCATCAGCAGATAGCAGGCCATGGAAAATTTGTCATACTTTTTCAGGTCGATGGCATTGAGCGATATGCCCAGCGCGGCCAGGGCCCACACCAGCCCGAACAGCGCCCAGCCCAGCGCGGGATCGTGGGTGCGGATGGGGCACAGCGCCAGGGGCGTATAGGTGCCCGCGATCAAAAGGAATATGCTGCAATGGTCCAGCACCTGCATCACGCGCTTGCCGAACAGCCGAGGGCTTAATCCGTGGTAAATGCTGGATATGGCATAGAGCGTCAGCATGGACAGGGCGTAGACCGTGCCGCTGACGACGGCGACGGCGCTGTGGTGGCGCGCCCCCGCCAGGGGGCACAGCACCAGCGCCAGCAGGCCCAGCGCGCCGCCGACGATGTGGGTGACCATGTTGGTGATTTCCTCGCCCCGGGTGTAATCCGGGAGCTTTCTGTCGGCCAGCGGAGTGCGTTTCACGTCTCTTCACCTTCAATCGGATGGAATTAAAAATTACAATATATAGTATTGAATACTATATTACTACGAAAGCTGAATTATGTCAACCGTGTGTGAGAGCCGGAGAAGCGCATATTTTGCGGGCATGAACCCGTTTTGCCCGGCTCCGTTCCGGAGGACGTGGGCGGAGCAACGGGAAGGACTGACCCTTGTGCGAAGGGAAAATCTGCCGTTCCGACTGTCCAACGGGCGAAAAGACGGGGCGGCTTCCCGGAATCGGGAAATCGCCCCGCGAATCTTGCCTGCCGTATGATCTCAGACCTTGCGCATGTCGTCGGGAAGGGGAGAGGGCATGGGCGAGGCGTGGCGGTCCGGCTCGGTCTGGCCGATGGTGAAGGAAAAGGCGGTCTCGGGAATGTCCAGCCTGGCCACGACCTCCCCGGTAGACATGTCCAGGGCCACCAGGCTGGCGGTCAGTCGGCCCGCATAGGTGACGGCACTGCCGGAGGCTTCGATGCTGTCGACACAAATCAGAAAATCCGACTCCTCCGGGTAGGTGACGCCGCTGGTGACGCTGGAAAAATAGTAATCCTCGCGCTGGGAGTCCACGTCTGACACAATCAGTACCACGGAGCCCTCCATGCCGTCCTGCGCCGCGCCACGGGGCGTGATCTCATCGCCTGCCCGGGCCGATTCCGGGAACAGGATGTACAGCTCATACAGCTTCTCGCCGCCGGAGGTATAGGCGTAAAAGGACGCCTGCACCACGCCGTCGGCAATGGAGGAGTATTCGGGTGAATCGTCGAAGGGAAGCTCAATGCGCTGTCCCTCCAGCTCCAGCGTGATGGAATTGGCCTGCGCGCCGTCGTCTGAGACGGGCGGCTGGGACAGGCGGGTATTCGTATCCTCGGGAAGCGGCGCTTCGGCCACCGCGAACGCGGAAAGCAGCAGCGCGCTGAGCAGCAGGCATAACAGCTTTTTCATATTGGACTCCTTTGGTAGATTGTGGGCGGATAACCCCGATCCTGATTTTTGTCTCTATTGTATCGCTGTCCGGGCTGTCTGTCAAGACGGCAAAAAAATGACCACACTACCGATCATATGTAGCGTGGTTGAATGGTGACCCATCGGGGATTCGAACCCCGGACACCCTGATTAAAAGTCAGGTGCTCTACCGACTGAGCTAATGGGTCGCATTGGCTGGGGCGGCAGGGGTCGAACCTGCGAATGCGGGAGTCAAAGTCCCGTGCCTTACCGCTTGGCTACGCCCCATTACAGAGCCGCACCAATCAAGAATGGGGTGGGTAGTGGGGCTCGAACCCACGACCTCCAGGGCCACAACCTGGCACTCTGACCAACTGAGCTATACCCACCATACAAATGGCGCGCCAGAAGGGATTCGAACCCCTGACCCACGGCTTAGAAGGCCGTTGCTCTATCCAACTGAGCTACTGGCGCAACCTCAGACGCAAGCAGGAGAACTGTTCCCGCCGACAGTATGATATTATAGCATCTTTCTCCAATTTTGTCTATAGCGGGTTCGGGAATAAACCAATATTTTACCTTGAAGCGCTATACTGTACTCGAAAAGGGGCCCGGGAGGGCAGGGAGGTGACGCGTATGTTGAGAAAAGCCGCCGCGCTTCTGGCGGCGCTGCTGTTGATGCTGGTCCCGGCCTGCGCGGAGAGCCTTTGTCTCGTAAACGAGCTGTGCGTGGCGCTCATCGACGAAAACGGCGCCCAGCTGCTTGCGGGCGACGCGATCGAGGACGTGTTTGCCGTGCGCCCGGGGCAGCTCTACGCCGCCGGGCGGAGGGGTGATTACGGCCTGTACGACGCCGGGGGCGCGCCGCTGGGGCAGGCGCGGTTTTCCATGATCGACGATGAAGGCGACTGCCTGATCTTTCGCGCGGGGGGCCTCTGCGGCGCGATGAATGATGCCGGTCAGGTGACGCTGCCCGCGCTGTATACCCAGCTGACAAGCGACGGCGAGGGCGGCTTCCTGGCGCTGGATTCCGACCCTTTGGACGACCGCCCGGATGAGATCATACATGTGGCCGCGGACGGCTCCGCGCGGCGCACCGGCGTCTACACCGCCTGCGGGCTGAGCCGCGTCCGCTCCGGCAGGATGCCCTATATGGACGAAGGCGGGCGCTATGGCGCGGTGAATGCCCGGGGTGAAATTGTCATCGCCCCCGAATGGCTGTATATCGGCCCCTTTCAGGACGGTGCCGCCAGGATGACGGGCAGCGACGGCGTAGGGCTGATCGACGCGGACGGAGCGGTGGTGCTTGCGGCGGAATACGACTGGCTTGACAGGGGCGGGACCCTGCTTGCGGCGCTGTCTGGCGGCGGCGTGGAGGCGTATGCGCCCGACGGCGGCGTGCGCCTGTTTGCAGTAGCAGGCGAAAACCTGTCTGCGTCGCTGGTGGGCGACTGCCTGCTGATCGACGACGGAGAGCGGGCGCGGCTCTACGACGCGACGGGGCGCGTCGTCTCTGAAAGCGGCGCGGGAACGCGCTATGCTCCGGGAACGTCGGGCCAGTTCATCGCTTCGGATGGCGACTGGGGCGACGCCTGCCAATATTTGGTCGATGCCGATGGCAGCGCGGCCTCCGGGCGATATCAGTTCATACTGCCGCTGTGCGAGGGGCTGTATGCCTGGCTGAGGCTGGAGGGCGCGGAGTATTACAGCGCGGATCTGGACCGGCTGCAAATGTCCTGGAATTACGATGGGGCGCGCTGGGGCATGATGGACGCCGGGGGCGTAGAGCGCCTGAACGCAAAGTACCGGGAGATTCGCGCGCTGAGCCGGGACCGCCTGCTGCTCATAAGCGAGGAAGAACTGGTGCTGGCGGACCGGGACGGAAACGCCATCAGGACGTGGCCGACGGCTGAAGCTGAAGCACCCAGTGGCGAAGCAGGCGCTTGAAGGATTCGAGAAAGCTGCGCTTTTGCACGTCTGAGGCGGCGACGAGCCCGCACCGGGCCACGATCTCCCCGTTGGCCGTGAGGGTGGCGGTTCCCAATTGGTCGCCGGCGCGGACGGGCGCTTCCACCTCAGTGGGCAGACTGTAGTCTGTTTTCACATGGCTGCCCACGGGCACCGCGGTGCGCAGCGGCCCATCGGCCACCAGCGCCACCGATTCATAGACGCCGCCGCGAACCGGCAGCACGGCGATGGCCTCGCCCGCGTCGACGGCGCGCTCTGTGCGGAAATTTTCAAAGCCCCAGTCCAGCATCAGCGTGGCGGTATCGAACCATGTGGGGCAGTTCAGCACCGCGCCGATCAGCTCAAGCCCATCCCGCTGTGCGCTGAACACGAGACAGCGCCCGGCCTTGCCGGTGTAGCCTGTCTTGCCGCCCGTCGCGCCTTCATAGGTTTTGAGCAGCCGGTTCTTGTTTTCAAGCACGCGGCTGTATTCGTTGCCCACCCAGGGGATCACCTTTCGCTGGGTGGACGTGATGACTCGGAAATCCGGGTTCTGCATGGCCTGGCGCATCACCAGGGCAAGACCCAGGGCGGAAATTTCGTGTCCGTCGGCGTCCAGACCGTGAGGGTTGACAAAGTGGGCGTCTATGCCCAGCTCGCGCGCCCTGTTGTTCATCAGTTCGGCAAATTGCGCCACGCTGCCGGATATGTGTTCGGCCACGGCCACCGCGGCGTCGTTGCCGCTGCGCAGCATCAGCCCGTAAAGCATCTGCTCCATGCTCAGCGTCTCGCCCTCGGACAGATAAAGCGATGTCCCGGGCACGCCATAGGCGTTTTTGCCTGCGGTCACGCGCTCATCAAGCGCCGCATTTTCCAGTGCCAGCAGCGTGGTCATCACCTTGGTGGTAGAGGCCATGGGATACAGGGCATTCTCATTCTGACCGAATAAAATCCGACCGGAGTCGGCATCGATCAGGACCGCGCCCTTCGCCGCGACGGACAGGCGCTCAGAAGCTGTGCCCGGCCCCGTGGACGAAAGAAGCGCCACAAGCGCGACCAACAGGATAAACCGTCTCATATTCCGCCTCCCGATTGCATCTGTCCATGCGCCATGGCAAGACAAAGCCCGGACGCCCCGCTTCGCAGGGGTCCGGGCCAATCATATGCGCCGTTTGGGGACTATTGAACCTGTTTTGCCTCGTATTTGAGCGCCGCGGCGCAGCCCGCGGAGCAGGCGCAGGCCAGTATGGCAAAGTCCAGCGCGGTGCGCGGCGCGCCGGAGATATCGCCCTCGCCGCACATAAACTGCACGGCGTGGCTGAAGCGGCTGCTGAACACGGCATAAAGGCTTTCCACCGTCCCAGCCTCGTCCAGCGCCAATAGCCGCCGGATCTCCTCCATGCTGGAGGTCTGCTTCAGGGCCACGATCATCGTCAACAGCGCGATCTGCTCCCGGCTGTACTTCTTGCCCGTCGGCCGGGGGATCAGCTTGCTCTTGACATAGTTGTTGATCATGGAGGGGGAAAGGTAGCCGTGAATGTCCTCACCGTACAGCGGCTCATACATGCGGGTGATAAAGGTGATCACCTGGTCCATATACAGACCAAGGTCTGGAATTTGGTCCCAGTCCATGGGCCGGTACCGACGTATTCCCGACAAAGCGCTTTGAATATCGACGCTCATAAGGACTCCTCCTTTGTGTTACGATAATCAGACCATGGTCTGTTCTTCTGCCGGCTGGACGTAAAGCGTGTGCTGGTTGGTGTATATGACAAAGCCGGGCTTGGACCCGCCGGGTTTTTTCACGAAGCGCCGGAGGGTATAATCCACGGGCACGCGGGAAGAGGCGCGCCCCTTGGAATAGAGCGCGGCCAGCCGCGCGGCATAGAGGATCGTATCGTCGTCCGGCGCCTCTCCGACGATGATCACGTGGGAGCCGGGTATGTCCTTGGCATGGAGCCAGACCTCGTTGGGCTGCGCCGTGCCGGTCAGCTTGTCGTTTTGCAGGTTGTTTTTGCCCACCAGAATCGTCCGCCCCGAGGGCGCGGTGAAGCGCATGGGCTGGGAGGGTGGCAGCTGCTTCATCTGACGGCGGTTGCGGTTGACCTTGACATAGCCGAAGCGTTCCAGCTCTTCGCGCAGTTCAAACAGCTCGGCCTCCTCCTGACACTTTCCCAGGTTGTCCAGCTGCCCTTCCAGGTAATCCAGTTCCGCCCCCGTCTTTTCGATCTGCTCCGCCGCCAGGGTCTGGGCGTTGCGCGCCTTCTGGTACAGCTTGAAATACCGCTGAGCGTTCTGGCCGGGGGAGAGCCGCTCGTCCAGCTCCACGGACAGCAGGGGCATCCCCTCTTCATAATAGTTGGGCACGTCCACGCGCTTTGCGCCCTTTTGCGCCAGGTGGAGGTTTGCGGTCAGCAGCTCGCCCTTGAGCCGGTACTCTTCCATGCGCTGGCTGCCCAGCAGCGCCTCCTGCTGCAGGGCCAGCTTGCGCTCACAGCGCTCGATGTTCTTTTTCAGCGTGCGGTGCAGTGCGGCGCTCTTCTGCTTGATGCGCTCTGCCCGGTCCCGGCTGCGGTAGAAGGCGTCCAGCGCCTCGGAGATGGTGGCGTATTCCTCGCGGCGCAGGTGGTCGCGGCTGTGATATCGGAAGGCGACGGCGTCCACCGGGGCGCCTTCGGCGTTGTAGAGGATCGCCGGGCTGACCTGGCCGGGGATGGCGGCAAGGTTGTCCGCAATGCTGCCGCAGGCGGCCGCAAGGTCGATTTCGTCGCTGTGGGTGTCCTCAGAGCCGGTGGCACGGAAGGCCAGCTCCCGCGCCGTCTGGGCCGACATGCCGCTGACGCACTGCGCGATCAGCCTGTGAAGCGGGCCGTTCATGCCGCTCATGGCCGAAAGCAGCGCCTGCGCCTCCACGCGGTCGTAGGGCAGCTTGCCGTGGGCGGGCGGCAGCTCGTACCGCAGCCCGGGCAGCACCTCCCGCACGGAAGAAATCTGCTCGTTGACGCGGCGGGCGCTGTCGATGATCCGCCCGTCTCCGCCCACGAAGATGAGGTTGGAGTGCTTGCCCATGAATTCGCAGATCAGCTTCTTGCGGGCGCGGTCCCCCAATTCGTCATAATGCTCGATTTCGACCTCCAGGATGCGGTCGCTTTCCACGGCGCGTATGCCGCATATGCGGCCGCCGGTGATGTGCTTGCGCATCAGCATACACAGCGCGGGAGGCTCCAGCGGGTTGTTTTTGCGGGTGGTGGTCAGGTGGGCGCGGGCGCAGTTGGCCGTGGCCGACATGAGCAGTTGATGGTTCATGCCGTTGTTCCTGACGGTCAATATAATTTCATCCCGTTCGGGCTGTATGATTTTGGCAATGCGCCCGCCTTCAAGGGCGCGGTTCAATTCGCGGGCCACCAGGCCCAGCGTCAGTCCGTCAAAGGGCATGTGTTCCTCCAAATTACAATAGCTTGTTTTCAATACCGATTATAAACCATTTGCCGCGATTGCGCAACCGCCTAATTTATGATAAAATGGGGATGTACGCGCGGCATACCTCCCCTTGCGCCGGAATACATTGAAACCGAAATGGACGACGCAAGGAGGGTTCCACATGAATGTTTCACAAAATCAGCGCAAGGCCTACCTGCTGGCGCTGGCGCTGCTGGTCCTGGCCATCGCGGTGGCGTGCGCGTGGACGCTGTGGCGCGCGCCGGTGGATGCGGCGGTGTCCCCGGCGGCCACGACTGAACCGGGGGCCGGGGAGCCCTTCGACGCGGCGGAGGCGACGCCGCAGCCGGCGGACGCTCAGACCGGCGCTTCCGGGTCCGAAGGCACCGGGGAGGCGGAGGCCGCGAAGGTTTCCACCATCGTGTACTATCAGGACAATTACGGCTATCTGGTGCCCGTGATGTGCCGGGTGCCCATGGAGGACGGCATCGCCAAGGCGACGCTCAATCTGATGGTGCAGAGCGTGAACAACGATATGCAGGCCGCGCGGCTGGGACTGAGGACCGTGCTGCCCGAAAACACGAAGATCGACCTGGACATTTCGGGCGGGCTGGCGCGCATCGATCTGAGCAAAGAGGTTTTGAACATGGCCGACGCCGCGGCGGAATCCAACATGATCAACGCCATCGTGCAGACGCTGACAGAGTTTGAAAGCGTGGAGCGCGTGGAGTTCCTGATCGATGGCCAGCGGCGCGGGACGCTGACCCACGGCACCCCGGTGGCGGGCGAATTCACCCGGGGGGATATCAACCTGGAGAGCGCCCAGCCCACCATGAACCGGGCGGATTCGCAGGCGGTGACGCTGTACTTCCCGGCGGATTCCGGCGCGGTGATCGTGCCTGTGACCCGCATAGTCCACGCCTCGGCGGACATCAACACCGCGGTGCTGGAGCTGGCCAAGGGCCCCGCCAACGGCGACATGCTGGAAAGCGTGGTGCCCGCGGGCTGCGGGCTGATCGATGTGAAGGTGGAGAACGGCGTCGCCAGACTGAATTTCACCGGGGAATTCGTGAACCTGGTGCAGAATTCCGATGGCGGGCGCATGGCGCTCAAGGCGCTGGTGCTGACCTGCACACAGTTTGACGGCGTGAAGTCGGTGGAAATCTATGTGGATGGAAAGCCCTACGACCCAGGCCTGGGGGAGCTGGGTGTGCCCAGCTTCATGAATGTGGCGGATTCCATCGTCTATGACTACATCCAGACCCAGTCGGCGATGCTGTTCGACTTTGAATGAACGCGCCGGAGCAGGCGGCCTCGGAAATACCTGAAGAAACTGGCGAAGGCCAGAAGGAGGAATACCCATGGAAGCGATCAATCGCGCGGCCAACGAGCTGCGCATGGTGCGGATACTGCCGGACTATACCGAGATGGCCGCGGGCTCTGTGCTGATCTGCTGCGGCAGGACAAAGGTCATCTGCACCGCCTCCATACAGGAGGGGGTGCCCGGCTTTTTGAAGGGCAAGGGGAAGGGCTGGCTCACGGCGGAGTATGCCATGCTGCCCGGCTCCACGCCTCAGCGCAAGGCTCGGGACGGCGTGAAGAAGGACGGGCGCGGCGTGGAGATCCAGCGGCTGATCGGGCGCTCCCTGCGCGCGGCCTGTGATCTGACCCGGCTGGGGGAGCGCACGGTTTACATCGATTGCGACGTAATCCAGGCCGACGGAGGCACGCGGACGGCTTCCATTACCGGCGCGTTCACCGCGCTGTGCATCGCCGTGGACAAGCTGATGCAGGAGGGCACGCTGCCGGATTCGCCCGTCATCCGCCAGGTGGCCGCGGTGTCCGTGGGCGTGATCGACGATGTGTGTACCCTCGATTTGGAATATGCCCAGGACAGCCGCGCACAGGTGGATATGAACGTGGTCATGACGCGCGACGCCAAGGGCCGGCTCGGCTTTGTGGAGGTGCAGGGTACCGGCGAGGGGCGCTGTTATACCAAGGCGGAGCTGGACACGCTGCTGGCGCTGGGGGAAAAGGGCTGCCTGGAGCTTATGCAGGCGCAGCGCGACGCGCTGGGAAGCCGCGCGGAGGTCATTTGCAAAAAGCCTCTGCTGGCCCTTGCCAGCAACAACTTCGGCAAGCTGAAGGAGCTGCGGCAGCTGCTGGGCGAACGCTTCGATGTGCGCTCCATGCGGGACATGGGCGTGACGCTGGACGTGGAGGAGACGGGCGAGACCTTTGAGGAAAACGCGCTTATCAAGGCGCAGGCCCTCATGGATATCTGCCATTGCGCCACGCTGGCGGACGATTCCGGCCTGTGCGTGGATCAGCTTGACGGGCGTCCCGGTGTCCATTCCGCCCGCTACTGCGGCGTCCATGGCGACGACGAGGCCAACAACCGGCTGCTGCTCAGCGAGCTTGCGGACAAGCCCGCCCCCCACAGGGCGCACTATGGCGCGGCGGTGGCGCTGTGCAGGCCCGGACGGGAGCCCGTGACCGTCTATGGCCGCTGCGATGGGGAGATCATCGGCGAATACCGGGGAACCGGCGGCTTCGGTTATGACCCGCTGTTTTTGTCTGACGACCTCGGCGTGACCTTTGCCGAGGCGGACCCGGAGGCGAAGAACGGCGTGTCCCACCGCGCCCGAGCCATTGCGAAGCTGCTGGACGCGCTGGAGGAGGAGACATGACGCGGCTGGGCATCGTTTCCGACAGCCACGACCGGGAAAGCTGGCTGGCGTGTTGGCTGGAAAGGTGCAAACGGGAGAAGTACGACGCGGTCTTTCACCTGGGCGATTATCATTCCGACGCCCGCTGGCTTGAACGCCGGCTTGAGATGCCGGTGATCGCCGTGGCCGGCAACTGCGACATGTTTTCCCAGCAGCCGCGCATGGCGCTCTGGTCCTGCGGACGCCACAGGCTGTTGGCGGTACATGGCCATTTGCAGGATGTGAAGTACGGCTACGACAGGCTTTCTTATTTCGCCGAGGAGCAGGGCGCGAACATTGCGCTCTTCGGGCACACCCACCGCCCCTGCGTGGAGATGTCGGGCAGTGTGCTGCTGATCAATCCCGGCGCGCTGATGGACGGCTGCTATGCGGAGCTTGTTCTGGACGGCGACAGGGCGGTGCCGTATCTGAAGTCGCTCAGGGACGGGGACGCGTGAAACACAAGGGAACATACGGAAGGGGGAAATGAAGCATGGAACGCAAGACCTTTTTGATGAAGATAAACCCTGACAGGCGCGAGGCGGTGCTGCAAGGGATTTCAGAGCTTGCGCCGAGGATTCTGGAGGAGGCGGAGCGTCTCGGCGTGGGAAACTTCTCCGTCTGGAGCGTATCGGACATACTCTGCGGATACGGGGAATATGCCAGGGACACGGATCTGGACGCGGCCCCTGAATTGCGCGAGTTGCTGGAGCGCGTGATCGACGGCAGCGCGGAGCTGCTCTGCCCTACGGGCAGTATGCGGCTGATGTACCACGATATCGGCATCGTGCGTGCGGACAAATCCCTGATCCGGCATCGCGTGTTCGTCACGAAGCTCAAACCCGGCTGCGCGGAGGAATACAAGCGCCGCCACGACGGGCTGATCGCCGCCCGGGGTGACGCCGTCTCAGAGGGCCCGGACAGCAATTTCACCATCTGGTACGGCGCGGGATACATCTTCGGCTACTGCGAAAAGGTGAAGGCCTTCGACCGGGAGATGACGGAGCAGGAAAAGCAGGACACCATCGCCTGGGAGACGCGGCAGCTGGAGATCATGGACTGGCTGACCGACGACGTGGACTGGATCACCGGCGAAAGCCACGAGCATATCCGCAGGATCGTATAGGCGTGAACAAGGCGGCGGGAACGAGTGCCCCGCTGCCTTGTCATTTCATGTACTTGTCGATGGCCTCGCACAGATCGTCGATGGCCTTCTGGTCGCCCTCGTGGGCGGCGTCCACAATGCAGTGCTTCAAATGATCCTGCAATATCAGCTTGCCGGTATTGTCGATGGCGGAGCGCACGGCGGCAATCTGCACCAGCACCTCGGAGCAGTCGCGCCCCTCCTCCACCATGGTGCGCACGGATTGCAGGTGCCCGATGGCCCTGGACAGCCGGTTCAGCACGGCCCGGGTATGCTCGTGGGTGTGGGTATGCCCGTGTTCGTGGCTGTGGGGGATGCCGTGGGCGTGCATGTATTCGTGATCCATTCCCTCGGGATGGGCGTGGCTGTGATCGTCTCGGTTCATCAAAGGCTCACCTCACTTGAATTCTATCCCATGTCGCCGCGAAATGCAATCCTTCATTCCGCCCGCCAGGTAAAGAATGATGGAATTTTTGATTGGAAACCCCGGGCAGGGGATGGGTGATTTGCCCGGAACCGCGGTCCCGCCGGGAATTTGGGAATGGACCGCCCAAGTCGAAGATTTTGACAAACCCGGCGGACTGTTGTATAATCTGATGGGGACGAAGCAGAATCGTTTTGAAAGGATGTTTGAAGATGGATCACGAACACAGCCATGAATATATGCACGAGCATGGGATCGCCCACGACCACCATGCCCACGGCGAAAACCATCCGCATACCGGTGAGCCCGCCCGGGAAAGCGGCGAAGGACACGAACACGAGCATACCCATGTCCACAGCCATGAGCATACCCATGCCGACGGCACGACCCATGCCCACGCCCATGAACACACCCATGCCCATCCCCATGAGCATCCCCAGGGCTGCCCGGGTGCGGCGCACTGTAACTCCGACTGCGATGGCTGTGGCGTGGACCCGCGGACCGAGATCATAGCGCTGATGCAGTACATGGTCAACCACAACGCTGCCCACGCCAACGAGCTGGCGCAGCTGGCGGGAAGGCTCAGGGACGTGGGGGATGTCATCGCCTCTGAGCAGGTGCTGCAGGCGGTGTCAGATTTTGAAAAGGGAAACATGCGCCTGTCCACGGTGCTGCGGGCATTGGACATTGCCAGAGAGGAGATATAGACAGATGTGCCTTTCAACGGTGTACAAAATTGAAAAAAAGCCTGAAAACGAAGTGCTGAAAAACGTCATGCTCATCCAGACGAAGGACGGCGTGATCACGTTGACCGATATCATGGGCCGGGAAGAGGTCATTGAGGGCGAAATCGCGCTGGCCGATCTGACCGGCGGCACGGTGGTGGTGCGCCCCAGGGCGGCGCTGGCCTGAACCGAGGGAGCTGTCTGAAGCAATGCTGTACCGTTGAGGATGGAACGCGGGGGCGGCAGGGACGCCGGACCCGCAGATTTTTCCGAAATCGGCGTAGAGCCTTCAGACAGCCTTCTTTATATGCGCAAGGAGGGTGTTATGGCGGAATACGAAGTGGTGCGTGAGATACAGAACAGCTGCTCCGGCAATCAAATGCGGGATGTTTTTTTCGATGAGATCGAGACCGACGACCCGGTGGGCTATGTCAAAGGCCTTCTCGGTGAAATGCCGGACGAGCTGACCGTGGAACAGAAGGATTCGGATAACCTCACCGTGTTTGTCAGCCTGAGCGGCCTCAGACAGAGGTTTCTCTTCACGAGGATATGAGAATCCTTTTTATCCGATCATATTAATTTTGCTCAAATTATGTCGCAATGCTTCCCGGGGTGCTTGCCTAATCAACGGGTTTGTGGTATTATATAGTTGTGTAATTGCGTGGTTTTTTATATGACGCGCGACACTGAAATGTAACAATTTGGCTTGGGAGGACGATTAAACATGAATGTAACGGACATCCTCAAACAGCGCATGGGCTTTTCCTTCGAGGTATTTCCGCCCAAAACCGATGTCGGCATGGAAAAGCTGTGCGGGGACGGCGGCGTGCTGGACCATCTGTATGAACTGAAGCCCGACTACATTTCCTGCACCTACGGCGCGGGCGGCACCAATGTGGGCAAAAACCTGGAGGTTCTTGACAAAATAAAAAAGGACGGCAAGTGCATCCCCGTGACGCACTTTACCTGTGTGGCCAACAACAGGGAAGGCATCCGTCAGCAGCTTCAAAACTACCTGGACCATGGCATCGACCACATGCTGGCCCTGCGCGGCGATATCCCCTTCGGCTGGACCGGCACGGGCGGAGATCTGCACTATGCCACGGAGCTGGTGAAGTTCACCCGCAAGGAGTTTGGCGATAAGTTCACCATCGCGGTGGCCGGCTCTCCCGAGGGCCACATCTCCTGCCGCAGCATCGAAGCGGACATCTCCTTCCTCAAGCAGAAGCAGGACGAGGGCGCCAATTATATCATGACCCAGCTGTGCTGGGACATGGACCAGTTCCGCTGGTGGATGGACGCCATCCGCGCCGCCGGCATCTGGATGCCCGTGGACGTGGGCATCATGCCTGTGCTGGACGCCGCCGCCACCATCAACATGGCGCTCAGCCGCAACGGCTGCGTCATGCCCAGGGAGCTGGCTGAGATCATCTCCAAAAATTGGATCTTCCCGAATCCCTTCGCGCCCAACGAGAGCGAGGAATCCATCGCCGCGAAGAAGGCTGCCTTCAAGGAGGCGGGCATGGAATACACCATCCGTCTGATCGACGAATACAGGGTCTGCGGCATCGACGGCATTCACCTCTACGCCCTCAACAAGTATGAGGATGTGACCCGCCTGGTGAAGGAATCCGGCATCGTCGATTTGATCTGATCTGTCCTGAATCGAGGAAAACAATGTCAACACATGTCATCGCTGTGGCCGGCAAGGGCGACGTCGGAAAGACGACCACCTGCGGCTTGATCATCGAATATCTGACCCAAAAGGGCAAGGGCCCTCTGCTGGTGGTGGACGCGGACGCCAACTCCAACCTGAACGAGGTGCTGGGCGTCGAGGTGGAGACCACGCTGGGCTCCATCCGCGAGGAAATGGCCCATGCGGAGCTTATGCCTGTCAGCCCCATCCCCGCCGGCATGACCAAGCAGGAGTATGCCGAGTACAAGTTCAACACCGCGCTGATCGAAGAGGACGATTTCGACATGCTGGTGATGGGCCGTACGGAGGGCAAGGGCTGCTATTGCTATGTCAACGGCGTCCTCAAGACGCAGATCGACAAGTATTACGGCCGATATGGGTATATGGTGATCGACAATGAGGCCGGCATGGAGCATATCGCCCGCGGCACGCTGCCGCATGTGGATACGCTCCTGCTCATCAGCGACTGCTCCCGCCGGGGCATCCAGGCCGCTGCGCGCATCGCCGAAATGGTGAACGCGCTGGAGCTGAAGCCCGGCACCATGAAGCTGATCGTTAACCGCGCGCCGGGCGGCAGCCTGAACGACGGGGTTAAGGAAGAGATTGAAAAGCACGGACTGGAGCTGGCGGGCGTGCTGCCGCAGGACGATACCGTCTATGAGTACGACTGCGAAGGCAAGCCCAGCGCCAAGGTACCAGATGACGCCCCGGTGAAGGCCGCGCTGAAATCAATCATGGAGGACCTTAAACTTTAGGAGGCGCACAAGCGCCTCCGGGCAATGACACTGACAGGGGGAATACAATCATGGCTTTCACTCCGAAAAAGCAGGCGTTCAACGCCAGGATCAATGCGGTCACCCTCGGCACGGGCGACAAGAGCATCGTGATCGGCGGCGAAAATGTTCTGCCCTTCTACACCTTCGACGCGCCCATTGAGAACAAGCCCAAGATCGCCATCGAGATCAGCGACAAGGGCCTTGCGGGCATCGTTTCGCCCGGCCTGCTCAAGTTCTATGAGGGCTGCGAGACCGTCGTCGATATGGCCAAAAAGGCCGAGACGATGGAGGGCGCATCCGCCATCTGTCTGCACTTTGAAAGCGCGGACCCCAATGGCGACAATACCTCCGTGGCGGACTGCGTCGCCGTGGCCAAGGCCGTGGCCGAGGCCGTTTCCATGCCCATCATCGTCATGGGCTGCAAGAACATCGAAAAGGACGCGGAGCTGTTCTCCGCCATTTCCGAAGCGCTTCAGGGAAAGAACATACTGGTGCTTTCCTCCCGCGAGGAAAATTACAAGACCGTCGGCGCTTCCGCGGGCCTGGCCTATAACCAGAAGGTCGGTGCGGAATCCGCCGTGGATATCAACCTGGCCAAGCAGCTCAACGTGCTGCTGAGCCAGCTGGGCGTGCCCGCGCAGAGCGTCTGCATGAACGTGGGCTCGTCCGCCGCCGGCTATGGCTTTGAATACCTCTCCTCCACGCTGGACCGCGTGAAGGCCGCCGCTCTGGCCCAGAGCGACGCGCAGCTTCAGATGCCCATTGTGACCCCCATCTCTCCTGAAACCTGGGGCGTCAAGGAATCCATGTCACCCGAAGAGGAATCCCCCGAATGGGGCCCCCTCGACGAGCGCGGCATCGAGATGGAAGTGTGTACCGCCTCCGCATGCCTTGTGGGCGGCTCCAATCTGGTCATCATGAAGCACCCTGCCGCTGTCGCCACCATCGCAAAGTTCATCGATAGCCTGATGTGAGCGGGGAAGGAGGATATTAACCATGGCTCTGAAAGGTCTTGACATTTTTAAGCTGACCCCCAAAAAGAATTGCAAGGAATGTGGCAGCCCCACCTGCATGGCGTTCTCCATGAAGGTCGCCTCCGGCGCGTTGCCGATTGAAAAGTGCCCCTATATGTCCGCCGACGCTCTGGCCACGCTGTCCGAGGCCACCGCGCCCCTGATGAAGACCATCGAGGTCGGCGCGGGCGACTGCGCCCACAAGCTGGGCGGCGAAACCGTGCTGTTCCGCCATGAAAAGACGCTGGTCAACCGCAACCTGTTCGCCGTGACGCTGGATTCCGATATGGACGACGCGGCGGTGGACGCCAAGCTCGAGGCGATCAAGAAGGTCGACTATGAGCGCATCGGCGAGCGCGAGTATGTGGAATTCCTGTTCCTCAACTATGCCGGAAACGGCGCCGACGCCTATGTGGCGCTGGTGAAGAAGGCTGCCGAGGCCCAGCGCGCGCTGGTGCTGAACTGCGCCGACGCGGACGTCGCGAAGGCCGCGCTGGATATCTGCAAGGCCGGCAAGCCCATTCTGAACGGCGCGAACAAGGACAACCTTGAGGCCATGAACGCCGCCGCCACCGGCGCGGGCGTCACCCTGGGCGTCTGCGGCGCGGACATGAACGAAATCTATGATAACATCAAGGCCCTGGAGGGCAAGGGCAACAAGAACCTGGTCATCGACTGCACCGGCGCGGACGCGAAGCAGACCTTCGCCAACGCCGTCATGGTGCGCCGTGGCAATCTGAAGGATCAGGACCGTTCCCTGGGCTATCCCTCCATCGTAAACCTGGCCAGGATCGCCGCCGGGGACCTGCACATGCAGACCGCCCTGGCCGCGGCCTTCACGCTGCGCTACGGCTCCATCATCGTCATGGAGAACATGACCTACGCCGAGGCGCTGGCGCTGTACGGCCTGCGCCAGAATATCTTTACCGACCCGCAGAAGCCCATGAAGGTCGAGCCCGGCATCTACGCCCTCAACGGCGCGGATGAGAATTCCGTCTGCTCCCTGACCGTGGACTTCGCGCTGACCTACTTCCTGGTGTCCGGCGAGTATGAGCGGTCCAAGTGCCCGGTCAACCTGCTGATCACCGATGCCAGCGGCATGTCCGTGCTGACCGCCTGGGCGGCCGGCAAGTTCTCCGCGGGCACCATCAAGAAGTTCTTTGATGAGGCCGATATCGAGAACAAGATCAAGTCCCGCACGCTGATCATCCCCGGCAAGGTTGCCGTGATGAAGGGCGAAATCGAGGCCAAGCTGCCCGGCTGGAACGTTGTGGTGGGCCCGATGGAGGCTGTTCAGCTGGTCAAGTTCATCAAGGACTTCTCCGCTTAATGGGTTTTGAACCGATGCGGCCCTGCCGCATCGGTTTGGCATAACCATTATTGAACATAGGAGGAAAACAACATGGCAAAATTCATCACCATCGGCGAGCGCATTTCCGTCACCGCTCCGTCCATCCGCAAGGCTTTCGCAGAGCGCGACCCGGAACCCATCCTGCTTCGCTGTGAACAGCAGCTCAAGGCCGGCGCAAACTACATCGACGTGAACATCGGCCCCGCCGAGTCCGACGGCGAAGAGATCATGCAGTGGGCCGTCAAGCTGCTCCAGGAGCGCTTTGACAACGTGCCGCTGGCCCTGGATACCTCCAACATGAAGGCCATCGAGGCCGGCATCCAGGTGTACAACCGTTCCAAGGGCAAGCCCATCGTGAATTCCGCGGACGCCGGCGATCGCTTCAACCGCATCGAGCTGGCCGCCAACAACGAAGCCATCGTCATCGCGCTTTGCTCCGCCAACGGCATCGCCTCCGACAACGATGAGCGCATGGCCCATTGCCAGCGGATGCTGGAGGAAGGCCTGATGCACGGCATGGAGGCGGAGGACCTGTGGTTTGACCCGCTGTTCCTGGTGGTGAAGGGTATGCAGGACAAGCAGATGGAGGTTCTGGAGGCCATCAGGATGTTCTCCGAAATGGGCCTGAATTCCACCGGCGGCCTGTCCAATAACTCCAATGGTATGCCCAAGCACATCCGCCCGATCTTCGACAGCTGCATGCTGGCCATGGCCATGATGCAGGGCCTGACCTCCGCCATCGTGAATCCCAACGATCAGCGCCTGATGGAGACCGTCAAGACCTGCGATATCATCAAGAACAACAACCTGTACGCGGACTCCTATCTGGAGATCTGAGCGCTGCCCAACGGCAGGGGCCCCGCCCGAGCGTTTCGGCGGGGCCTCTGCTTTTGTTGGACCGCGGCGCGCGGACAATCGTGCCGCAAACGCTTGATTTCCGGCGCGACAGGGTTTATAATATTAGCAAAAAGAACCCCCGCGGGGGGATAGAAAGAGAACGGAGGATTTATCATGAGCGCATTGACGGATCTTATCTTTGCCGGCTCCAACGCCGTCGCCGGTCTGACCGAAGGCGCGGTCAACGCCGCCATTGAAAAATATGGCCCGGATCAGAAGATTGCCTTCCCGGATACCGCCTATTTTTTTCCGACCATTTATGCGGCTACGGGCGTCAAGGTGGCCAGGCTGGCGGATTTGCCCGCCTGCGTCGGTGTGCTGAAGAGCCTGATTTCCAATAAGCCGGAGCTGGGCGACGCGCTGAACGCGGGCCTGGCCACGGCCGTGGGCGCGGAGATCATCGAAGGCCTCAAGTATGTCGAGGGCAGCGATCCCTATGCCGAGGATTCCGGCATTGGCTTCGTGCCCGATCCCATCATCCGCTCCCTGGGCGTTCCGCTGGTAACAGGGGATATTCCCGGCGTGGCCGTGGTGCTGGGCAAGGCCGGCGACGCGGCGGACGTGGTGAAGGTGGTCAAGGATTACCAGTCCAAGGGCATCCTGACCTTCCTGGTGGGCGATGTCATTGAACAGTGCGCCGAGGGCGGCGTGAAGCTGGGCCTGGAATTCCGCGTGGTGCCCCTGGGCCACGATGTAACCGCCGTCATCCATGTGGTCACCGTCGCCATCCGCGCGGCGCTGATCTTCGGCGGCGTGCAGCCCGGCGATTTGGGCGCGCTGCTGAGTTACACCAAGGAGCGCGTGCCCGCCTTTGTGAACACCTTCGGCGCGCTGAACGAGGTGGTTGTCTCCGCCGGAGCCGGCGCGATCGCGCTGGGCTTCCCGGTGATCGTGGACCAGGATATCGGCGATTTGCAGGTGCCCGGCGCCCTGGAGGCCGTGCTGGACCACGCCGAGACCGTCAAGCACTCTCTGGAAATGCGCAACATCAAGATCAAGGTCACCGAGCTGCCCATTCCCGTGGCCTTCGCCTCCGCCTTTGAGGGCGAAATCATCCGCAAGAAGGACATGAAGGTGGAATTCTACAGCGGCAAGAATGTGACCTGCGAGATCGTGAAGATGGTGGATGCCGATGCCGTGGAGGACCACAAAATCGTCATCGACGGGCCGGATATCGACTGCGGCGAAATCGAATTCCCACTGGCGACCTGTGTCGAAGTGGCCGGCGCGAAGATGCAGGCAGACTTCGAATCCGTCATCGAACGCAAGATCCACGCCTGGTTCAACTATATGGAGGGCGTGATGCACACCGGCCAGCGCAACCAGTTCCGCATCCGCATATCCAATGAAGCCTATGAAAAGGGCCTGCGGCTGAACCACTTCGGCGAAGTACTGTATAACATGATCATGAACGAGTTCGACGCCGTGGTGGACAAGTGCCAGGTGCGCCTGGTGACCGATCCCGCCAAGGCGAAGCAGGTGCTGGACGAGGTGGCCATGCCCACCTACAGCGCCCGGGACGATCGCCTGGCCAGCATGACCGACGAGAGCGTGGACACCTTCTTCACCTGCACGCTGTGTCAGAGCTTCGCGCCCGCCCACTGCTGCGTGGTCACGCCGGAGCGCCTGGGCCTGTGCGGCGCGGTGTCCTGGCTGGACGCCAAGGCGACCTACCAGCTTAACCCCACCGGCCCCAGCCAGCCCATTGCCAAGGTGGGCTGCACCGACGAGCGCACGGGTCGCTATGACACCGTAAACGAGGCCGTCACCCAGGCGACCCACGGCGCGGTGGAAAACGTCACGCTGTACTCCATCATGGAGGACCCCATGACCTCCTGCGGCTGCTTTGAGTGCATTTGCGGCATCGAGCCCCTGTCCAACGGCGTGATCATCTGCAACCGCGAATACAGCGGCATGACGCCCACGGGCATGACCTTCGGCGAGCTGGCCTCCATGACCGGCGGCGGAGTGCAGACCCCGGGCTTCATGGGCCATGGCCGCCATTTCATCGCCTCCAAGAAGTTCGCCTCCGCCGAGGGCGGCACGGAGCGCATCGTCTGGATGCCCAAGGAACTCAAGGACGATGTGGCCGAGCGCCTGAACAAGACCGCTCAGGAGCTGTACGGCATCGAGAACTTCGCGGATATGATCGCGGATGAAACCGTCACCACCGACCCCGAGGAGCTGCTCAACTGGCTGACCGAAAAGGGCCATCCGGTGCTGGGCCTTGATCCGCTGATGTAATCGGTCCGCCGGGGTTTTCCCGGCTGATGGCAGAGAAAATATCACAGGGGCGGCATTGCCGCCCCTGTGTCCGTGAGAGGGGAAAGCGCGATGCAGGATGAAAGCTGCCTGATCACCTTTCGTTTGGAGGAGGACGAGGAGGATGTGCGCGTCGCGGCCCGGGTGGGCGAAAACCTGCTTGCGGTGGCGCGCCGGGGCAGAATCCCCGTTTTCGCGCCCTGCGATGGCAACGGCTCCTGCGGAAAGTGCCGTGTGCGAATTCTGAATGGCAAGCTGCGGGCTTCGAAATCCTTTTACATTGCCGATGTAGAATATGATGCGGGCTGGAGGCTGGCGTGCATGGCCCATGTCATGGGCGACGCGACGCTGCTGGTCAGGGATTAAACATGAAACCGGGAGAGGTTGTTTTCGATGCGAAACGTGGAAAATCACAAGGAAATGGTGCCCTTTGAGCATTATACCGCGCTGTTTGAAAAACTGGACCCCGTCGAGGCGGCGCAGCGCTGCGGCGTGAAATTTGATGGCGGGACGGGACTGTTTACCGTGCGCCTTTTGTATGTGGACTATCAGATCGCGTGGCCCAAATTCGCCATCGGCAGCGCCGATGAAACGGGCTTTGCACTGACAAACCTGCCGGCCCAGATGCTGCTGATCCGCTATCTGCTGGAGGGCCGGCGCTCCGTGGGCACGGGCGTCTTTTTGCCCTACCGGGAGATGCCATGGGGCGAGGTGTATCTGAAGCCCTTCACGGGCCGCTGTCTGACGCGGGCCGCCTTTGCCTTTGGGCCGCGGCTGGATGCCTTCGCCCGGGCGGCGGAGCAGCTGCCGGTCATTCCCCTCAGGCAGGGGGATGCCGCGTACCAGCTGGAAATCATGCCCGGCTACGATGTGCGGCTGATCGTGTGGGAGGGGGACGACGAATTCCCGCCCAACAGCCAGATTTTATTTTCCGATAACTTTCCCCAGGCCTTCTCGGCGGAGGATCGCACGGTGGTGGGGGACATACTGATTTCGGATATCAAGCGCAGGATGGTCTGAATCCCCTGAAAAGGGACGCCGGGAGCTGCGTTACCGTTTGACAATTCGCATTTATTAATATATAATGTAATCCGATTCATAAATACAGGAGAACGATCGGATGGACTTCAAGCAACTGGAATCCTTTGTTGCCGCCGTGGACGAGGGCAGCTTCTCCAACGCCGCCGAGCGGCTGCAGCTTTCCCAGTCCATGGTGACGATTCACATTCGCAAGCTGGAGACGGAGCTGGGCACGCGCCTTCTGAACCGAACCACCCGCAGTATGGAGCTGAGCCAGGACGGGCGCACCTTTTATGAATATGCCCGGCAGATGCTCAAGCTGAACCGGGACAGCATTTTTGCCCTCAGCTGCGCGAACCGGGACGCGAAATCCGTGAACATCGTGGCGACGCCCTACATCGTGCGCTATTATCTGACGGACCTGGTGATCCGATTCTGCGCTCAGCACCCGCAAGTCAGCTTCAATTTCATCACCTGCAACCATTCGGAAATCTATTCCCGCCTGCAATCAGACGGCACGGAATTTGCCTTTTGCACCACAAAGCTGATGGATTCCGACTATGCCGTCAGGCATTACGCCATGGCCAACCTCGTGGTGATCGCGCCCAACGAAGCGCGCTTCCAGGCGCTGCACGGCCAGATTTTTCCCAACGCGCTGTTTGGTGAAGAGCCGTTGATCACCCGGAGCAGCACCTCCACGCTGCAACAGGAATTCCTGCGCTGGTCAAAGCTGTATATTCCGCAGCTCAAGCTGAAGGTCGTGTCCGCCGTGGACGATACCGAGAGCATCAAGCGCCTGGTGGCCTCCGGCGTGGGCATCTCCGTGATTTCAGAGGTGGCCGTTCGCGAGGACGTGGCCGATGGCAGGCTGCTGGCCTTTCCCCTGGAGGGAACCATGCCCTACCACCTGTATTTTGTCCACAAGAAAAAGTATCTCACGCCGGAGCAGGCCGCCTTCCGGGACTTCGCGCTGGAGGCCATGCCGCTGGGCGAACGCGGCGATTCGGGCGAGGAATGAGCGAAAAATCCGATATGGCGCTATGCGTGGCGCTGGACGGTCTCGACGACGGCGTTGTCCCGCAGACAGTCCAGCGCCTTCTGCGTGATGACGTTTTGCACGATGGCGCGCTGGGCGCTTTCGTCCAGCAGGGGCGTCAGCTGCTCGAGGGTCATGTGGTTGTCCCGGCAAAGCTGTCGGATGGCCTCGGCGACGGATTCTTCGTCGGCTTCCAGCCCCTCCTGCCGGGCGATCTCCGCCAGCGCGCTCTGGCGGATGACGGCCTTCCTGGCGTCGGGCTCGCAGTCCCGGCGAAGCTGCGCCTTTGTCTTGCCAGTGAATTGACAGTAGGCGTCCAGCGTCAATCCCTGGCGGGAAAGCTGTGCCGTGAGGGACTGCATCTGCGCCTCTATGGCGCTCTCAAGCTGTGCGTCGGTGATGTCGCAGGCGTAGTTTTCCGTCAGCGCGTCCAACAAGCGCAGCTTCAATTCCTCGTCCGCCTGCCGGTCCGCATAGGCCTGCAAGCCCTGGCGCATGGCTTCGCGCATGGCCGCGAAGCTGTCGAAGCCACCCACCTCGCGGGCAAACGCGTCGTCCGGGGCATAGCGCTGCCGCAGGCGGATTTCCTTGACGTGGCAGTGGAACACGGCCTCCCTGCCCGCCAGCGCCGGGGCGTGGTAGGGGCTGGGGAAGGTGACGCGCACGTCGACCTCGTCGCCCGCTCTTTTGCCCACAAGCTGTTCCTCAAAGCCGGGAATGAACGTGCCGCTGCCCAGCAGGAGCGTCTGGTCCTGCGCCGTGCCGCCCTCGAACGGTTCGCCGTCGCAGAAGCCCGCGTAGTCCAGCAGAAGCTCGTCGTCCAGGCGGCTTTCGCGGTCCGTCACGGGGATGACGCGCGCGTGCTGTTGAAGCAGCTGTTCGATCTGGTCGTCCACCTGCGCGTCGGATACGATGAGCCTTTCCAGCGTGCCCTTAAGTGACTTGTATTGCAGCATGTTGTATTGACACTCCGTTTCTGATGTGATAAAATTAATGTATCATATTATGTGGTTATCTGTCAATGACCCAAGCTCGGATGCGATGGCGAAACCTGCGTCGGGTGTGGCTTAACATCGAATTATAGTCATAATATCCCTATGATTTATTGACATAATCGAACAATCATGCTATACTGACGAATGGTGAGCGCGTGTGCGCGCGTCCGCGAACAGGGACGTTTCGCCGGGCTGAAGGCCCGCGTTTAACCGCCATAGTGATGAATGAAATGTTGAAGGAGGAACCCCCAAATGCTTGATCCTACGATCTACAAAGACTGGCAAATCGCGGAAGAAGCGGAAAAAACGCTGCCCCCCGTGGAATTCTTCCGGGAGAAGCTGGGCCTGCTGCCCGATGAAATCATTCCCTACGGCAAGACCCCGAAGCTTGACTTTATCAAGATCATGAATCGTCTGAAGGACAAGCCCGACGGCAAGTTCATCGAAGTTACCGCTATCACTCCCACTCCCTTGGGCGAGGGCAAGTCCACCGTTTCTCTGGGTCTGATCGAGGGCCTGGCAAAGATCGGCAAGAACGTCGGCGGCGCGCTGCGCCAGCCCTCCGGCGGCCCCACCATGAACGTCAAGGGCACTGCTGCCGGCGGTGGCAACGCCCTGCTGATGCCCATGACGGAGTTCTCCCTGGGCCTGACCGGCGATATCAACGACATCATGAACGCCCACAACCTGGCCATGGTGGCGCTGAACGCCCGTATGCAGCATGAGCGCAACTATACCGATGAAGAGATGGCCAAGCACAACATGGGCCGTCGCCTGGATATCGATCCCAAGCGCGTCGAAATGGGCTGGGTGCTGGACTTCTGCGCCCAGGGCCTGCGCAACATCATCATCGGCGTCGGCGGCAACAAGGACGGATATCTGATGGAGAGCAAGTTCGGCATCGCCGTCGGTTCTGAGCTGATGGCCATTCTGGCCGTCGCCAAGGACCTCAAGGACCTGCGTGAGCGCATCGGCAAGATCGTCGTGGCCTACAGCCGCAGCGGCGAACCCGTGACCTGCGAGGATCTGGAGGTTGCCGGCGCCATGACCGCCTGGATGCGCAACACCATCAATCCCACCATGTGCTACACCGTGGAACATCAGCCCGTGCTGATTCACGCCGGCCCCTTCGCCAACATCGCCATCGGCCAAAGCTCCGTCATCGCGGACCGCCTGGCTCTGAAGCTGTTCGACTATCATGTGACGGAGTCCGGCTTCGCCGCGGATATCGGCTTTGAAAAGTTCTGGAACGTCAAGACCCGCCTGTCCGGGCTGACCCCGAATGTCTCCGTCATCGTGGCCACCGTCCGCGCCCTCAAGATGCACGGCGGCGGGCCCAAGGTTTCTCCCGGCCGTCCGCTGCCCGTGGAATACACCGAGGAGAACCTGGAGCTGGTGGAAAAGGGCTGCGAGAACCTGTTCCATCACGTGAACACCGTCCTCAAGTCCGGCATTGTGCCCGTGGTCTGCATCAACCAGTTCTATACCGATACCGATAACGAGATCAACCTGATCAAGCGCCTGTGCGCCGAGCGCGGCGTGCGCTGCGCCCAGTCCAACCACTGGCGCTATGGCGGCGAAGGCGCGAAGGAGCTGGCCCAGGTGGTCGTCGAAGCCTGCGAGCAGAAGCCCGAGATCAAGTTCCTGTACGACCTGGAGATGCCCCTGCGCGAGCGCGTGGAGCGCATTGCCAAGGAAGTCTACGGCGCGGACGGCGTCGACTGGGCGCCTCTGGCCATCGAGAAGGCCAAGCGCTTTGAGAGCGATCCCAAGTACGCGGATTACTGCACCATGATGGTCAAGACCCATCTGTCCCTGTCCCACGACCCGGCTCTCAAGGGCGTGCCGAAGGGCTGGCGGCTGCCCATCCGCGACATCCTGGAGTACGGCGGAGCGAAGTTCCTTTGCCCGATGGCCGGCACCATCTCCATGATGCCCGGCACCGCGTCCGACCCGGCCTATCGCCGCGTGGATGTGGACACCGAGACCGGCAAGGTCAGCGGCCTGTTCTAAGCTGCTTGACGGATGCAGCCTGAGGGCAGTCTGCGGATACGGCACGGCCTGAAGGATGAATCTGTGCAATCAAACGCATCTGTAGGGGCGGCGATGCGCCGTCCGCCGAAGGCAACGCTGAAAGGCGCGTCTGGCGGGCGGCCATTGGCCGCCCCTATGGGCGTATTGGTACCTGATAATCACTGCTTTGACAAAGGAGAAAACGATATGGCAACGGATTTCACGCTGAATTCCTGTCGGGAATTTGTGGAGGTGCTGGCCTCCAACGCCCCCGTTCCGGGCGGCGGCGGCGCAGCGGCGCTGGTGGGCGCCATCGGCACGGCGCTGGGCAACATGGTGGGCTCCCTCACCGTGGGTAAGAAAAAGTATGCGGATGTTGAGGCGGAGATCATCGCGCTCAAGGCGAAGTGCGACGGCCTGCAGAAGGACCTCATGGACCAGGTGCCCGCCGACGCGGAGGGCTTTGAGCCCCTGGCGAAGGCCTACGGTATTCCCAAGGACGATCCCAACCGCGACAAGGTGCTGGAGGAAGCCACCATCGTGGCCTGTAGGGTACCCATGAAGATCATGGAGCTTTGCTGCGACGCCATCGACGCCATCGCCGTGTTTGCGGCCAAGGGCTCCCGCCTCGCGGTGTCCGACGCCGGCTGCGGCGCAGTGTGTTGCAAGGCGGCGCTGCAAAGCGCGTCCCTCAACGTGTTCATCAACACCAAGAGCCTGAAAAACCGCCAGCTGGCCGAGGAGCTGAACGCAAAGGCCAACGGTATGCTGGACAAATACTGCGCACTGGCCGACGAGGTCTTTGAAGGCGTGCGTAAAAACTTCTTCTGAAAGAATAACGGAGGCTGAAAATATGGCAAAGCAATTGCTGGGCAAGGAAGTCACCGCCGCGCTGAACGCGAAGCTGCAGGCCAGGGTGGCTGAGCTGAAGGAAAAGGGGATTACCCCGAAGCTGGGCATCATCCGCTGCGGCGAAAACCCCTCCGACCTCTCCTATGAGAAGGGAGCGACCGCCCGCGCGGAGCTGATCGGCGTCGAGGTTGAAAAATTCGTACTGCCCGAGGATGTGACCAAGGAGGACCTGATCGCGCAGATCAAGGCCGTCAACGCAGACGCATCCATCCATGGCGTGCTGATGTTCCGCCCCCTGCCGAAGCACCTGAAGGCCGATCAGGATGAAATTTGCAACACCCTTGATCCCGCCAAGGACGTGGACTGCATGACCGACCTGTCCAACGCGGGCGTGTTTGAGGGCCGCAAGGACCTGGGCTTCCCGCCCTGCACGCCCCAGGCATGCATGGAGATACTGGACTATTACGGCATCGATTGCAAGGGCAAGAAGGCCGTGGTCATCGGGCGCAGCCTGGTGGTGGGCAAGCCCGCGGCCATGATGCTGATGGGCAAAAACGCCACCGTCACCGTCTGCCATACCCGTACCGTGGACGTTCCCAAAGAGGCGCGGGAGGCGGACATTCTGGTGTCCTCCGCGGGCGTTCTGAAATCCCTGACCAAGGATTATGTCAAGCCCGGCCAGATCGTCATCGACGTGTCCATCAACTGGGACCCCGAGAAGATCAACAGCAAGGGCGGCAAGGGCGCGATTGCGGGCGACGCCGTGTATGAAGAGGTTGAGCCCATCGTCGAGGCCATCACGCCTGTTCCCGGCGGCGTCGGCTCCGTGACCACCAGCGTGCTGATCGGCCACGTGGTCGAGGCGGCGGAGAGAATGAACGTCTGATTTGTCCCGCGAATCAGATGCTCAGGCGGCGGGCGTTGGTCAAATCTCCGGACAGCGGACGAGGGGCAGCAGCGCTTTGCATCCGGCCGACGCCCGCTGCTTCGTTCCGAATCTCTGAATTGTGTTTTTCGTCCTTCGGAAAGTAGGATTTATCCAAATACAAGGGGGAATACAAATGAGCATCCAAGCCATTCGAAAGGCGGACGTCGGCAAGACGCTTCGCGCGGTGATGTGCGCCTTTACAGCCGCTTTTCTGATCGCGGCGTTTTTCGCGCCGGATGTGGGGGAAATGCTCTCGGGCCTCGGAAACATTGTGATCAGGCCCGCCCAGCTGACCAAGGATTATTTTAAGCCTGGGCTGGGCAGCGTCTCCGGCACGATGCTCAATTATGCTCTGGTGGGTGCGGCGTTCTGCGCGCTGATGTTTTTGCCGGAGGCAAAGATCACCGGCGCGACGGTGCTGGGCTTTTTCCTGACCGTGGGCTTTTGCTCCTACGGTATGAACATACTCAATATCCTGCCGCTCATCCTGGGCGTGTATGTCTATTCCCTGATCAAGCGCCAGCCCTTCGGCAAATTCGTGAACTTCGCCATGTTCTCCACGGCGGTGGCGCCCCTGATTTCAGAGGTGCTGTTCCAGTATCCCACCACCGGCCAGGTCCACGGCATTACGCCCCTGGGCATCGGTCTGGCGCTGCTGATCGGCATCGTCGTGGGCTGCGCCATGCCCGCGCTGTGCGCCCATTCCCCGGGGTTCCACAAGGGCTATGACCTGTATAACGCCGGCCCCGCGGCGGGCTTTCTGTGCTTTTTGATCTATGCCGTGATGTACAAGACCCTGGGTATCGAAGCGCCCGCCATCGCCGCCGATCTGGGCGAGGGCAACCGGATATACGTTAACGTGTTTTGCTGCACGGCGTTCGGCCTGTGCGCGGTCTGCGGCCTGGTGATCGATGGCGGCTTCAAGGAGTACTTTAGGCTGTTTAAGGATTCCGGCTACAAGTCTGATTTCACGGCCAAGTACAGCGTGGGCGCGAACATTGCCAACATCGGCGTCTACGGCCTGTTTATCATGCTCTATTACAACCTCATCGGCGCCACCTTCACCGGCACGACCATGGGCGCGGTGTTCTGCATGCTGTGCTGCTGCTGCAACGGCGCGACGCCGCTGAATGTGTTTCCGATCATGCTCGGCTACGTCGTCATGGGCCTGCTCAACCGCGCGGGCGTTACCGCCTTTGCCGTCAATGCCCAGGCCATCGTGGTGGGGCTGTGCTTCGCCAGCGGCCTTGCGCCCATCTCGGGAGAATATGGCATCATCGCGGGCACGGTGGCGGGTATGCTGCACTATTGCCTGGTCACCAGCGTGCCGGCGATCCACGGCGGCTTCAACCTCTACAACGGAGGCTTTACAGCGGGCATTGTGTGCTTTATCCTCGTGCCGATCCTGGAGCATTACTTCAAGAGCAAGAGTCAGAGGCGGATGAAGGCATAGAGCTGAGGCTGAGCAGTTGAGCGAAAGCAGAGGGGGCCGATGTGAGGAACATCTATTTCGATATTTGCTCCATACCGGTTTTCATAGTTCTCCTGATCACCTGCAAAATCAGGAAGATGACCCACGGGCGAACCAACAGGCTTTTCCTGATGTTCACCTGTGCTTCGCTGACGTGCGCCGTGGCGGATTTCTGGGCGGAGCTTTTGGTCGCCGCCGTGCCAATGTCCCGGGGCGCGGTCATGCTGGCGTCATTTCTTGACTATGTCTATTTGCTGCTTCGGAACGCATCGCTGGTCCTCTATTTCATCTTTGTGTTCGTCATAACCCGAACGGATTACAGAATCCGTTCGCTGAAAAACCGGCTGCTCCTGTGGCTGCCCTACTTTTTACTCGTCCTCATACTCATACAGAATTTCTTTACCCACAATGTCTTTACGGTGACGGTTCGGACGGGCTACACAAGGGGCCCGATGATTTCGGCGCTGTATCTGATTGCGCTGATCTACGGGCTCAGCGGCTTTGGTTACTGCATCTATTGCAAACGGTATCTCACCGCCGGAAAGTGGTTCGCGCTGCTTTCGGTGTATCTGTTTACCTTCGCCGCCGTACTCATACAGTATCTGCGCATTGATCTGTTGGTGGAAATGTTTTCCACGGCGCTTGGCCTTCTTGCGATCATGTTCATCGTCATGCGGCCCGAGGAGGCCATGGACGCCTCGGTGGGGCTTCAAAGCTGGCAGGCCTATCAGACAGATCTGCGCAATATTCTGCAATCCAGACAGCCGACGCAGATTGTCGTGATCCAGCTGACCAACGCCACCGAGGTGCGCACCTATCTGTCAGACGCGGTGTTTGATCCCTTCGTCCAGGAAATCGCGGACGGTCTGCACGATATGTTCAGGCATAAGCACATCAGGCCCGAGATGTATTTTGAGCGCCCGGGCACAATCTATCTCATCCAGGAGGAGGGTGGAGCGAAGCTCAGTGAGTTGATTCCTGGGTTTATGCGGGATATGCTGGAGCGTACCAGCATTTACAATGAACTGGGCGTGCAATTGAACCACAAGATATGCGTGATCAACTATCCCCGGGACCTTCGGGAGTGGAAGGATATCATCAATCTGGGGCACAGGTTCGCGCGCCTGGGCCCGGATGACCAGACGATGCTGAAAGCCTCGGATGTGGTTTCCTCAAAGCATTTCGAGGTCGAAAACCACATGGATGAAATCCTCAACCGGGCGATTGTTGAACACAATGTCGAGGTGTATTACCAGCCGATTTACGATACCAAAACGGGACGCTTCCATTCCGCGGAAGCGCTGGCGCGGCTGCACGACAGCCGCTACGGCATGATTTCGCCGGGAATCTTCATTCCGGCGGCCGAGGCGCTGGGGTTGATCCCGGCCATCGGGCAGGAGGTGCTTGAATCGGTCTATCGCTTTATCGCCGGCCATGACCTGAAGGCGCTGGGCCTGTCCTATATCGAAATCAACCTTTCCGTGGCACAGTGTATGCAAAAGAACCTGGTGGACGCCATCCGGCAGCTTCAGCAAAAATACGGCGTCGACCCGAAAACGGTCAACCTCGAGATCACGGAGACGACCTTCAACAGTGTCAGCGAACGCGCGAAGCGGAATTTGGGCAGGCTTTCCGAGATGGGCTATACCTTCTCGCTGGACGACTACGGCACCGGATATTCCAATATCCAGCGGCTCTGCCGCCTGCCCTTTGATATCATCAAGATCGACAAGAGCATGGTGGATGAGATGGGCACGGAAAACGGGAGCAGGATACTGCATCACACCGTGCAGATGATGCAGAGCATCCGAAAAAAGCTGGTGGCGGAAGGTGCGGAAACCCAGGCAGCCGTGGAAGCCCTCAGGGAGATGGGCTGCGATTACATACAGGGCTTTTACTTCTCAAAACCCGTTCCCGAGAAGGAATTTGTGGCATTCCTTGAGGCCAACAACCGTTGACGGCGCGGCTCAGCCGGCATCGGCATCGCCGATGATGCGCCCGCAGAACGCCTGTATTTCGCCAAGCCTTGCTTCAAGGTCCGGCCTGTATTCAATGCCGGTCAGGCCCAGGTGGCCCCGGCACTCGATCTCCAAGTGGCCGTAAAAGTGTTCAATGCTCTGTATGATGCGCTCACATTCGGGCATACCGGGGCCGGTGCGAAGGGCGATGGCATAGCCGCGCTTGCCCGGGCTGAGCGTTGCGTGGGGCTCGTGGGTGTTGCACCAGGGCGTGCAACGGTCGATGAAGGCCTTGAACTGGCCCGGAACATCGGCCCAGTAGGAGGGGGAGACACAGACGATGGTGTCCGCGCGCTCAAACTCTGCCATGAGGGCATCCACGCCGTCCCGCATGACGCACTTCGCCGTGGCATGACAGCTGCGACAGCCCTTGCAGAAGCTGAATGGATAGTCGTCGATGCATACGGATTTCACGTCATAGCTTTCTGAAAGCGCACCGGCGACGATTTCGGCAATTCCCGCCGTCGCGCCGCCGCGCACGGGGCTGCAATTGATGACCAGCGCGCGCATTACAATTCCTCCTTTGACGATTCAGGCGTCCGTGATCACCGCGTCCACGGGCACGTCGTGTTCCTCGACCTCCAGTTGGTCGAACATCTGGAAATCATAGCACAGCGCTACCAGTGGGTGGCTTTTTTCTTTTTCCAGAAAGCGGTCGTAATAGCCCCCGCCGTAGCCCACGCGGTGGCCTTCCCGGTCAAAGGCCAGACCGGGCATCAGCACCAGCGCGGTTTTATCGTCGGCCACGGGGCCGTCTTCAATGGGTTCGGTGATGTTGAACGCCCCCTGGGGCGCAAGACTGTCGAAGCTGTCGATCCAGATAAAGACAATATCATCTCCGATGACCTTCGGCACCGCCACCCGCTTTCCATCCGCCCAGGCGCGCTCGATGATGGCCCTGGTGCGCACCTCCTGGTTGAAGGACAGGTAGGCATAGAGGGAGGCACAGGCCTTGTATGGTTCAGTTGCGAACAGCCTGTCCGCCAGCACGCGGCTCCTTGCCTCGATTTGCTCCGGGGACAGGGCGCGTTTTTTTTCGCCGATTGCCCGGCGCAGGGCTTTCTTGTCCATGATAACACCTCTGAAAAACGTTAATGCGTGCGCTTGATCTTTGTTTTCGTTTATATGGCTATTGCTCCAGCTGATACAGGTAGGAGATCATATCATAATCCCGGTCTCCCCAGCTATGCTTGCCGGCTTTGTACACCTTTCCACCCATTTTTTCATAGAATCGCCGCGCTTCGGAGTTTTCTTTGAGGCACCATATGATCATGGCTCTCTTCCCGGACATTCTGAAGGAATCGATCGCGTTTTGAAACAGGGCCCTGCCGATTCCGCATTGCCGCTTTGCGTATCTGACATACAAAGCGACAATTTCACAGTCGGCTGCTTCATCGTCGGTGGCTTCATTCCATGAAAAGCCCAGTATCTCCTTCTCGTCTGCGGCAACCGTATATTTCTGATATCTCTGTGCTTCTCTTTGATAGCGTTGCTCAATGCTCATGGAATCAAGAAAAGCGGCGTCAATGATGCCTCTGTAAGCATTTTTCCAGTCTTCGACAAGGATGTCGGCAATTTGCCGGGCGTCATCCTTCGTCGCTCTTCTGATCATCCATTCTCCTTGACGGTTATTCATGGGCTTCCTCCGCAGGCTGCTGTCTATGCATCCTGGATTTTGTTGTGGGGAACGGCTTGACGGTGCGTTTCAACGGAGATATCGCAGTCCCGGTAAAACGAAACACCCTCCCGTCCGAAATGCCTTCCAGGGCGGGAGGGATAACTATGAGCGGCAGCAGTCGACCGTCGCTCTGCGACTACATCAGGGGATCCATGCCCAGCACGGGGTGGCCCACCTCGGTCAGGTAGTTGAGCAGCTCCTCGGGGTCCTCGGTGCAGACGGTTTCGTCGGCGATCATGCTGGAGAAGTTGTCGATGCCGTACAGTTCCTTGGCGGATTCATCCAGGCGCTCGGCTACCTGCTCCTTCAGCGCCTTCGGAAGCCAGACGATGCGGGCCAGGCCGCCCTCGGCCTTGATGAACTTCTTGGAGGCGATGAAGTGCTTGCCGTGGCCCATGAAGCCGGGGGTCTGCACGCCGCCGCCGGTCATGGAGGCCAGCTCGGAGAAGGTCATGCCCATGGGGGTCATGCCCACATGCTCGCGGTTGACGATGACCACGCCGTTGGACAGGGGCTCGATGCCGCAAATGCACTCAAAGCAGCCGCAGGAGGTCATGGGGTCCTCCATGATGGAGTACAGCGTGACCTGCTCCAGCGCGCCGTGGGAGTACTTGTTGACGGCCTCGTTGACATCCTCGTAGCGGCCGGTTCGCTCGTCGATCATGCGGTTTTTGGGTACGATCTGGCAGGGACCGTTGGGGTCCAGCTCATTGGTGGCCTTGGCGTCCAGCCAGGACACCGCGCCGCACAGGCCCAGCCGCTCCGGCGTGACGATGCACACGTGCGAGGGGGAGAAGGCCTGGCACAGGATGCAGGTGTAGAACACGTCCACGGACTCGTCGGTCATGGTCTTCAGGCGCTCGTCGCGCACGTCGAAGGTGTGGTTCGCCTCGGCGCGCAGCTCCTTGACCTTTTCGGGATTGGTGTAAATCTTCACCTGGCACTTGTCCACGACGGTGTCGTACTCGCTCTTGATCTTGGCGTACAGCACCTCGCCGATGTGCCTGGCGCGGAAGCCGGCGTCGAAGGAGGCGTTGGACACGCGGATGCGGATCATATCGCGCTGGCCGGTGTGCATCACGCCCTCGATGCAGTTCAGGAAGGAGTGGAACTTGCGCTCGAACACGCCTTCGAAATCGGTCTGCATGTTCTTGCCGGAGACCTCGACGATATAGGCGATCGGAATCTTCGCGCCTACTTCGAAGGCGTCGAAATCCGGGCCCTCGACGGTGATGGAATGATCCTCGATCTCATGGGCCTCGCGGGTGCGGACCAGCTCGACGCAGTCCACGCGGGAGCCGTCCATCTCGATGCGCATGTCCTTCTTGCGGATGATCTCGCCCTCATAGGCGCTGGAGAAAGCCACGGGGATGTCGATGTTGGTGACCTTGATCTTGATATCCCGGGCCTCCAGGGAGGTCTCGATCCAGTCTTCGGTGTTCTTGTAGACGATCAGGGACTTGGGCACGGGCCAGGTGGGATCGTGGTCGTCGTTGGTGATGACAGGGAAGCCCATCTTGATGGCGCCGGCGCCGCAGGCCACGACGATGTCGTCCACCGGGGCATAGGCATTCACGAAGGCGAAGATGCGCTGCATGGTATACTCATGGAAGGCGGCGGCGTCGCCGGGCTGAGTCGCGCCGAAGATGAAGGTGGCACGGCAGACCAGGCTGATGACGTGGCCCACGGACCAGATATCGGGGCCGACGGCAACGCAGCGGACGTTAAAGCCGGTGGTGACGCCGGCGGAGTGTACCTGATCGATGATACCGCCGATCATGAACACGAAGATGCCGCGGCTCTGATAGCCCTTCACGGTGGCGACGGCCTCCTCAACGGAGGGCGCAGGCCCGATCATGACCACGAAGCCGGGGATATCCCGGGTGACCAGCGGAACGCCCAGCTCGCGCACCTCGGCGTCGGAAAAATGGCCGTGATACTGGGTGCCCTCGTAGGGAGTGGGGGTGCGGGCGTATTTGCAGGCCTCAATCACTTCGGCGGCCATGGCGGTGGCGACGCCGGAATCGAAGATGGACTTGGTGCGGTTCTCGCGGGTCATCATCTTGCGAATCTCGGCCAGTGCCGCCTTCAGTTCGCCCAGCGTGGTGACCTTGATGCCCAGATAGGCATAGATGCAAGCCAGGAAATAGGCGGTGTCGGGCATGGTCATGGGCGCGTCCTCGCCCAGCTCGGCGATGACGGCATTCAGATCCTCCTCGGCCTTGAAGTACATTTCATCGGAGCCACGGAATACGGTTTGAAACAATCCCATGTATTTACATTCCTTTCATGATAAATCTCTCGCTTTGTCGTCCGAAGGGACGGGGTTACTGCTTTTCCCCGTCCATTCGCAGCTTGATGGCCCGGATCTCATCGACGGTGGCGGGGCTTGTGTCATAGGGCGACATGCCGCGGCGGTCCGCGTCGATCACGTTCGCGTCATAATGGATAAAGCCCAGAAGTGCGTCCTCGGGGATGCGGCTGCGCAGAAATTCCTCGTCCTGTGCGTTTCGCACCTTGTTGGCGACCACGCGCACGCGCGTAATGCCCAAATCCGCCGCCAGCTGTTTGACCTTGGCATAGGTCTGTATGCTGCGGGCGCCGGGCTCGATCACCACGATAAATTGGTCCATCATGCTGGCGGTGCCGCGGCCCAGATGCTCCAGCCCGGCCTCCATGTCCATGATCACCACGTCGTCCTTGCGGAAGATGAGGCTGGACAGTATGGCCTTGAGCATCACATGCTCCGGGCAAACGCAGCCGGAACCGCCGGTCTCCACGGTGCCCATCACCAGCAGCTTGACGCCGTTGATTTCCTTGGCATAGGCGTCGGGAATATCGCTTACCTGAGGATTCAGCTTGAAGAACTTGTTCAGACTGTTGGCGCCGGTTCGCTCTTCAACCAGCTTTCGCATCTTGGAAATGGGGGTGATGGCGTTGACCTCCTCCTCTGTAAAGCCCAGCGCGAGACCCAGGTTTGCGTCCGGGTCCACGTCGGCGGCCAGCACCGTGCGGCCCTCGTCAGCGTACAGCCTGGCCAGTACGGAGGACAGGGTGGTCTTGCCCACGCCGCCCTTGCCTGTGATTGCTACCTTCATTGCATAAAACCCTCGCGTTATTGATCAGATGCCCAGCGCCACGCGCTTTTCTTCGATCCTGTCGATCATCTCGTCGCCCATCTTATCGATGTCGAGTTCGACGGTGAAGTTTGCGCCGACCCAGTCCTTGATGCTGCCCTGCAGCAGCGCCTCGACGGCGGGGCCGCCCTTGGTGTAGGGGTTGACGCCCAGGAAGGTATCGATGCCGGTGGCGACGACGTAGTTGCCGATGGAGATGGCCTTTTCGGACATGTACTCCGGCGCGCAGCCCACTACGGGCACGTCGCAGATATCGATGCCCCAATCCTTGGCGATATCGGAGGCGAGAATCATCATGCGGGAGATATCCACGCAGGAGCCCATGTGCAGGATCGGGGGAATATCCACCAGCTCGCACACGCGCTTTAAGCCCTCGCCGCACAGGTTCTTGGCTTCCTTGCTCAGAAGCCCGGCCTTGGCTGCGGCCTGGGCGGAGCAGCCGGAGACGATGACGATGATATCGTTGGCGATCAGCTTTTTCATCAGCTCGATATGGGCGTAGTCATGCCGAACGCGGGGGTTGTTGCAGCCCACCAGCGCCACGGCGCCGCGCAGTACGCCGGACTTGACGCACTCGATCAGCGGCTTCATGGTGTTGACCTCGTCCACGTGGCTGTTGGTCACGCCATCCAGGCACTTCTTGATGGCCTCGACGGAATAGCCCACGGTGGCGTTGGTCTTGAGCTGGGGAATGTGAACCAGCTCGGGATTGCGGTTTTTGAAGTTGCGAACCGCCAGCTCCACGATCTTCCTGGCGTTCGCGCCGGCAGACGCCTCGTTGAATTCGATGTAGTCGGAATCGGGCATCTGGGCGATGGGGGAGGTGGTGATGAACTTGGTGTGGAAGCACTTGGAGAGCGGGCCCAGCGCCGGGAAGATGCACTGCACGTCCACCACGATGGCCTCGCAGGCGCCGGTCAGCACCACGTTTTCCTGCTGCAGGAAGTTGCCGGCCATGGGGATGCCGTGGCGCATGGCCACTTCGTTTGCGGTGCAGCACACGCCGGCTACGTTGATGCCCTTCGCGCCCATTTCCTTGGCCAGGGCGATCATTTCGGGATCCTGCGCGTAGAAGACCACCATTTCAGAAAGGGACGGGTCATGGCCATGCACGATGATGTTGACCATGTCCTCCTCCATGACGCCCAGGTTGGCGTTGGTGTCCACGGGCTTGGGCGTGCCGAACAGCACGTCGGACATTTCCGTGCCCATCATGGAGCCGCCCCAGCCGTCGGACATGCCGGCGCGCAGGGACTGGCGGACCAGCGCCTCGGGCAGGGAGGAGCAGCCCATGTGGGTCATATGCATGGATTGTGAAACCTCGCGGTCGATGGCGCGGGGCTCGATGCCGGCGTCGTGCCAGACCTTCTGGCGCACCTCGGGCGCGCGCTTGAGGAAGCGCTGCACGCCGAAGGGCTTGCCGTATTCCATCAGGCCAATCTCGGCGACCTCGTGGGCGATGTCATAAATATCGCGGCCCTCGGTCTCGACATCCCATTCCTTTGCGATGCGCAGCAGCTTTTCGGGGTCCTTGACCTGGTAATCGCCGCCTTCCTTTGAAAGGTAGAGAACATGGGCGATGTTGCGGCCGTGGTCAGAGTGGGTGGCGGCGCCGCCGGCGGTAAAGCGCAGGTAATTGCGTCCGACGATGCCGTCCCGGTCGCAGCCGCAGATGCCCCTGGGGGCTTTGGGGGTGATGCGGCAGGGACCCATGGTGCAGATACGACAGCAAACGCCCTCCTCGCCGAATTTACAATGAGGCGTCTGGTTTTTTACGCGCTGCTGCCAGGTGTCCGCGCCAACCTTCTGCGCGGTTTCAAGCAGGCGGTTGGTCGCCGCTTCCATCTCCTCAAGGGTGATGAAGGTATTGGTGATTTCGCTCAATGTGACTTCCTCCCAAAGTATAATTTTTGTTGCATTACAGGCTGGTGCGCCCTCGCGCCTTGCCGAATCAAATCACCGGCGGAGAGGCCCATGCGATGGCTTACAGGCCGCTAATATGCGGCTTTTCGCCCGCTGAACCGGGTGCGTTTCGCGATGGCGCATACCAATCCATGATTACTATTATTTTATCAAATGGGCATCACAAAGTCAATCCTCATATCCCCCGGGGAGGCATTTTTGCGGCGAAGCTTTAGGGTAGATTTCATAAGATTGCAGTAAAGAATCCGTAAAAGTAAAAAGAGGTCGATTACAGACAAAAGTTGCGTATAACTAATAAATGTTATCTTTACATAACCGTGCATGTGCGTTTATAATGACTTTATCAATTGATTGGAGGAATACAAAATGAAAAAACTGGTTGCAAACAAGCAAATCCGATGCATGGCGTGCCTGAGCTGCGTTCGCGCCTGCTCCGAAGCCTTCTACAAGGTATTCGATCCGGTAAAAAGCTGCATCCAGATTGTGGACAACAAGGGCGAAGCCAAGGTCAAAACCTGTATACAGTGCGGCAAATGTATGCGCACCTGCACCCACGGCGCAATCACCCAGAACCCCAAGACCGGCGTATATATGATCAATAAAAAGCTGTGTGTGGGCTGCGGTGACTGCGTGAAGGCCTGCCCGATGCAGGTGATGACTCTGGGGGACGTGGCCACCAAGTGCATCGCCTGCGGCATCTGCGCCAAGGCCTGCCCCATGGAGCTGCTGGGCGTGGAGGAAAAATAAAGAACATCTGAATTATTATACAGCCGGCCGGAAGCGAGCAGCTTTTGGCCGGCTGTTTGCCGCATGGCATGAACAGAGTACGCAATCCATTAACACAGCCGTGCTATAATCCGCTTGCGATAAACTTGTGTCAAGGGTGTGTATGCATATGCGCGAAGCGCTGGAGGCATTGAAGCAGAAACTGAACGCGGAAGATTACATCGCCGACGACGCTCTGGTCACGACGCTGTACATCGCCGCGAAGCTGAACCGCCCGCTTCTGATCGAAGGCGCGGCGGGCGTGGGCAAGACGGAGGTCGCCAAGGCCGCGGCCAGGGGTTTGGGGCGCGAGCTGGTGCGCCTGCAATGCTATGAGGGCCTGGACGAATCCAAAGCTCTTTATGAATGGAATTATCAGAAGCAGCTGCTGGCCATACAGATGGGAAACCGCAGCGGACAATCGGTAAACGGACTGTTCGGGGAGGAATATCTGCTGGAGCGCCCGCTGCTCAAGTCCATACGAAGCGAAGAGCCGGTGGTGCTGCTGGTGGATGAAATCGACAAGGCGGACGCGGAATTTGAGGCCTTCCTGCTGGAGCTGCTCAGCGAGATGCAGGTCACGATCCCGGAATACGGCACCGTCCGTGCCCGCAGCCTGCCGTTCATCGTGCTGACCAGCAATCACACCCGGCCGCTGTCCGAGGCGCTGCGCCGCCGCTGCGCGTATCTGTATCTGGAATACCCGGACGTGGCCAGGGAGGTTCAGATCCTCACAAAAAAGCTGCCGGGGCTGGATGAGGCGCTGGCGGAGCAGGTGGCCCGGGCCGTGGCATGGCTGCGCGCGAGCGAGAAGGTGACGAAGAAGCCCTCCGTGGCGGAATCGCTGGACTGGGCGGAGGCGCTGATGGCCCTCGGCGCGAAGGAGCTGGACGAGGAATCCGCCCCGGCCACCCTGGGCTTTGCCCTCAAAAACAACGATGACATTCGGGAGATCATGGCCGATGACGATTTCATCCGAAGCCTTCTCTGAAGTCCGGGACGGGGGCGAAGCGATGGCGCCGACGCCGGCTGTAAAGCTGGGCGGTTTTGTCCGCTTCCTCAGGGCGCAGGGCCTGAACGTGGGCCTGCGGGAGAGCGAGGATGCCCTGCGCGCGCTTGCGCTGACGGGCTTTGAGGACCGGGAGGTCGTCCGCGCGGCGCTCAGGGCGCTGCTGGCGTCCTCCCGGCGCGAACAGCAGGTGTTTGAACGCTGCTTTGAGCTGTATTTTGTGTCCCGGGAGGCGTTTGAAGCCAATCAGGCCGCGCTGGCACAGGCGCAGCAGGAGCTGGAGGCGCGCAGGCGGGAGCTGGAGGAACGCCTCAGCATTGCGGGGAGGCCCATCGAGCTGCGGGAGGATCTGAAGGACGTCTACGCGCGTATGCCCCAAAGCGAGCGGGACCACCTGCGGGACGTGGTGGACAAGTATTCCGACAAGATGAAGCACGCGCCGAAGCTGTATGAGGGCTTTATACGCTCCGTGTTCATGAGGAGCCTTATGGAGCAGCAGATGCTGCTGGAGGACGCCGCCGAAGGCGCGATGCAGGCGGACGGCGACGCGGACATGATGTTCCGGGACATTGGCAGCTTCCGGGAGGCGGACATTCCCAAGGCCCGCCAGCTGATCGACCAGGTCACGCGCCGCATCAACGGCGAAATCGTGGCGCGCCGAAAGAGCGCCGGGCGCTCGGCGGCGTTGGATTTCAGGCGGACGATACGCGCGGGACTGTCCACGGGCGGCGCGCTGTGCCGGCTGCGCCACAAGCGGCGGCACAGCCGGAAAAAGCGCGTCGTGATGCTCTGCGACGTGTCGGGCTCCATGCTGCAATTTTCTGAATTTGCCATCCGTTTCGTCAAGTCCCTGTCCGAAGTTTCCGAACATTCGGAAATCTACCTGTTTTCAGAGCAGGTGCAGCGGGTGAATCCCTTCGCGCTTCAAAATATGGATCTGTTCAACGGTTATGTGCGCTCCTCTGGCGTCTGGGGCCGGGGCACCAACGTGGGGCGGGCGCTGGAGGCGGTGCTGGCGGCGAGCCCGGCGGTGCTGACGCCGGGAACGGTGCTTTTGATCCTCAGCGACGCAAAATCCGTGGATCTGGACCGGGCCGAGGCGTCGCTCATGCGCGCCGTCAAGCGCGCGGGCAGCGTGGTATGGATGAACCCGATTCCAGAGGCAAAGTGGCCGTATCTGAAGGGCGTCACGCGCCTGAAGGCGCATTGCAGCATGGTGCCCTGCGGCACGCTGGATGAGCTGGCGCGGGCTTGCGCGCGGCTGGTATGACGCGGCGCGTATTAAATCCTTGAAAAGGGTTTGACAATTCGCGCGCTTGGCGCTACAATAGGACCATCAATTGAAGGGAGCATGGAGCATGGCGCGTTTCTTCAGGGAAATGTACATGTGCAGGTGGCAGAAGCAGCCTGCTTGATTCGCGTTGCGTCCATGACGTAGGGGGAAGCGGGCTGAACCGCTTCCCCTTGTCTTATCATCTCGCAAAGGAGGGCGCGCATATGCCCATCAAAATTCCAAACAGCCTGCCGGCCACCGGGGTGCTTGAAAGTGAAAACATATTCGTCATCACGGAATCGCGGGCCGTCAGCCAGGATATCCGCCCGCTGCACATACTGTTGCTCAACCTGATGCCCACAAAGATCGTCACGGAGACGCAGCTGGCCCGGGCGCTGGGCAACACGCCGCTGCAGGTGGAGCTGGAGCTGCTGCAGGTCAGCAGCCATGAGTCGAAAAATGTTTCCCAGGACCATATGCTGGCCTTTTATAAGACCTTTGACCAGGTGCGCGACAAAAAGTACGACGGCCTGATCATCACCGGCGCGCCGGTGGAGCAGATGCCCTTCGAGGCGGTGGACTACTGGGACGAGCTGTGCCGGATCATGGAGTGGAGCAAGGACAACGTCCACAGCACCTTCCACATCTGCTGGGGGGCGCAGGCGGGGCTGTATTACCACTATGGCGTCAAAAAGGTGCCGCTGGAAAAGAAGATGTTCGGCGTCTTCCCGCACAGGGTCGAGCGCAAAAGCTCCATCCTCTTCAGGGGCTTTGACGATGTCTTCATGGTGCCCCATTCCCGCCACACCACGATACTGCGGGAGGACGTGGAGGCGGTGCCGGAGCTGAAGATCCTGGCGTCGTCCCAGGAGGCGGGCATATACGCCATGGCCACCGATCAGGGCCGACAGGTGTTCATCACGGGCCATTCGGAATACGACGCGGACACGCTCCAGAAGGAGTACCTGCGCGACAAAAACGCGGGCCTGCCCATCGATGTGCCGAAGAATTACTTTCCCAACGACGATGATACCTTGCCCCCTCTGATGAGCTGGCGGGCCCACGCGAATCTGCTGTATTCCAACTGGCTCAACTATTTCGTGTACCAGAACACGCCCTATGATTTGAACGAGATCAAGCGATAAACGCCCGTTGCCATGAAAGGAGGCCGAAGCTGTGAAGCATCTTGGAACGAAAACGCTCAATACCCCCCGGCTGATCCTGCGCCCGTTCAGAATTGAGGACGCGGAGGATATGTACGCCAACTGGGCCTCCGACCCCGTGGTTACGCAGTATCTGACCTGGCCCGCACATTCCTCGGCGGACGTGACAGGGCAGCTGTTGACGTATTGGACGCAGGGCTATGAGAAGCCGGACAGCTACAACTGGGCGCTGGAGCTGCGGGAAATCGGCCAGGTGATCGGAAGTCTGAGCGTGGTGCGCGTCATAGAACCCATCGGCGAGGCGGAGATCGGCTATTGTATGGGCCGCCGCTGGTGGGGTCAGGGCCTGATGCCCGAGGCGCTGCGCGAGGTGCTGCGCTTCCTGTTCGACGAGGTGGGTTTTAATCGCGTCGCGGCGGTCCACGACGTGGAAAACCCCAAATCCGGCCGGGTGATGCAGAAGGTGGGCATGACCCGCGAGGGCACGCGACGCCAGGGAGGGCGCAACAACCGGGGGATCATCGACGATGTCTGCTATGCGATTCTGAAATCGGACGCGCGGCTCTGATAAGGCGCTGAACGCCATGAGCTGACGAAAAATGACGGAATCACCCTTGACGGCGCGGTGGATAATCTCTATAATGGAACTGGCTTCCGCGGGTCCGTGGTTGAAAGTCGATGCCAGTCGCAGGCGAAACGATCCACGTAAGCCGGGAAAATTCCGGTGAGCATGGTGCGGCTTAGAAGTAAGTCCTGCCGGTCCGCGCTTTAGCGTGGGACCGAGAGGGGCAGTAGTGGGGAGGCAGAGTCCTTAGGAGCGAACCCTCCGGCAGGCGAGTGTGGGGTCAAAGACCAGGTCGGGCGCGGGAGCCGTTTATACAAGGGAATCGGGGTTGCTGTCTGGCAGCCCCGTATTGTCATTTACCAATGACACGGAGCGCGATCATGAAAAAGCTTGCTTTGCAAATTGCTGTGCTGGCCGGGCTCATGCTGCTGGTATGCGTCGTCAGCCGGCTGGCGATGGGCAATACCTACACGGTGAACATACCCGTCTATGGCAACAGCGCGGAAGACAGGAGCTTTGAGCTGACGGCGCAAAACCCCGATGTGCTTTCCTTTGACAGCCCGCGGGTGCGCAGCCGGTACATCAGTATGCCCGTGCATCCCCGGGAGCAGGGCGAGACATTCCTGGAGGTGCGCGACGCCGGGGGCGAGACGATTGCCATTGAAAGCCTGCGCGTGGGCCGGTTTTTGACCGTATACAATGAAAGCACCGGCGGCTTTACCGGCGATACCGTGGTGATGGTCGCCTTTACGGTGTTCTGCCTGGCGGTGAGCGCGCTGATGCTGCGCGCCTTTCTGAACGCCAGGGGCGCCGCCTTTTATGCCTATTCAACCATCTATACGGCGGGCTTTTCGATTTTCGCGCTGCTGACGGGGCTTTTGATGCTGTTTGTTACCGCAAGGCGCCTGATCGATCCGGCCAATTATTCGATGCTCTACGCCTATTCTGCCATCTGCTCCGCCAGCGTCAGCTTCATGTGGATCACCCTGCCGCTGATCGTGGCCTTCAGCGTGGCTATGGCTGTCAGCAACGCCGCGCTGCTGCGCCACGAAAACGCGAAGCTGAAAAACGTGCTGGGGCTGCTGGTCAGCGGGGCGCTGCTGGGCGGCGCGGCGCTGGGACTGTACATGTCCGGCCGGGATTTCGTGGGCTCTGAGCGGGCCATGCGCGCCTTTGAAACGGCCAACAACGTGTATGCCACGGTGTTTGTTTACTTTGAGTGTATGCTGATCGGCGCGATCATCTGCGGTCTGAAGGCCGCGCGGCACGTTCCCTCCCGGGACAGGGATTTTATCGTCATACTCGGCTGCTATTTCAGAAAGGATGGCAGCCTGCCGCCGCTGCTCAAGGGCAGAGTGGACAAGGCGATTGAATTCTGGAGCCTTCAAAAGCGGGAGAACGGCACAGAGGCTGTTTTCGTGCCCTCGGGCGGCCAGGGGCCGGATGAATCGATGCCCGAGGCGGAGGCCATGCGCCGCTATCTGGTGGAAAAGGGCGTGCCGGAGCGCTGCATCATGGTGGAGGACCGCTCCCGCAACACCTACCAGAACATGCAGTTTTCAAAGGAGCTGATCGACGCGGCACGACCCGGAGCGCGGACGGCCTACGCCACCACGAACTATCATGTGTTCCGCAGCGGCGTGTGGGCCGGTCTGGCGGGCCTGCCGGCGGAGGGCGTCGGCAGCCGGACGCGGTGGTGGTACTGGCCCAACGCCTTCATGCGCGAGTGCGCGGGGCTGCTCGTCAACCGCTGGAAGCAGGAGATCGTGCTGCTCATCGTGCTGGTGGCCTTCTTCGGCGCGCTGTCGATGGTGCTGGGATAATACTAATCCCTGACTAAAACAGGGCATCCTGCCGGTGCTTTTCCGTGCTGGCGGTGTTGAACCTCCTTGACGTGCCGCCAGCAACCCTGCGGAGCTACGCCTTGCCAGCGCGAAAACCCCTCGATATTCTTGCCCGCTTTTAATCAAGCCTCAGTATAAGCGCCCTTCCAAATCACATAATCTGCTCCTCCGCCCGCATATCATCAGGTGATGGACTGCGGACAGGAGGGGTTTTTTATGGCGCTGCAAACAGATCGACAGACCCTGGAGATTGAAAATCTGGTCGGCTCCCGCAAGGCGCAGGTGCTGGTGCGGGCGGAGGCCCTTGTGCCCGGCGCAGGCCGGGACGCCATCGAGCCGCTGCTGGCGGATGCGTGCCTGTTCATTTCCGAAACGGATATACAGGCGGAGCGCATCGTGCTGGAGGGCACGGTCAGCTGTCAGGCGGTGTACCGGCAGGGGGAGGAGACGATTGTGCGGGCCCTGACGGCGCAAACCACGCTGAACCACGTGCTGGAAATCGCGGACGCGCAGCCGGGGATGTTGTCCCGGGTGCGGGGCGAGGTGTCCCACGTGGACGCGAGGTATGAAAACGGCCACATGATCTTTCAGGTGACTTGCAACCTGTCGGCGCAGGTGCTTCGCCTGGTCCCGGCGCAGGTGATTACCCTCGTCAGCGGGGCGGAGGGCCTGCAAACCGTCTACCGCCCGCTGGAATCGGTGAAGCTGGCGGCGGAGGCCAGCGAGCTGGCGCTGCTCAGGGACGAGGTATCGCTGCCCGCCGCGCTGGACGCGCGCACGGCGCTGATGGACTGGGTGGCGATCGAGCTGGACGAGGTCGCGCCGGACCTGGGCGGGGTGCGTGTGAAGGGCAGGGCGCTGGTGGAGACGCTGGTCTCCAGCGGCGTTTCGGGCCGGCCCGCGGTGCTGGTGCGCTATCCGCTGGCGCTGGACCAGCTGGTGGAGCTGCCCGAATGGCTGACGGGAAACGTCTTTGCGGAGGCGGACGTGCGCAGCGTGCGCAGTCAGGTGGAGCCCGCGGCGGAGGACGGCGACATGCGGCTTGCCTGCGAGGTCGAGGTCCGCGTGCGCGTGCTGGCAAACGCCACGGACAGGGCCGACGCGCTCACGGATATCTATGCCACCCGGGGCAGCGCGCTGGACGTGGACTATGATCAGCTTCGGCTGTGCGCCGAGGTCAGCCAGACGCGCTTCAATGAGGTGGTGCGGGGAACGGTGTTGATCGGCGAAAATGCGCCGGGCGTGGGAACGGTCATCGCGGCGCAGGTGCATCCCGCCATCGGCGAATGGCGCAACGAAAACGGCCAGGGCCGCGTGGAGGGCGTGATCGAAACCCGGGTGATGTACATGCCGGGCGGATCGGACCTGCCTGCCTCCGCCGAGGCGGAGCTGCCCTTCAGCCTGACGGTGCCCCAGGAACTCAACGACCAGTCGCTGATCGACATACAGGTCCTCTCCTCGGAGGCCAACGCCCTGATGAGCGACAGGCTGGAGCTGAAGCTGCAGCTGTCCGTCACCTGCCAGACGCGGCGGCGGGAGAGCGTGCGCGTGGTGGAGGAAATCGAGGAGGAGGAGCCCATAAGCAGGCGCCCCGGCATCGTGCTTCGCTGGCCCGAGACGGGGGAGACCGCCTGGAGCATCGGCAAGCGCTATGCCGTCCCCGCGGACGCCGTCGGCGAGGTCGAACCGGGAAAGCCCGTGGTGGTGAAGGTGTGATCGAGAGCATACGCCTACAAAAGCGAAGGGGCTGTCTCAATGAGAGCAGCTCCTTTGCTTTACCAGGAGGAGAGGCTTTGCCTTCCCCGCTGGGGGAAAGGCACGACAAAAGTGCGACAGGTTTCAGAGAATGGCATGAGAAAAGGGCAACTCCTCGCGGAGTCACCCTCTCGAAAGCCCTTGTTATTACGCGATTTTTCTTCCCGAAATACCGCTTCAGCAGTCCCGCAAGGGCCAGGCTGCGAAAGACTATTTCGCGGCCTTCTTCGCCTGCATATAACCAATAACGCCGCACATGATGCAGATGACCACATCGATGATGAGATCCGTGCGACCGCCGATCTCTTCCATAAAGCTGGTCTTTCTGATCAGGCTCATCACAAAATTGAACAATGCGACGCCTGCTGCGCCCAAAACACAGGTCAGGATACCATTCAGAATGGGGTTCTTGGAAAGCATATGTATGTCCTCCAATCTCTTGATGATGTTACGAAATGTGCTTACTTCCCGAAATACCGCTTCAGCAGCTCCGCGAAGGCTTTGCCGTGGCGGGCCACGTCGCAGGCCATCTCATGCACGGTGTCGTGGATGGCGTCGAGGTTCAGGACCTTGGCTAACGCTATTATACAGGCGGAAAACGCCTGTGTCAAGGGCTTTTTCGCAGAGATTCGACGAACTACTGTAGGACTACAATACATATTGGAGGAAAGATAACCAAAACAGAAGTGAAGAATGAGCCCTCGTTTGGTATAGTTGAGATTGCGAGAAACAACATCCGAAAGAGAGGTCATTCTTCATGGAAAGAAGATCACAGGACATGCAGTTTCGTCAAT
>JAFUCP010000083.1 GCA_017459565.1 Clostridia bacterium | reverse complement strand
TTTGTTGCGTCATTGCAAAAACTGTGCTACAATGTGGGCAAAAATGAAGAGAAAACCACATGTGGATCGAAGGGAGCGTGCGCCTGTGAAGCTGGACATCAACGTGCTGGCCGTGCTCTTTGCGCCGCTGCTTTTGCTGGTCGGCCTTGGTTTCACCGTCGCCATAGACCCGTATATCCAGCGTCAGCAGCGGTGCGTCATGCTCGTCATCGTGACGCTGTGCTTCACGCTGGTCGCGCAGAACCTGCTGGAGAACGCGTTTTTTGTCAGTCGGTCAAACCTGGCTTTGAAGAACATACTGAGCGCCTACGGCTATTCTGTGCGCCCCGTCATCCTCATACTGTTTCTCTACATCATTCAACCGGGCGGGAAGAAGTGGCTCGAATGGACGCTGGCGGGGATCAATGCCGCGCTCTACTGTACCTCTCCCTTTACAGGGCTCTGCTTTGAGATCCGGGACTGGGACTACGCGTCCCTGCATGGCCCGCTGTGGTATGCCTGCATTCTTGTCAGCGCGGTGCTGCTCGTTGAACTGCTGGCGCGAACCGTCGTCCTCTATCGCGAAACCGGGAAGCGGGAGCGCCTGGTTCCCATTGCCGTGGTGTTCATCATCATTCTGTCCGTTATCATGGATCTGCACGTGGTGATGCAGTCGCAGCCCATCACCTTTTTGACCATTGCCATTGTCGTGAGCAGCGTGTTCTACTACATCTGGCTTCACATCCAGTTTGTGCGCGAGCACGAGCGCGACCTGATGACGGCGCAGCGCGTCAAAATCATGATGACCCAGATCCAACCCCACTTTCTGTTCAACGCTCTGAACACCATCCGCGCGCTCTACGCCAAGGATTCGCCACTGGCGGACAGGACGCTGGAGGATTTCAGCGCCTATCTGCGGCAAAACCTGGAGACACTGAGCCAGACCGAGCTGATCCCCATCGCCAAGGAGCTGGAGCATACCCGGCTCTACGCGGATATCGAGATCCTGCGCTTTCCCAACATCCGCGTGGAATACCGGATAGAAGACGCACAATTCAGGATTCCGGCGCTGACGATCCAGCCCCTGGTGGAAAACGCGATCCGCCATGGTGTGCGCAGCCGGGAGGACGGCCTGGTGACGATCTCCACGGTCCGGGAGGCGGGCGCGCACAGGATCACGGTGCGGGACAACGGCGTGGGCTTTGATCCGAAGCATCAACAGGATGAATCCCACATCGGCCTTCAGAATGTGAAGGAGCGCGTGGAGCGGATGTGCGGCGGCACGGTGATCGTGGAAAGTGAGATCGGGGTGGGCACCGTCGTCACGCTGCTGATCCCGGACACTTCGCAAAACGGCATGAAGGAGCAAGGACAATGAGAGCAATCTGCGTGGACGATGAGCCGCTGGCGATGGAATACACCCTGGGCCAGTGCGAGCGCCTGCCTCAGATCAGCGAGGCGAAGGGGTTTACCGACGCTTTGGCCGCGCTGGAATGGCTTGGCACGCATTCGGCGGAGCTGGCGATTCTGGATATCAACATGCCGAAGATGGACGGCATCGAGCTGGCGGCGCGGATCAAACAGCGCTCTCCGCAGACTGCGATCCTGTTCCTGACCGCGTACCGGGAGTACGCCTTCGACGCTTGGTCGGTGCGTCCCAGCGGGTATCTGCTCAAACCGGTGTCGCTGGAGAAGCTGGCGGAGGAGGTGCGCCATGCGTGCGGCGGGCAGGTCGATCCCGCGCCGGCGCATATCCGCGTCAAGACCTTCGGGGAATTCGACGTGTTTGTGGATGGCAAGCCGATCCACTTCAAGCTGGCGAAGGCCAGGGAGATCCTTGCTTATCTCGTGGACAAGCAGGGCGCCGGCGTCATCCGGAAGGACCTGTCCGCCGCGCTGTGGGAGGACAGGCTGTACGATCGTGGGATGCAGAAGCAGCTGGACGTCTATATCCGCTCCCTTCGTGAGACGCTGCGGGCGTGCGGCGCGGAAGAGATCCTCCGGATCGACAGGGGCGTTCTGCGCGTCGACCCGGAGCGGTTCGTCTGCGACGCGTACCTGTTCTTTTCCGGCGACAGCGATATGATCAACGCCTATCGCGGCGAGTACATGAACACCTACTCCTGGGCCAGCATGACGGAGAGCATCCTCACCTGGAGTACGATAAAGTAAACTGCGTTTTAAGAATTAATATATTGTTAACCACCCTGATCCCAATATGCTGGGGTCAGGGTGGTTTTTCTTTGGACATCCTTTGGACAGCGCCTGATACAATACCAGAGACGTGAAATGCGCATCGGAAGCGGTGGGTTTGCTGCCACTGTCATTTCCGCCAATGATCGTGGCGCGGGGAACAATTGGAAAACAGATGTGAGGACGTAATGACAATGAAGAGAATGAGCATGATCGTGATGAGCCTGCTGCTGGCCGCTCTGCTGCTGGGCAGCGCTGCCTGGGCGGAGACCGAGTCGGCTGACGTGGAAAACCCGTCCTTTGTGGGGATCTGGACGTATACAGACGAAGAAAATGGCATAGGCGCCGTCTATGACCTGAAGGAGGACGGCACCGGCACCTATACCATGATCGTCGGCGAAGAAGAGGTCACCTACGAGCTGAAATACGAGGTCCAGGACAACCTTTTGCTGGTCACTTACGTCAACAACGAGACGTTTACCGAGGACGATGTGTTTGAAAACGAATTCCGCTTCGAGGACGAACAGACTTTGGTCATCAAGGATTCCTTCGACGAAGAGATGACCTTTGCGAAGAATCAGGAATGACGCACCCCGCCAGGATCATTTCTGAAAACCCGATGGAAATGAAGAAGATTTGTAACGATTCAGTCGAGGACTGAATGTCCCTTGCAGCAAGCCGCACCACCATGAGCGAACGCGTTCGCAGGGGCGATCTCCAAAGTGCCCCTGCGAGGCATGTTTACAGTAATAGTTTTGGCATGATTGTATTCTGTTGATACGGATTTGGAGAGGGGTAGAGGTGTGAAGCAGGACTCTGAGAACAGGAGACTGATTTCGAGGCTTATGCTTCGCCTGCTGCCGGCGCAGATATTCCTTGCCGCGATCGGCGCGATCAACAGCATCGCATCCAGTCTTCTTGCCAGCAATATGCTGGGTATGGAAGCCATGACTGCCATCGGGCTCTATATGCCCCTGGGCATGTTGATCAACGCTATAAGCACGCTGCTTGTGGGCGGGGCAACCATACTGAACGGGAAATACCTGGGCCAGAGGGCCAATGACAGGATCCGCAATGCCTTCTCGCTGGATATGATTGCATCGCTGCTGATGTCTGCAGCGATCATCATCGGCTATCTCCTCATGGCGCTCTTCGATCTTACGCGGTTCATCACAGACGATGGCGCGGTGCGGCTGCTGTTCAATCAATACCTGCTGGGCCAGGCGGTCGGCGTCATACCGATGGTGATCGGCAGCCAGCTGGCTTCCTATCTTTCCCTGGAGAACCGCACCGGGCTGACGACTTTGGCCACGCTGGCCTGTATCGTTGCGACCCTGTTTGCGAACCTGCTTTTCGTTCGCGCGCTGAACATGGGCGTGTTTGGGCTCGCGCTGGGTTCGTCTGCGGGCATGTGGGTGTTCTTGGCCATCCAGGCCGGTTACTATTTCTGCGGGCGGTCCACGCTGCCGGTGTCCCTCTCCCTTCGCAGGCTGGACTGGAGGGAACTCGGCACGATCCTGAAGGTCGGCGCGCCCGGGGCGATGATACTGGGCTACCAGTTTGTGCGCGGCATCGCGCTGAACAATCTCATCCTGCGGCACGCCGGCGTGGAAGGGCTTTCGGCCTTCGCGGCCAACGACGCGCTGCTGCGCTTCTTCTGGGCGGTGCCCTTCGGCATGGTATCCGTCTCGCGCATGGTGTTCAGCGTGGCCTACGGCGAGGAGGACCGGCGGACGATCGAGGATATCATGCGGACGATCCTCACTCGGTTCGTACCGCTGATGATCGTCATATCGGCGCTGATCGTGCTGCTGGCCAGGCCATTGACCTTCCTTCACTACCAGGAAACGGCCTCCCCGGTCTTCCAGGCGACGGTGTGGGGCTACAGGATTCTGCCGCTGGCCATGCCGATCAGCGTGTTTACCCTCAACTACACCTGCTACGGGCAGACCGTCGGCAAGCTGCGGCTGGTGCATGTTCTGTCTCTGCTGACCGGCTTTGTCAACATTGTCCTCTTCTCGGCGCTTCTGATGCCCGCCCATGGCATGCGCGGCGTCTACGCGGCTCACGTGCTCAACAGCGTGGCGCTGGTGGCTGTGATCGGGCGCTATGTAACCCTGTTCAACCGGCGATTGCCCAAATCCATCAGTGACCTGATGGCGTTTCCGGACGGCTTTGGCGCGCCGGAGGGCGATTGGATGAACCTCAGAATCGCCGGCATGGAGGAGGTTGTCCACGTTTCGGAAGCGATCCAGAGCGCTTGCCTTGCCCATGGCGTGGATGCGCGCCGGTCGTACTTTGCTGCGCTGGCCATGGAGGAGATGGCGGGAAATATCGTGCGCCATGGCCTCACCCGGGACCGCCGTCGGCACGAGATCGACCTGCGCGTCACCTGGAAGGGCGACAGCCTGGTGCTGTGCATCAAGGATGACTGCGTTCGCTTCGACCCTGTTGAGCGCTTGAACATGCTTTCACCCAAGGATCCCGCAACCAATATAGGGCTCCGCCTGGCCCACCGCATCGCCCTGGATATGAGCTACCAGAGCCTGCTGGGCCTGAATGTACTTCTGATTCGGATATGATGCGCGCTTGTATCCCGGGATCGACAGATAAGGAGGTTTCCCACATGAAGAAGGCACTTATTCTGATGCTGGCCCTGATCCTGATCGCCCTGCCGATGACATGCACGGCGGAGTCGGCCATCCGCCTGCGCTACGCGGAGCTGGCGGAGACGGACCATCCGCTGACCGCCGACGCGCGCTATTTTGCCCAGCGGGTGGAAGAACTGTCCGGCGGGAGGATCACCGTGGATATCTACGACAACGCCCAGCTCGGCGCGGAGAAGGAGGCCGTGCAGGCCACGCAGATGGGGACCATCGACATCTGCCGGGCCACCGTGACGCTGCTGGCGGATTTCAACATGCCCGTGCTGAACGTGCTGGGCCTGCCGTACATCTTTGTCAGCCGGGACCACTGCTGGAGGGTGCTGGACAGCGAGATCGGAGATCGGCTTCGCGCCTGCCCGGAGGAACAGGGCACCGGCCTGGTGGGGCTGTGGTTTGCGGAGGAAGGTTCCCGCAACCTGATCACGGTGGACGGCCCCGTGACCACCATCGACCAGCTCAAGGGGCGGAAGATCCGCGCCAACAACGCCAGCCTCATGATCGACGTGGTAAACGCCATGGGCGCTTCCGCCGTGCCGATGGCCTACACCGAGGTGTACACCTCTCTGCAGTCCGGCGTGATCGAGGGGCTGGAAAACATTCCCGCCGGTTATAACTCCTCCTCCTACTACGAAGTGGCTCCCTACTATGCCCTCACGCGGCACATCACCAGCGTCAGCATGATCGTGATGTCCGAGACCTCCTGGAACCGGCTGAGCGAGGAGGACAGGGAGATCATTCGTCAGGCCTCAAAGGATACGGAGCAGTATGCGCGGGTTTCCGCCCAGGAATTCGACGACAAGGCCATGCAGGAGCTGGAGAGCAAGGGCGTGAAGATCAACGAGGTGGAGGATCTCGAGGCCTGGATCGAGGCCTGCGCGCCGGTGCGGGAGAAATATGGCGCCGGGTACGAGGACCTGATCGCGGACATCGACGCCATGCGGTGACGGCGCATCCGTCACGCGAAGCGGGTGAGGCTATGGTGCGCTTTCTCGAAACCATGAACAGGGTCGCGGAGATTCTCTGCGCGGCCCTGATGGTGTTGCTGTCCCTGGAGACGGTTTACGTCATCGTGATGCGCTACGTCTTCAATAACGCGCCCTACTGGGGCGAGGTGATCTCCCGGTTTCTGATGGTGTACGCCTGCATGTTCGGATTTTCCATGGGCATCCACGACGACACCCTGGTCAGGATCAACGCCTTCGACCGTTTCCTGTCAAAGCGGGCGCGGCGCCTGCTGGACGGATTCGGCGTGCTGTGCATGGCGGTGTTTTCGATATTCATGATCGTGGAGGGCATCAGGTATACGTCGCTTTGCCGCGGCAACGTCATCAGCGGGCTGAACATCCCCTCCAGCTGGGAAATGATCTGCATTCCCATCGGCGGGTGCTTTTGCCTTATGCAGACCATCCGGCGGGGAATCATACTGGGGAGGGACCTATGAGCGTTGACAGCCTTGCGACGATCCTGCTGGTGGGGAGCTTTTTCCTGCTGCTGATTCTGAGAATCCCCGTGGCCATTTCGCTGACGCTTTCCTCCATCGTCACGGCCCTGTACCTGCGCGTCAGCCTGACCGTGCTCATACAGGGCATGTTCAAGGGCGTGGATTCCTTCGCGCTGCTGGCGGTGCCTTTCTTTATCATCGCCGGCGAATTCATGGGAAAGGGCGGCATATCCAAGCGCCTCGTGGGCTTTGCCAAGGTGCTGGTGGGGAACCTGCGAGGGGGCCTGGCCTACGTCAACTGCATCACCAGCACGATCTTCGGCGGCATTTCCGGTTCTGCCGTGGCGGACATCTCCTCCCTCGGCGCGATCCTGATCCCCATGATGAAGGACGAGGGCTACGACGAGGACTTCTCCGTGGGCATCACGCTGTCCACGTCGGTGCAGTCCATACTGATCCCGCCCAGCCACAACATGGTGATCTACGCCATGGTGGCCGGCGGCCTGTCCGTCGGTCGGATGTTCCTGGCGGGGTTGCTGCCGGGGTTGTTGCTGGGCATCTGCCTGCTGGCATATTCCGCTGTCGTATCCCAACAGCGAAAATATCCCGCCGGGATAAAAGTACCCTTTAAGCAAGGACTGCGCATCGTGGGGGATTCCCTCTGGAGCCTGGGAACCGTGGCGATCATACTGATCGGAGTATGCACCGGCATTTGCACGGTGACGGAATCCGCCGCTCTGGCCGTGGTGTATGCCTGCTTGGTGTCGGTTGTCGTCTATCGGGAGGTACCGCTTGGAAAGCTACTCACCGTCTTCCGGGACGGCTTCAAGACGGTGGCGAATGTGATGTTCCTCATCTCGGCATCCAGCGCGTTCGGATGGCTCCTGGCCTATATCCGGGTTCCCCAGGTGGTTTCAAACGCCATCCTTTCCGCCGCCCACAGCAGGTTCACGGTCATGCTGGCGCTGAATGTGATCCTGCTGGTACTGGGCATGATCTGCGATATGGGCCCGATCCTGTTGATCGCCACGCCGGTGCTGCTGCCCATCGCCCGAGCTGTGGGCGTTCACCCCATCCACTTTGGCATCATCATGATGCTCAACCTCGGCATCGGACTGACCACCCCGCCCGTCGGCGCTGCGCTGTTCGCGGCGGCTTCCATTGGACATGTGAGCATGGGACGGGCCGTCCGGGCAACGCTGCCGATGTACTTGGTGATGCTCCTCGTCCTGGTAGTCGTTAACGTCGCGCCGGACCTCGTGCTGTTCCTGCCCAGGCTGCTGATGGGCGACATGTGACGTTTACCGAGGACGATGTGTTTGAAAACGGTACCACGGTTTCAGGTGTAGAAGCGAAGGAGAGATAATTGTCCATGAGTGAACAAAGAAAAGCGGTCAGACTGAGCCCGGAACAGCTGGAACAGGCCAGTGGCGGCGCTTCCGTTCTGGGCGTCTACAGGCCCGGCTTTCAGCACAAGCGGGAATCGCTGCGCTTTTTCCGGGCTTGCGTCGGCGACAGCGTCTACGTAAAAGCCATGAGCAGCGCGGCCGGACGCGCGCATCACTATGTCGCAGCACGCGCCTTTTTGAGTCAGTCGGATTGGGATAAGTTCGTCTGGATTGAGGAACACGGTTCCCTGGATGGCTTTCCGGGGTAAAAAGCGAAAAAGGATTCTGAAACGCGAGCGGGCGTTTTGGGAAATAGATGAATGGAGGAAAAGAAGATGAGAACAATCAAGATGATTCTTGCGATCATGATGATCGCGGCGCTGCTCGTCGGCGGGGTGGCTCTGGCGGAGGAAGTGCCCTCTGTCACCGCGCACGACTACCTGGGCGAATGGGTGGATCAGGATGGCACGACCAACATCGACATTACCGCTCGCGAAGAGGGCGATGGATACATCGTCAACATCCAGATGGATGTGGAGGGGGAAGACGATGTCTTTACCTACGTCGTATGGGCATACGGCTGCGTTTACGACGAGGAGACCCACGCCATGAAGAGCATTTCCCGCGTCACGGGCACCGGGGACTATGAGCCGGACAGCGAAGAGCAGATCGACGACACTGATTTCGAATACGCCGACGCGGAGTTCTGCTTTGACGACGCGGGCAAGCTGGTCTGGAACGATGCGAACCTCTCCGAAGACGAAGGGAAGCTGTTCGAGCATACCTACGGCTGGAAGGATCCGGACTATGTCGGTCCCGGCCATCACTTCGCCGGCGAGTGGAACGACGAGCGCGTGACCGTCTACATCGAAGAGACCATGGAGGATTACCAGGTGGTCGTCGTCGGCTCCGGCAGCGCCACGGACGGGGCCATCTGGACCTATACCTGCGACTACGACGCCGGGACGGACAGCCTCGTCAGCAATGGCGAGGTTGCGACGAAGGTCAATTACACCTATGTCGACGCCGAAAACAGCAC
>JAFUCP010000082.1 GCA_017459565.1 Clostridia bacterium | reverse complement strand
GGCGGCTGCGCTGGAGGGGCGGCGGGCCGAATTTGAGCGCCGGAGGGCCGCGGCGGAGCTGGCGGAGCGGGCGCTGCACCGGGCGCTGCCCGCCATCGACGCCTGTGAACAGGCCGAAAGGAGCTGGCGGGATACCCGGGGAAGGCTCGATTTGCTGGATGGGACCATCGAGCGACAGGCGCAGGCCCGCGAAGAGGCGCAAAAGGCCGTGGAGGAGGACAAGCCCGCCGGGGAACGGGCCGCGAAGCTGAGCGCAGAAGTCGCAAGGATCGACGAACAGCTGCCGCTGTATAAGGAGCTTGAGCAGGCGGTGGAAGCCCACCGGCAAGCGGAAGCGGGCGCGAAGTCGGCCCGGGGCGCGGAGGAGGCCGCGAAGGCGGAGAAGCGGGAGCTGGAGGGCGAAATCGAGGCCGTCGGTCAAAGGCTTGAGGCGCTGCGGGACATCGACGTGCGGCTGGACCGGGCCCAGGCGCGATATGACGCGGCCTGTGAGCGCGTCGAGGCCCTGGCCGGCGAGAACGGCATCCGGCAGCGCGTTCGGGCCGTTCTTTCCCGGGAGCGGGAATATCGGCGGGAGCGGGAAACGCTCATGGACCTGACCCGCGCCGCCTCGCAAGCGCGGGACAGCTATGACGATCTCTACAGGCGCTTCATCGCGGGCCAGGCCGGGCTGCTGGCGGATGAGCTGCGAGAGAAGGTGGCGCGGGACGGCGAGGCCCCGTGCCCCGTGTGCGGCACGGCCGTCTGCCGCGACCGGCTCCACATACTGGCGGTTCCCGATGCCGATACGCCCGACAAGGCGCGGGTCGACGCGGCCAAGGCGGCCTTTGAGCGCCGGGAAAAGGCCAGAGGCGCCCAGGCAGAGAAGCTCAAGGGCCTTGAGAGCGCGCTGGACAGCGACCGGGAGCATCTCGTCACGGATGCCGGGAAGTGGCTTTCGGAGGGCCCGACCTGGGAGTGCCTGTGCGGTGAACGGTATCTGGATGCCGTTATCATTGGGGCGCGGCAGGACTGCGACGGGGCCGAAGGAGAGCGGGACGGCATGAAGGCGGAAAAGGAGAAGCGCGATTCGGAGGCATTAAGGCTGTCCGGGCTAAAGGCGGGGCTTGTCGCGTGCGATGAGAAGGCCCGCGCGCAGGGCGATGAGGCGCAGGCCATGGAAACGGATGCCGCCAGGCTGCTGGAGAAGATCGAGGGCTTCCGGCGGCAGCTGACGTACGCGGACATGCCCGCCGCCGAGGCGGCAAGGGCCGAAAAGCAGGCCGAAAGTGACAGGCTGCAAACCCGGATTGACCGGCACAGGGACGCCCTGAAGAAAGCCGGGGACGCGCTGAGCAACAGCGTCGGCCGGCGCAGCGAGCTGGAAAAGGCCCTCGAAGAGCAGGCGCAGGCGCGGGATGAGAAGCGGGCGCAAATGAAAGAAGCGCTGGCGGACACGTCCTTTACGGATGTCGGCGCCGTGCGCGAGGCCCTCATCCCCATGGGGGATATGGAGGGCGAAGAATGGCTGAAGGCGGAGCGAACGGCGCAGAACGACTATGAAAACGCCAGGGAGAACACCCGGAAGCAGATCGAGGAGCTGAAGGCGCGGACGGCGGGCAAGCAGCCGGTGGACCTGGGCGCGCTGCAGGCGCAAATCGACGGCGCTCAGAGCGCCTGGAACGGGCAAAACGAGCGCTTCACGGCCCTGAGCGTGCTGCTGAACAACCACCGCGAAGTGGCGGAGCGCGCCGGCGCATTGCGGCGGTCCCTCGAAGGCACCCGCGGGGCATGGGAGCGCATCGGCAGGCTGGCGGGCATGGCCGAGGGCACCTCCGGCGAGGGCGGCAAGCTCAGCTTTGAGCGCTATGTCCTGGGGGCGACCTTTCAGGACATTCTCCAGATGGCCAACCGCCGCCTGAACCAGATGAGCGGCGGGCGGTATGAGCTGATGCTGAAGCAGGGGGCCAGGCGGGCCAACGCCCGTTCCGGCCTGGATATCGACGTGATGGATTACAGCACCGACCAGCGCCGCCCGTCCGAATCCCTGTCCGGCGGCGAATCGTTCTTCACCTCGCTGGCGCTGGCGCTGGGCCTGTCGGACGTGGTGCAGAGCCGCGCGGGGGGCCGGCGGCTGGACGCGCTGTTCATCGACGAGGGCTTCGGCACGCTGAGCGAGGGCTATCTGGACAAGGCGCTGGAGGTCCTCAACCAGCTGACGGAGGGCGACCGCCTGGTGGGCATCATCTCCCATGTGGACAAGCTCAACGAGAGCATCCCCCAGAAGCTCGTGGTCACGAACACCGGAAGCGGCAGCAAAATAACGCCCGTGCTGTGACGCCCCGGGGCGGATGCGCGCCCTTGGGCGCGGCAGGGGAGCATACGACACAGAGCGCGGCCCGATCGCAGCCGAAACGCCCCGAGGGGGCGTTGGCCGGCGATGGGCCGCGCTTCATATTTACGCGGTTTCATGCGCCGCTTTACGGGCCGCTCAGGAAGCCCAGGTATTCATCGAACACGTTGAACAGCATGTCCCCGGAGCAGACGGGCAGCAGGGAGCCGGTTTGGCCGATGGGGCGGAATTCGAAAACCTCCCTCGCGCCGGTGAGGACCAGGGCGGGGAGGACCTCGTAGTCCGGGCCAAAGACGATTTCCAGCCAGGGACAGTATTTCGCGGCCTGGCGGACATCCTCGGGTTCGACGGCGTTTTTCATCTTGAATTCCAGGGAAAACACGCGGTCCTCGGTGATGACCAGCACGTCGGCGTAGATGCGCACGCGGCGGGAGCGCTTGAGGCGGAATTCAAAGGCGATCTCCCAGCCCAGGCAGCCCTCGCCGGCCATGTCCATCAGGTCCCCGAACAGGCGCACCAGCTGCGCCCGGCAGTCCCGGAAGGAATGGAACAGGCCGCGGTGGTCGCTGACGCTGCGCCCCACGCGCTGGCAGCCCTCCACCATGCGGTCCATCCATGCCTGCTCCGACAGGTCGAGAAATTCGTCCACGCGGCTGTAATAGCCGCAGAACTCAAACAGGCCTGCGTGGGGCCGCTGCTGGCGGATGATGCCGTGCCAGCGGCTGTCCCGATCCTGCCAGCACAGCTCCGCAAGCAGCGGCGAGGTGTACAGCGCGCGGTTGACCGTGCCGCGGTCCAGGTTCAGCATGTGGGCGATATCCCGCGCCTTCAGCCCGTCGCCCCGGCAGATGGCGGCGCAGATTTTCATTTCCAGACGGTTGGCGTCCATGGCAGGCTCCACAGGCATCATTGCGCGGTTTGGCCCGCGATTTCCCGGAAGAAGGCCAGCATGTCGTCGTTGGCGGCGCGGCTTTCGGGAAGGTCGGGCTCAAGCACGTTGAACACGTGGCCCAGCTTCCGCGTCGCGCCGGTGTACTCCCGGTAGACGTGGGGATAGCCCTTTTGCGCCATGTATTCGCGCATCCGGCGGGTGTGGTCATACATCAGCCCGTCCGTGGGCGAGGTGCAGAACCAGACGCGGGGGAAGCGCCCGTCCATGAAGTATTCATAGCCGGAAAAGCGGGCATAGTCCTTTATGAATGTATATTTATGCAAAAGAAGATAGGACAGCCGCGCCCCGGCGTTGCGGGGCAGCAGCCGCCATTCAAAGCTCCCCTCCGGGCAGGAGGCCGCGCAGCCCGCGATTTTAAGCGGCGAGGGCGCGACCCGGAAGTAGTCCGCCCCGCGGCCCGTGGCGAACATGGCCGTGGCCAGCAGCACGAAGTGGCCGCCCGCGCTGTCCCCCGTGAGGAACACGCGGGAGCGGTCAAAGCCCTGGGCATCGGCGTTGGCGTCCACCCAGCCAAGCACGTCCACCAGCTCGTTGAGGATGGTGGTCAGGCTCCCCTCGGGGCAGAGGGTGTAGTTCATGTTCACCACGCGAAAGCCCCCCGAGGCCAGGTATTGCCCGTGCTGGGCGTTGATATCCTTGTTGCAGGAAAAATATCCCCCGCCATGCATTTCCACGATCACCGGCAGCGGCGCGCCGCCCGGCGCGGGCGCGTAGATATCCATCAGGTGGCTGGCGTCGCCGTCGTTTCGGTAGGGAATGTCCCGCTGGATGACGACGCCGTAGGGGTTCGGGTTGGCCGCGATGCGCGGGGCGTTTGCCTTGAGCTGCGCGCGGCGGATCAGATGGATGATGGGATTCATGTCGGCCTCCGGGGTGCTGGAGCGTTTTGGCGGGGGGTTTCTGAGAGTGGAGGGTGGAGAGTGGAGAGTGGAGTTGACTGAGAGTGAAGAGTGGAGTGTGGAGAGTGGAGTTGGAGTTGGCCGGAGACGGTTTAACTGCCATCGCCGTGGGACAAGAGAGGCGTCCCCTTGTCCCACATCACTCTTCCACAGGCATAAGCCCTTCGAGTTCCGCGGCGAAGGCGGCGTATTCGGGGATTCCGGAGAGCAGCTCCAGCTTGCTGAGGGCGTTTTTCACGGCGGGATGGTCGGCGCCGGCGCCCTCTGGGATGAGCTTGAGGCTTTCGGCGGCCATATCGGCCAGCAGGTCATTGAGCTGGGGGGCGATATCGGCGTCGGAATCCATGCCGATGGACAGCAGCTGGGGCACGAAGCCCAGGGTGGAGGCGGTGTACCAGCAGGCATCGAACTTGTTGATGTTGTCGGAGCCGGTGACGGGGGCGTTGATCTTGTTGGTGAGATAGACCACCACCAGCTGGCGGGAGGGATCGATCATGGCCAGGGTGCCGGTCCAGCCCTGGTGGCCGATGGCGTTGGGGGCGGCCTGGGTGCCGAAGTACCAGGGGCGCTGATCATCGCCCATGCGGTGCCAGCCCAGGCCCCACTGGCCGGAGCCCAGGGACTTGGGGGCGGTGAACAGGTCGATGGCGTTGCGGGAGAAGAAGCGGTGTTCGCCCCAGCCGCCGGTGAGCATCACGCTGGCCAGCTTGGCCAGGTCCGTGGCGCTGGCGAACAGACCGGCGTGGCCGGAGACGCCCTCCATGCAGTACCAGGCGCGCTCGTCCTGCACCTGGCCCTGTATGGTTTCGGTGCGGATGCCGGGGAAGGATAGGCGGCCGTCCCGGGTGTTGCCGTTCAGCTCCGTGGCGGCGCAGTCGTCGGGGGAGAAGCCGTTTTCCAGCGGCAGAAAGCAGATGCGCTCCAGCCCCATGGGCTCAAAGAAATTCTCCCGCAGCCAGTCATCCAGCCGCTGCCCGGTGACGGCCTCCACGATGAAGCAGACGAGCATGTAATCCACGTCGGAATACAGCGTGCGGCTGCCGGGCTGATAGAGCAGCGGGGTCTTGAAGATGGCCCCGGGCACCTCGTCGCGGCCGGCGGCGTAGCACAGGTTGGCCCCCGGCAGGGTCACGGCCTGGAGGGCCATGTCGAAATCCGGGTTGTTGTAGTGGGGGGAGACCGGGAAGCCCGCCTCGTGGCACAGAAGGTCCCGCAGGGTCAGAGAGCGCTTCCAGGCGATCTGCGTCTCGTGCGTGGGGGGATCCTCCGCCTGCGCGTAGGCGAAATCCAGCGTGTCATCGGCAAAGGCGTCCCCCAGCAGCGATACCACCGGGGCGTTCACGTCCAGCAGCCCGTCCGTGGCCAGCTTCTGCACCGCGTATTCGGCGGCGAACATCTTGGTCACGCTGGCCAGGTCGTAGAGCGTGTCGTTGGTGACGGGCGCGCTGTCCGAAAGGGGCGTGCCGTCCGGCGCGTAGCTGTTGGTTCTGCCCCAGGCGTTCTGATAGATCAGCCGCCCGTTGCGCACCACGGCCAGCTGCGCGCTGGTGAAGCCGTGGCGCACGTCCGCTTCGATGATGTCCGATACCAGCTTCAGCGCCAGCGGGTGGACGCCGCCCTCCCCGTCCGTGCCGTTCAGCACCACGGGATAGGGAATGTACACCGTGACGGGCTTTTCCATGCCCAGGGGCAGGATGTTGGTGATTTGAAGCGTGTTCACGCCGTCCACCGCGCAGCCGGACAGGTCCGCCCGCCACGCCCCGGGGGCCGGCGCGGGGGTGTTCAGCCTGACGCCGTTGACATACAGGCTGAAGCTCTCCACGCCCTCGGAAACCGACAGGAAGATTTCGCCCTGGCCGTGATAGCCCAGGAAGCTGAACATGCTGTTCATGGCCAGGGTATCGTCGGTGTAGCCCTTCCAGTCCGGGAAGGCGGCGGTCTTTTGCCACTGGTAATCCGGAATTGCGTCCAGCCGTTCAAGCTCCATGGGGCCGCCCTCCCTGTCGCCCTCGGCCAGAACCGCGCCCGCCGCCAGGGGCAGCATCAGCGCCAGGGTCAGCAGGGCGCAAAGCCATTTTTTCATCATGGTGATCTCTCCTCATTCCACCGCCGGGTTTGGGCGGGGGGTTCAGCGGCGCGTCATTCGGCGGCGCGCTCAAACAGTATCCTGTCCGTGGGACGGCCCCCGTCCAGCTCGGGCAGGGAAACCGGCAGCCTGCCCGAGGGGACCGACGCGCCGAAGGCGGCGCAGATGGCGGCGGGCAGGTTGGGCACATAGGCGCTGCCCGCGCCGTTTGCGGGGGGCAGATCGCGCATGACGCTTGAGCAGTAGGCCAGCAGCATGGCGTCCGCGTCGGTAAAGCAGGCGGCGTCATAGGGCAGCTGGGCGCTGATGACCACCACCTGCCGGCCATCGGCGTGGCAGAGGTCGATGATTTCGTTGACCACGCCCACCGGGAAGCCGTTTTCCGTTTCGGGGTCCAGGCAGGAGGGGTCCCAGTCGCGGCTGATGACCAGCACCCGGTCCGCGGCTTTCGCCGCCTCGAGGCAGGCCTGGGCGGTTTCCGGCTCGATCACCAGGCTCTCAAAGCTGACGCCTTCGGGCAGCAGCTTTTCCTCCTCAAGCCGCTGGCGGGCGAAATCCCAGGTCGCGGCGCGGCTGGCGGCGGTGTTCAGAATCAGCACACGCTCGCCGCCCTCAAGAGCGATGGGGAAGGCGCCGTCCCGGTTCCACAGCAGCGTGAGGGCCTTTTCGGCCAGCTCCCAGGCGACCTTGCGGTGCTTTGCGCTCCCGCAGCCGGCGACGGCGGCGGCGACGGCTTCGCCGGTGACGGCAAAGTCGGTCTGATCCAGCAGGCCGTACTTCTGCTTGAGGGTCAAAATGCGGCGCACGGCGTCGTCCACCCGCGCCTCGTCGATGCGGCCCGCCTCGGTGAGCGCCACGGCCTCATCCAGCAGCTCCGTCAGCGCCTTCAGCGATTCCGGCCCGTACACGCCCAGGGGCAGCAGCATATCCACCCCCGCGCCGATGGTCATGCACAGCACGTCGTCGGTGGCGAAATTTTGGCGGATGGAGCCCATCTCCAGCGCGTCGGAGATGATCACGCCCTCAAAGCCCAGCGTGCCCCTGAGCAGGTCCGTCAGGATGGTGTGGGACATGGTGGCGGGCAGGTAGATTTCCTCGCCATTGAGGGAGGTGTAGGTCTGCGTTTCGATCTGCGGGAACTGTATGTGGGCGGTCATCACCATGTCCACCCCCGCTTCCACCGCGGCCCGGAAGGGGATCAGCTCTCCGGCCGTCAGCTCATCCAGCGTGGCGTTTACCAGCGGCAGGCCCGTGTGGCTGTCCACATCGGTGTCGCCGTGGCCCGGGAAGTGCTTCGCGGTGGCGATGACGCCCGCGTCGTGCAGGCCCCGGATGAAGGCCGCACTGTATTCGGCCACCTGGAGCGCGTCGTCCCCGAAGGAGCGCACGCCGATGACCGGGTTGGAGGGGTTGCTGTTCACGTCCGCCACCGGGGCCAGGTCCGCGTTGATCCCCACCAGCGCAAGCTCCTCGCCGAAGATCTGCGCCATGGCCCTGGCGCTCTGGGCATCGCCCGTGGCCGCCAGCGCCATGGCGCCCGGGCCGCTGGTGCCGAAGCCCAGCCGCGTGATGATGCCGCCCTCCTGGTCCGCGGAGATCATAAGCGGAAGGCCGCCGCCCTCCCGGTTCGCCTGCTGCATGTCCGCCGTCAGGCGCAGCAGCTGCTCCGCGTCCCGGCAGTTTTCGCTGAAGATGATCACCCCGCCGAAGCGGTTTTCCGCCAGGCAGCGCCGCATCTCGTCGTTCAGCGTCATCGCGCCCGCGTCCTCGCCGTCCGGGGTCTGCTTCCAGCCGCGGAAGGCCGGCATCATCATCTGCGCCAGCTTGTCCCGCAAGGTCATGCCCGAAAGGATGGCTTCGATGGCGTCCGCGCCCTCCGCCGACGCGGCCACGGGCAGCGCGCCGCCCAGCAGCAGCGCCGCGCAGAGCATGAGGGTCAGGGCCCTGTGAATCGTCTTTTTCATGAAATTCCCTCCGATTGATGGTCTTATAAGGTTTATTCGCCGCGCCGCGGGGGTTTTCCTCTTTTGCCGCGCCGGGAATGGCTGGATTTGGGACGCAAAAGCGCGGCCCATTGGAAAAAACGCAGGAGCGCGCGCCCCTGCGTTTGGTGTTCATTCGCCCGTCAGATGAGCTTGGCGTACTTCGAGGACACCCAGCCGGTCTTGCCCTTGTAGCTGACCTTGCCCCAGTATACGCCGCGGCTGTCCTTCTGCACCTCGCCCAGGAAGGGAACCGTTTCGCCCTTCTTCACGACGCCGATGGTGTCGTAGCCCAGGCCCGGGCCCTTGCGCACGTTCACGTCGCCCGTCGCCTTGATCGCCTCGTTCTTGCCGCCGGAAACCTGCTCCAGATCCTCCAGGTTCAGCTCCATGCCGTTGATGTTGTTTTCAGTCATTGTAAAAACCTCCTTTTTCAAATGCGTTTCGCGTTTGTTTATGGACAGAGTATATCACGCAGACTGTCACAGAACTGTCACACGCAGCCCCGCGCGCCCGCGACTTTATTTAATATAGCCCCGCGGAAAGCAAATGTCAACGACATGGGCGTGACAAAGGATGGGAGGTTTTGTGAGCATGGGGGGTGGAGAATTTTGAGAGTGGAGAGTGGAGCGTGGAGAGTGGAGATTTCTGAGAGTGGAGAGTGGAGAATGGAGAGTGGAGTTGAAGTTGGCCGGGGATTTTGAGTGTGGAGAGTGGAGTTGAGGTTGGCCGGGGATTTTGAGTGTGGAGAGTGGAGTTGAGGTTGGCCGGGGATTTTGAGTGTGGAGAGTGGAGTTGAGGTTGGCCGGACGGCGGAGTGATACTGCCTTCCCAGAGGGAAGAACCAGGTTAGCGGGGCGGTGAGGCGGGGCGGAGAGCTAACCGTCATCGTCCCGGGACGAGAGGACCGTCTCCTTGTCCCACATTTGTTCAATATAAGCCCTTGCCAGGAAGCACGAAAGGGTGTAATATAGAGGAAAGCGAAGAAAAGGGGCGGAAACGGCATGGCTCATCCGTTGATCGACAGGGCTTTTTACGACGCTATCGTGCGCTTTGAGGAGGACGAGGCGGCGCGGGAGTATTACTACCGGGTGATGGACGCTCCCGCGGACGAGGAGGGCGACACGATCCGCAAAAAGATACTGCGCGCCTATGCCATGCTCTTCTGCGACGATATCGGCGCGGTGGCGGGTCAGGCCGCCGGGCCGGACGAGGTAGAGGCCACGGCGGACCGGCTCTATACCGGCAGCATGGCCTTTGATCCGGCGCACTGGTACCGTATGCGCTATCACTTCCCCGTGATCGACGAGGACAATTACGACCGCTTCGCGGCGCTGGTGATCGCCGATCTGAGCGCCGGACCCCTGAGGGACGCCGCGCTGAACGGGGGCGATATGCTGCTGGTGGGGGAGCTGAACCCGCTGGCCATGACGCCTGAGCAGCGCAGGCGGCAGACGGTGCGCAGGGTACGCGCGGGCGTCGAAGGGATTTGAGATGGCGGCGCGCGGGCGGCAGGCGGTGCGCGGGGTGTGCGCGGGAGGAGACGGAATATGAGGATCATGTGTGTGGACGCGGATGCCGCGGCGCTGGCGCGCATGGCCGACATCGCGGGGGCGCTGGCCCCGGCGGCGGAGGTGCTGCGCTGCGCGGGCAGTCTGGAGGCGCTGGCCGAGGCCCGGGCGCGGGAGGTGGACGTGGCCTTCATCGAGCCGGACCTGCCGGAGCTGAACGGGCTGGATCTGGGGCGGTATATGAAGGAGCTGTACCCGCTGGTCAACCTGATCTACACGTCCGAAAAACAGGACTGCTGCCCGGGGGCGCTGGCCCTGCACGCCAGCGGCTTTCTCTCCAAGCCCGTCACGCAGGCCGACGCCGGGCGGGAGCTGGCGGATTTGCGGCACCCGGCGGCGCAGAAGCGGCACAAGCGCGTCTTTGCCCAGACCTTCGGCAGCTTTGAGCTGTTCGTGGACGACAAGCCCGTGGCCTTCAAGTATTCCCGGACCAAGGAGATTGTGGCGCTGCTGGTGAACAACCGGGGCGCGCAGACCACCAACGGGGAGATCATTGGCGCGCTGTGGGAGGACGATGGCGACCCGGAAAAGCGCGGCTCTTATCTGAGCAACCTGCGCCAGGATCTGCAAAACACGCTTTCGCGGCTGAATGTGACGGATATCATCAACAAGCAGCGGGGCAGCCTGGCCATCGCCGTGGACCGGATAAGATGCGATCTGTACGAGTGGCTCAAGAAGCGGGACAAGTCCGGCTATCGCTACCTTGGGGATTACATGAACCAGTACAGCTGGGCGGAATACATGCACGCGGAGCTGGACGAGATCAGCTACGCCATGGAGGATTGACATGACCGGAAGAATGTTGCGGCGATTGTGCGCGCTGCTGGCGCTCTTGCTGGCGGCGGGCGCGGCCCTGGCGGAGCCGGCGATGCCGCGGGTGGCCTTTGAGGAGGGCTTCGCGCCCTACGCGGGGGAGTGGGTGCGCTTTGACGACGGCTTTAAGCTGTATCTGCCCGGCGACTGGGTCAGCTTTGAAATTTCGCAGGACGAGGCCGCGGCGGGCATGTTTTACCGCGCGGGCGACGGGGACGCGGGCGTGTGCGTGATGTACATGCGCGCCGGGGGGCTGGGCAGCCTTGAGGACCTGGCCGCGGATTTTGAGCGCGCGGGCTGCGGTGGCATTGAGCTTTTGGACATAAACGGCATCCCCGCCGTGGGCCTTGAACGCGAGGGCGATTATCGCGGCGCGGCGTTCTTCCACCCCGTTTACCCCGGCTTCGCGCTCGTTGTGCTGGTGTCGCCGCCGTCGGGCGAGGCGGCCAAGTCCATCCTCTCCTCCCTGACGCCGGACAACAGCGCCCTTGAATGAAAAAATGTTGCGCGGCAGGCAGGAAAAACGCGAATCATGCAGAATATGATTATCAAGTTAGAAACGCACTCTAACATTTGGTTGCCTGGCGCGGCCAACGTCATTCAATATAAAGGAGCGATGAGATATGAAGTTTGTCTATGTGGGCAAGGAAGTTGTATCGGACAGCCTGAAGGCCCGGGCGGAAAAGAAGCTGAGCAAACTGGATCGCTATTTCAACAGGGACGCCGAGGCCATCATCCGCTTCCGCCAGCAGCGCGGCGGGCGCAATATCGCGGAAATCACCGTCAGCGTGGACGGCCTGATGCTGCGCGCGGAGGAAAATTCCAACGATATGTACCTCTCCATCGACCGCGCGGTGGACAAGCTGGAAAGCCAGATCCGCCGCTATCGCACCAAGATGGGCAAGCGCCTGCGCGACCCCAGGCCCGAAGCCCCCGAGGAGATCGTGGAGGGCGCGTTCGAGGAGGTCAATTACGACGTGGTGCGCACGAAGAAGTTCTCCGTCAAGCCCATGGACGTGGACGACGCCATCACCCAAATGGAGCTGCTGGGCCACAATTTCTTCATGTTCATGAACGCCGAAAACGATTCCATCAACGTGCTGTACCGCCGCAACGACGGCAGCTACGGACTGCTGGTGCCGGAAAAATAATGATGCTTATGCCGGGAAAATTCCCCGGGCTTATGCCCGCGCGGGCGGCGCAGCTGTGCGCCGCCCGCGCGGCGTTTTGGAAGGGGGGTTATGAGAGTGGAGAGGGGAGAGTGGAGAGTTGAGAGTGGAGTTTGGAGATTGGCGAGTGTAGATTTGTGAGTGTGGAGTGTGGAGAGTGGATCGTGGAGAGTGGAGAGTGGAGTGTGGAGAGTGGAGAGTGGAGATTTCTGAGTCTGGAGTGTG
>JAFUCP010000081.1 GCA_017459565.1 Clostridia bacterium | reverse complement strand
TGGAGTGTGGAGTGTGAAGCTGGATAATGTCGGGGAAAACCGCCGGCTCCGCGCTTCCTATTCTTCCTTCTTCCGCTCCCGGAGTATGAATTTCAGCGGGGTGCCCTCGAAGCCGAAGGCCCTGCGGAACTGCTTTTCCAGGTAGCGCTCATACGAAAAGTGCATGAGGGTCTGGTCGTTGACGAACATGACGAAGGTGGGCGGCTGCACGGCCTGCTGGGTGGCGTAATAGATCTTCAGCCGCCGCCCGGAGGTGGCCGGGGGCTGCAGCGCGGCCTGGGCGTCGGCGAGGATATCGTTGATAAGGCCGGTGGTGACGCGGCGGGTGGCCTCGGCGTGGGCGGCGCGCACGGCGTCCAGCACCCGGTTCACCCGCTGGCCTGTCAGCGCGGAGATGAACAGCACCGGGGCATAGGCCATGAATTTCAGGTTTTCCCGGACCTCCCGGACGAACTTGTCCATGGTCCTGTCGTCCTTTTCCACGGCGTCCCACTTGTTGATGACGATGATGGCGGCCTTGCCCTTTTCGTCCACATAGCCGGCGATCTTGCTGTCCTGCTCGGTGACGCCCTGGGTGGCGTCGATGAGCATCAGCGCCACGTCGCAGCGGTCGATGGCGGCCAGCGCCCGCACGATGGAGAAGCGCTCCAGGGACTGGTATTCGATGGCGCGCTTGCGGCGGATGCCCGCGGTATCGATGATCACGAAGTCCTGGCCGTCGTCGGTGAAGCGGGTGTCGATGGCGTCCCGGGTGGTTCCGGCAATGTCGGAAACCATCACGCGATCCTCGCCCAGGATGCGGTTGACCAGGCTGGACTTGCCCACGTTGGGCTTGCCTACCACGGCGATCTGGATCGCGCCGATGTCCGCCTCCTCGGCCTCCGGGTCGGGAAAGAGCTTGCACAGCGCCTCCAGCAGGTCTCCGAAGTTCAAAAGATTCACGCTGGAAACGCCGATGGGATCGCCGATGCCGAGGTTGTAGAACTCATAGATGTTGTCCATGGCCTTGACATTGTCGATCTTGTTCACCACCAGCATCACCGGCTTGCCGCTCTTGCGCAAAAGGTCCGCCACGTCCTCGTCGTCCGCGGTCATGCCGGCCCTGCCGTCCACAAAAAAGAGGATGACGTCGCAGGTCTCTATGGCGATTTCCGCCTGGCGGCGCATCTGGGAGAGCAGCGGGTCGTCGCTGTTGGGGTCGATGCCGCCGGTGTCGATCAGCGTGAATTTATAGTTCTGCCATTCGCAGTCCGCGTAGACGCGGTCCCGGGTCACGCCCGGGGTATCCTCCACGATGGCGATGCGCTTGCCCACCATCTGGTTGAAAAAGGTGGATTTGCCCACGTTCGGGCGGCCTACGATGGCGACGAGGGGCTTGGACATGATGGTAATCCTCCAATATTAAATGGATGTAAACTTCAAGCATGGCGTGTGGAGAGGTTGTTTTGAGAGTGGAGGGTGGATTCAACTCCACACTCCACTCTCCACACGCCACTCTCACTTTACGCCTTCCCTGAGCCTGAGTATCGTATCGAGCAGGTCCTCGCCCCGGCGTCCGACGGGCACGATGGGTCTGCCCAGCCGCCGGGAGGCCTCGGGGAGGG